>CALOAZ010000020.1:0-22085 GCA_942491355.1 uncultured Phycisphaeraceae bacterium
CGATCCGGATGTCGGATCATGTGGATCAGGTGCGCGAAGCGATATTTCAATTGGATATCGAGCCCGATACGCCGCTGCCCTTATGGATCGGCGGTCACAGTCTGGGCGGTTTGATCGCTTGTGAAAGTGCGTATCAGATCGCGACCGAAGGTCGCATTCGCCCGCGCGGTGTGGTGCTGTTTTCGCCGGGACTCAAGCCTATCGGGCGACCGGGCTTGGAAAACGCACTCGTGCAGCTCAGTTGGAAAATGCGCCGTTTCATCGGCCCCGACAGTTGGCTCACGCGCTTGGTGTCGGCCTGCCGACCGTTGGAGGATGTACGGTGGTCGAGTCGGTTTGTGTCTGATCTCGACGCCGAAATTCGTCTTCATGAAGCCGATCCGCTGAATTTGAAGCATGTGGCCACGCGCTATCTGGCGGCGATTCAGGCGCAGATGTCGACCACCGGATGCCGGGGCGGCCATAACCCATGCGATTTGCAAATCCATGCGGCGACAGATGATCGGATCGTGAATACTGAGGGATCCCGGCGATTTGCAGAAGAGCGGGATCTGAGCTGTGAGGGTACGCGCAGCACTTTGACGCTTTATGAATCTTTTTTTGCCCACGATCTGACGCGTTCCAGCCGTGTCGCCAGTGCCCTTGAGGCGGTGGATGCATGGCTGGGCAGCGCAATGGGATGATGTGGGCCCTGCCAAGGGACCAAGGGATTTATCGCATTCACTCACCAGGGAGATCCATTATGCAGCGCTACGCGTTGTGCCTTATCGCCATCGTTCTGAGTCTGACGGCTGTGGTCGCTTTCAGTGACAATGAAACCCATAAAAAGCCAGCAGTCGATACCACCAAGCTGCCGCGTACGCCCTCAGCCGAAGGTGCTGTGGCCTATATCATTTCGCCGCGCGATGGTGAAACAGTGGATAAGACGTTCACGATTCGTTTTGGTCTGCGCGGCATGGGTGTGGCACCGGCCACGGTGCAGATCCCGAATACCGGTCACCATCACTTGTTGATCGATGATGTCAAAATGCCCGATCTGGATATGCCGATGCCGCCGAAAGATACGCTCAAGCATTTTGGCGGTGGGCAGACTGAAACCGATCTGACTTTGGCGCCCGGCGAGCACAAGCTGCGCCTGGTGCTCGGCGACTGGCTGCATGTGCCGCATGCACCGCCGGTGGCTTCGGAAGTCATCACGATCACCGTGAAGTAAAACCCTTTGTCGAAGGAATCAACCCATGCCTCCCGCCGCTGCGACGGTGTTGCTGTTGACGTGTTCCAATGTGTTCATGACGTTCGCGTGGTATGCACATCTCAAGGACATGCAGGCCAAGCCGTGGATCATTGCGGCGCTGTTGAGCTGGGGGATTGCGCTGTTTGAATATCTGTTGCAGGTGCCGGCGAACCGCATCGGATTCAGCGTGATGAATTTGCCGCAGCTCAAGATTCTTCAAGAGGTCATCGCGCTTACGGTCTTTGTACCTTTTGCGCTGTTCTACATGAAGCAGCCGCTGCGCCTGGATTTTCTGTGGGCGGCGCTGTGTCTGTGCGGAGCGGTGTATTTCATGTTCCGCGGCGCGCCGGCAGCAGCGGGATAAACACCCTCTAAAAGCCGCGCACGATCGGGCGCGGATGCACGATCAATCGACGCGAGGCCGATCGATCGCCGTCGAGTCGTTTGCGCACGATCTGCATCACGCCGTCGACCAGTTCGGTCCACGGAATGGCGATGGTGGTGAGGTTGAGTGATTCGGCGATCGGCGCATCGTCGAAGCCGACGATGGGGGGGCGCGGTTTGTCGTGGTCGGCGCACCAGCGAATGGCGGCTTCGGCAAGCCGGTCATTGCAGCAGAACAAGCCGTGGCGCGCCTTGCTGATGGCGCGGGCTGCGACGGCGTAGCCGTCTTCGAAATACCAGCCGCCGGCTGAAATCACCGGGGATTTCACCGCCGCACAAAAACCTTCGACGCGCAGTGCATTGCGTGGATCATCCTCCGGGCCGGCCAGCACGGCGAAGCCCGTGGATTGATCGGTCTGTGCCATGAGCAGATCCGCCGCGCAAGCGCCGCCGAATCGATCATCGGTCGAGACGCTGTCGATGAACAAGGCGCCCAGGCCTTGTGCCGGTCGATCGTGAATCAGAATGGCGGATTGCGATGCGTTGGCGCAGGCGGTCAGCGCTTCGGGCGCTTCCCACAGAATCGGCAGGCGCGTGGTGGCCGGCGCGGCGGTCTTGTCGGCCCAGCGCACGCGCCACTCGATGTGTTGTTGATCGAGTCGCTGTTTGAGCTCGTTGAGCAATTTGTCGCCGAAGCTGCCGGCGCGTTCGGCCCGCCGGGCAAAGATCAGGTCGACGCCCAGCCATGTTTTGGTGGTGCCGGGCACGTAGGTGCCTGATTGCGGTCGGCGCTCGAGGTGGCCTTCATGGCAGAGTTCTTCGATCAGGCGGTGGGCGGTCTGGTAGCTGATGCTGTACTGGTTGGCGACGGCGCGGTTGCTCATGAATCGATCGCCCGGTCGGTAGAACCCGTGCTGCAGGCGGATCAGCAGCTTGCGTTTGACCTCGTCAATGCGATCCGTGCGCTGCTTGGGCATGCGGGCATAATATTCATATCAGATGTACATATCAACTGATTGATTTAATCATCTTGGGCGGCTACAAATGGGCCATGCGACTGACGGGCAAAACCTTTGTGATCGTCGGGGGAACCACCGGCTTGGGGCTTTCGGCCGCCCGGGCGATGGTGCGTGAAGGCGCCTGTGTGGTGGGGGTGGGTCGAAATGCAGAGTCGGCCACCGCAGCACAGGCTGAATTGGGTGAGTCATGTCGCATGCTTGTGGCGGATGCCGTCAAAGCCGATACCGCTGAGCGCGCGATCGATTTGGCGCTGGAGGCCTTCGGTGGTTTTGACGGTCTGTATCACGTGGCCGGTGGAAGTGGTCGTCGTCAGGGTGATGGTCCGTTGCACGAACTGACCGACGATGGCATTGATTTCACACTGCAGCTCAATCTCAAAAGTGTGATGCTCTCGAATCGCGCTGCGGTGCGCCGTCTGCTCGATCGCGGTGCTGGTGGATCGATTCTCAACATGGGCAGTGTGCTCGGGTTTTCACCTTCGCCGAAATATTTTTCGACACATGCCTATGCCGCGACGAAGTCGGCCATCGTTGGCTTCACACAATCGTGTGCGGCGTATTACGCCGATCAACGGATTCGTTTCAATGTGGTAGCGCCGGCGCTGGTGGAAACACCGATGGCGCAGCGCGCCGCAACCGATGACGCCATTTTGAAATTCATCGCCACCAAACAACCGCTCGATGGGGGGCGCATTGGTCGGCCTGACGATCTGGATGGTGCCGCCATTTTCCTGATGGGTGACGAATCCCGTTTCGTGACGGGACAGGTTTTGGCGATCGACGGGGGTTGGTGTGTCAGCGAGGGGCAATGGTCATGACCACGCAAAGCAGTGCAGCGCAAATGAAAACCACGTCGCCGGGTATGACGTACCTGCAAAAGGCGCGGCAGTTGATCGATGCCGTGGTCGGTCAGCAAGCCGCGATTGCCACCGCAGCCGACTGGTTTGCGCAGACGATTCTGGCCGGTCGCATGGTGCATTGCTTCGGGTCGGGCCACAGCCGGATCATGATCGAAGAAATGTGGCCGCGCTACGGTTCGTTTCCGGGCTTTCATCCGATGGTGGAACTGAGTCTGAGTTTCCATCATCCGGTGGTCGGATCCAACGGTCAGCGCCAGGCGATGTTTCTTGAAAACGTGTCGGGTTTCGCCGAGCGCATTTTGCGCAATTACGATTTTTCAACTGTCGATTCAGCTTTCATCGTGAGTTCCAGCGGTTGCAACCGTGTGCCGATTGAAATGGCCATCGGTTTTCGCAATCGCGGCATTCGCGTGGTGGCGTTGGTTTCGAAGCAGCATGCCGATGCCAGTACGTCGAAACACCCCGAAGGCAAACTGCAGGACTTCGCTGACCTGGCGCTCGATACCGGTGCGCCGGTGGGCGATGCGATGGTGGATATCGCCGGTCTTGAAACACCGGTGGCGCCCGGCTCCACCGTCGGGGGATGTCTGGTGGTCAATGCCATCAAGGCCGAAGTGGCGCAACGTCTGACCGATGCCGGTCAGCCACCGCGCGTGTTGACGGCTGGTGCGGTCCTCGGTGCCGAGCGATCGACCGCTTTGTTTGAAGCGGCCTATGACGAACATGGTCGGCGCATGGCAAAGCTTTATGCGCAGGTCGGTCTGGATGATGTCGATGCCTGAGATTCTGAATAAATCAGCGATTCCGATTCTGGCCGAAGTGGATGTGCTGGTGATCGGCGCGGGCACGGCGGGTTGTTGCGCCGCGATGGCGGCGCGCGAGCATGGCGACCTTTCAGTGATGCTCGTCGAGCGATTCGGTTCGGCGGGCGGTACTTCGACCGGCGTCCTCGACACGTTCTACGGATTTTTTACGCCGGGTGATGCGCCGCGCAAGGTCGTAGGCGGACTCCCCGATCGTGTGG
Organism: uncultured Phycisphaeraceae bacterium; assembly: GCA_942491355.1. Taxonomy (GTDB): domain Bacteria; phylum Planctomycetota; class Phycisphaerae; order Phycisphaerales; family Zrk34; genus CALOAZ01. Next base: position 4,522 of record CALOAZ010000020.1, read on the forward strand.
TTGATGCGCTTGATGCCACGGGATCCATGTTTTTGCGCCCGAATACTTACGGGGCCGGGACGGGTGTGAATTACGATCCGGAGCGATTGAAGCTGGTCTGGGATCAACTGCTTGAATCGGCGGGTGTTCAGGTGTTGCTGCACGCCACGCTGGTGGATGCCGAAGTCGATGCCGCCGGTCATCTGCGTGCGGTGGTGATTTTCACCAAAAAAGGTTTTGCGCGGATTCGCGCCAAGCGCTTTGTGGATGCTTCGGGCGATGCCGATCTGTGTCATTGGGCGGGTATTGCTTATGAAACAGCGGGGGAGATCGATCCGGCGCAAACACTGACCACGACATTCCGCATGGCGAATGTGGATCTGGATCGCTATGCCGCCGAGGGTGGCAAGAAGCGACTGATGGCCGAAATGGATGACGCGGTGCAGCGCGGCACGCATCCGTTACCGCGCAAGGCGGGCAGCGCTCACGCGATGGTGCAAGGCGGTTGCATCGCGACGGTCGCCGTGCGCGTGGCCGATGTGGATGGCACTGATGCGCAGCAGCTTTCAGAAGCCGAGCGTGAAGGTCGGCGTCAGGCCTTTGTGTACGAACAATTTTTTCGTGATCGCGTGCCGGGCTATGAACAGGCTCGCATCATCGGCTTGTCGAACTTCATCGGCGTGCGCGAAACGCGGCGCGTGTACGGTCAATATCGATTGACGCGCGAAGATTGTCTGTCGGCGCGCCGGTTCGAAGACCGTGTGCTGCTTTGCGGCGCACCCATTGAAGATCACCGTTCGGCCGCCGATGGCCAGTCAGAAACCGCATGGGCCTATGTGCCGGAAGGCGCTGCCTACGATGTGCCCTACGGCACGTTGGTGCCGAAAGAGCGCGATGAGATCTGGGTGGCAGGTCGGTGCTTCAGTGCGACCCATGATGCGCATGCCTCGTGCCGATCGATGGGGCAGACGATGTCGATGGGGCAGGCGGTAGGTCTTGCCGCGGCGCTCAGTCTGGAGCAGGATGCGGGCGCTCGGGATATCGCGACGCATGTATTGCAGGACCGTTTGCGCCGGCTCGGTGCGGTTCTCGAAACGCCTGATACGGTGGCTGAAACGGCTGCGCAGGCGTGGAGCCGCAATCGATCTCGTGTGGTGAATGGATAAAAGTGATGGTGTGTGAAGCGATCATTCGAACGGCGCTGGGGGATATTCGGCCCGATCAATTGGGTGCCTGCAGTGCGCATGAACATGTGGTGATCGATGATCCGCACATTGCACAGACCTGGCCTGATTTTGATCTTTCAGATGTCACCGAAGCTGGCGCAGAACTGTCATTGTTCAAGGCCGCAGGCGGTGGAGCCGTCGTCGACACCATGCCCGCAGGTTGCGGTCGCGGCGCGATAAAAAGCGCCGAAGCTTCGCGCCGATCGGGTGTGCATGTAATTCTGGCGACGGGCATTCATCTCGCGAAATACTATCGCGAAGGTCATCCACTTCTGTCGTTCGATATCGATGCATTGGTGTCCTTCTTCGTGGACGACATTCTCGAAGGCATTCCCGTGGCCGATGATCGGTCTGGCGTACCGCGCACGCCGCATCGCGCCGGAGTCATCAAGGTCGCCGGCGGACGTCACCAACTGGATGATATTCAGAAGCGGATATTTGATGCGGCCGCCGAGGCGAGTCGACTGACGGGATGCCCGATCATCACGCACACCGAGCAAGGCACAGCGGCGCTGGAGCAGGCGCAGCGACTGATCAATGGCGGCGCTGATCCATCGCATGTGATTTTGTCGCATGTGGATCGCGTGCATGATGCAGCGGTACATCGCGAAGTGTTGGCGACAGGCGTGCGTGTGGAATACGACTCGGCTTTTCGATGGAAAGACGCTGCGCCCAATCCGACGATCGAATTGATTGCGGAATTGGCACCCGAGTTTCCGGATCAAATCACCGTGGGGATGGATTTGGCCAAGCGTTCTTACAAGGCATCGCTGGGCGGCGCGCCTGGACTCGCCTGGCTGATGACGGATTTGCGCCCGCGTTTGCTGGAGTGCGGTGTGGCTGAAGCGCTGGTCGACAAAATTTATGTCGCGAATCCGGCATCAGCACTGGCCTTTGTGCCCAGATCGGCGAAGATCGACGTCTAGAGGGTGTTACGAAGGAGTGAGGCCATGGCCCGTTGGAAAATCGCCGGTATCAATTTCGACCATTTTCACATGGGCGACAATCTGCGCAAAGCGTTCGAGCATGCCGATGCGGAGATTGTGGGTTTGTGCGATGAACAGCCGCAGCGCATGGCCGATGCGATCAAGAATTTTAAAATTCAATCCGACTGCGTGTTCACCGATTACCGTCTCTGCATGGAGCGCACGAAACCCGATCTGGTGTTGTTGTGTCCGGCGGCGGCGCATCACGGTGACTGGGTCGAGAAAGTGGCACCGTTCGGGGCGCATCTCATCGTCGAAAAACCGTTTGCCGCCACATTGGAAGAAGCGGATCGCATGATTGCTGCTTGTGCGAAAGCGCAGGTCGAATTGGCGATCAACTGGCCGCTGGCCTGGTATCCGTCGCACAACACGACCAAGCGATTGATCGACGAAGGCGCGATCGGCGAAGTGATCGAAGTACACTTTTACGACGGCAATCGCGGGCCGCTCTGGCACGTGGCCGACAAAGTGCATCGCACCGCCGATCAGGTGGCTGCCGAAAAACCCAAAAGCTGGTTTTATAAAAAGGCTCATGGTGGCGGGGCGCTTCAGGATTATCTGGGTTACGGCACCACGCTCGGCACCTGGTTCATGAACGGGCGCAAGCCGATCGAAGTCACAGCGGTGGTGGATGAACCCGCAGGGCTCGAAGTGGATGAACACGCCATCGTGATTGCCCGTTATGCCACGGGTCTGAGCAAATTCGAGACGCGCTGGGGCACGTTCACCGATCCCTGGCATCTGCAGCCGCAACCGCGCTGCGGTTTTGTGGTGGTGGGGACCGGCGGCACGATCGCGAGTTGGGATTACAACACCATGTTGCGCGTGCAGGATCACGATCACCCTGAAGGTTGTGATGTACCGGTGGACACGCTTCCTGCTCGCAAGCAGAATGTGGTGTCTTTCATGATCGATTGCCTGCAAAACAAGACGCCGATCGATGGGCCGGTTTCGGTGCCGCTTTCGCGCATCGGCCAGCAGATCGTCGATACCGCCGTGGCCAGCGCAGCGCAAAAGCGAGCGGTGGCATTGGTCGACACGCTTCCAGTTTCAAGTTGAGTCGGATTCATGGCCGAAACCAATTACGAACTCGCTGCAGGGCAAGCCGGTGAGCGCATTGCTGCGCCGGATTTGTCCTGGCATCCGCCGGTTCCGAAGCAGGCGCGATATCGCATCGCATTAATCGGTTGCGGTGGTATTTCCGAAATGCATTTGCAGGGATATCGCGATGCGGGCTTTGATGTGCCGGTGATCTGCAGCCGGTCGTGTGAGCGAGCCGAAGCCCGTCGCGCTGCGTTTTATCCCGAGGCCGAAATCGAAACCGATTTTGCCGCAGTATTACGCCGCGATGATATTGATATCGTCGATCTGACGGCGCATCCGGTCGAGCGGGCGCCCATGATCGAAGCCGCGCTGCGTGCCGGCAAGCATGTGCTGAGCCAGAAGCCCTATGTGGAAGACTTGAATGAAGGTCGTCGCCTGGCGGATTTGGCGCGGACGCAAGGTTTGAAGCTGGCAGTCAACCAGAATGGGCGATGGGCGCCGCATTTCGCTTATTTGCGTGAGGCCGTGCAGGCGGGTGTGATCGGTCATGTGTCGTCGGTGCGCTGCGCCGTACACTGGGATCACAACTGGATCGTGGATACGGCATTCAACAACGTGCGCCACATCATTCTTTATGACTTCGCGATTCATTGGTTTGATTTTGTGTCCAGCGTGCTGCATGGCCGTGAGGCCCGGCGCGTGACGGCGTCGGTTGCGCGCAGTGCGAGTCAGCAGGCTGCGCCGCCGCTGATCGCTCAGGCTGCGATTGCATTCGATGATGCGCTGGTGGATTTGTTTTTCGATGCCGATACGAAGCAGGGTCCGTTGAATCAAACCACGATCACGGGCTCCGAAGGCGCGCTGCACAGCACGGGGCCGGATCTGGCGCAACAGACCGTGACGGGCCATGTGGATGGCGGGTGGTTTTCGCCGGAGCTGTCAGGCACCTGGTTCCCGGATGGTTTTCGTGGGGCCATGGGCGAGCTGATGGCGGCCATTGAAGCCGACCGCGAACCCTTGAATGGGGCGGCGGGCAACCTGACGGGGCTGGGTTGGTGTTTTGCTGCGGTGCAGGCCGCAGAACAGGGGCTTCCGGTCGATCCTTCGCAAATCGAACGCCTGCCGGTCGCTTGAGCGCACGTGGAAAAAACGTGCCATACCGACAAATCGCATGCTCCCTGCACGATACTCAACACAGGGCGCTTGGATGTGTCCGTCGTGGGATTTGAATGATGCAGCTTCATCGACGTCATTTTGGATGGATCGTCAGTTTGCTGGCGGTCTGGGTCGGTTTGGCAGAAGCCGACGACCTGCGATTCAACCGTGATGTCCGACCCATCCTCAGTGAATATTGTTTTCATTGTCACGGGCCCGGTGAAAAAGGCCGCAAGGCAGGGCTGCGACTCGATGTCCGCGAAGAAGGTTATTTGAAGCCGATCAAAGGGCGCTTTCCCGTTCAGCCGGGCGATCCGGATGCCAGTGAGATCATCCGGCGCATTTCATCGCATGATGTCGATGAGGCGATGCCGCCGGTCGAAACCAAGCGTCGACTGACGCCGGCGCAGATCGAAACACTCAAGACATGGATTCGCCAGGGTGCTTCTTGGCAGCGCCATTGGGCCTTCGAAGCCGCCGGTGGCCGAACAGCCGCCGGCAGTGCAGCGCAAAGACTGGGTGTTGAATCCCATCGATGCTTTTGTGCTTGCGCGTTTGGAGCAGGCGCATCTTTCTCCTTCACCTGAAGCGGAGCCGGCTCGCCTGCTGCGACGCGTGACATTGGATCTCACGGGTTTGCCCCCCACGCCGACAGAAGTCGAAGCCTTTGTGGCTGAGACTCAACCCGGCGCCTACGAGCGCGTGGTGGATCGTCTTTTGGCCTCGCCGCGTTACGGTGAGCGTATGGCATGGGAATGGCTCGATGCCGCGCGTTATGCCGACACGAATGGGTATCAGGGTGACAACGAACGCACCATGTGGCCCTGGCGCAACTGGGTGATCAAGGCGTACAACGACAATTTGCCCTATGACCAGTTTCTCACGGCTCAGCTCGCGGGTGATTTACTCCCTAATGCCACCGACGAACAAAAAATCGCCACAGGTTTTTTTCGCAACTACATGATCAATGGCGAGGGCGGCCGCATTGCTGAAGAGAATCGTGTGGAGTACATCCTGGATCAGGTGGAAACGGTCGGCACCGTGTGGCTGGGTCTGACGTATACCTGTGCTCGCTGTCACGATCATAAATATGATCCGATCAGTCAGCGTGACTATTACGCCATGTTTGATTTTTTCAATCAGACGCCGGTGGATGGCGGCGGTGGTAATCCGCAAACACCGCCCGTGATGGAGGCGCCCACACCCGAACAGCGTGAGCAAGTGGTGCAACTCGGACAGCAGGCTGAAGCGATTCGAGTCAAGCGCGATGAACGCGCCACTCAGATTGAAGCGCAGCGCGAAGCTTGGGAAAAGCAAATGCTTGCCGGCGCTTCTTCAAATGCTTGGACGATCTTGAAGCCCGGATCTGCCGTAGCCCGTTATCAACAGCTCGAAATACTTGACGATGCATCTGTGCTCGCCAAAGGCCCCAATCCTGAAAATGATTTTTACGATGTGATTTTGCCTTTGAAATCAGGGGCGCGTGACGGCTTTGCGCCTTGAAGCCTTGCGCCACCCGAGCATGACCGGCGGCGGTTTGGCTCGATCGGACAGCGGCAATTTTGTGCTGACGCAAATCACACTGGCTCTGCAACGCAAAGGTGGTCAGGTCGCGCAGCCGATTAAAATCGGCTCAGCGGTCGCCAGCTATGAGCAGGGCGGCTTTAAGGTCGAAGGTGCTTTTGATGAAAATCCGGGAACCGGTTGGGCGGTCTATGAAGGCCGAACCGTGGATCGTGATCATGAAGCCGTTTTTCGTCTAGCTGAATCCTTTGATGCTGCTGAAGATCAGGAATTGGTGGTTTCGTTGCGGCATGATTCGCCGCATCGCAGTCACAATCTTGGGCATTTCCGAATATCGGTCACGGCATTGCCCAACGCGGATCTGGCAGGTGTGGGCGATAAGCTGGCCAAAGCTTTGCAGACTCCCGAAGCTCAGCGCAGCGGTGATCAGAAAAACGAGATTCTCGAAGCATTCCGGCGTACCGATGCTCTTTATCAGGAATTGGCCGAGCAACTGGCTCGTGTAGAAACGCAACGCGATGACCTTCGCAAACAGATCCCTCGGGTGATGGTGTTGGCCGATCGTGCCGAGCGCCGTCAGTCCAACGTTTTAAAAATGGGTCTTTACAATGCGAAGCTCGATCCGGTCGAAGCAGATCTGCCGGCTCAGTTCGCTCATTTGCCTGAAGGGGCACCAAAGAATCGTTTGTCACTGGCGAAGTGGTTGGTGGATCCCTCCAATCCGCTGACGTCACGTGTGGTCGTGAATCGTGAATGGCAGCGGTTTTTCGGTGTAGGCCTGGTCAAGACCGCAGAAGATTTTGGATCGCAGGGCGACAAGCCTTCGCATCCGGGTTTGTTCGACTGGTTGGCGCTGCGATTCATGGACGGCTGGGATGTCAAAGCCTTGCATCGACTGATCCTCACCAGCGCCACCTATCGCCAAAGTGCTAAAGCGACTGCGGAGCGCATCAATCAGGATCCCGAAAATCGCTTGTTATCGCGGGGTGTGCGTTACCGCCTGCCTTCGTGGATGATTCGTGATCAGGCCCTTGCGATCGCCGGTTTGCTGGTTGAAAAACGCGGCGGACCATCAGTGATGCCTTATCAGCCCAACGGCGTGTGGGCTGAAGCCACTTTCGGAAACAAGCGATATCAAGTGGGTCAGGGCGAAGATCTCTATCGGCGCAGCCTGTACACCTATTGGCGCCGTATTGTCGGTCCGACCATGTTTTTTGACGTGGCCAAGCGTCAGACCTGCGAAGTCAAAGTCGCTCGCACCAACACGCCGTTGCACGCCTTGGTGACACTGAATGACATCACTTATGTCGAAGCGGCACGGGTGATGGCGCAGCACATCATGATGCGGGAGAACTTGACGGGTCCGGACAGACTCGCGGCGGCTTTCTATCGTGCGACAGCGCGGCAGCCTTCGGACCAGGAACGCCAGATTCTTGCGGGACGTTTTGCCGAATTGAAATCCTGGTATGCCGCGCATCCTGAAGATGCTGCGAAGTTGCTGCATGTGGGCGCTGCGCCGCAGGATCAAAACCTGGATCCGATCGAGCACGCTGCTTACACGGGTGTGTGCAGCATGATTCTGAATCTGGACGAAGTTCTTAATAAGTAGGCGACGCATGGATCCCATACACGAACATCATCGTGCAATCACGCGCCGGCAGCTTTTTGGTCACAGTGCCACGGGCGTGGGGGCAGCCGCGCTCTCCACGCTGTTGCGGCCGGGATTGACGACAGCGTCGGCGTCCGACGAAGGGGGTTTGCCGGATCTTCCGCATCATCTGCCGAAGGCCAAGCGCATCATTTATCTGTTCATGAACGGCGCTCCGACGCATGTGGATCTGTTCGATTACAAGCCGCGCCTGGCAGAGCTTCACGGCAAGCCGGTGCCCGAAGGTTATTTGGGTGGCAAGCGATTCAGCACCATGACCGGCAATGCTGCGGGCAAGCTGATGCTGGCGCCGGTTGAACCGTTTCGCCAGCATGGTCAGAGCGGCGCATGGGTCAGCAAGTTGATGCCGCACACGGCCGCCGTGGCCGATGAACTGTGTTTCATCAAGAGCATGCACACCGAACAGGTGAATCATGCGCCGGCGATCAATTTCTTTTTGACCGGTGCCGAGATGGCGGGGCGACCGAGCATGGGCGCCTGGCTGACGTACGGTCTTGGATCCGAGACGCGCAATCTGCCGGCCTTCGTCGTGATGACTTCGATCACGAAGGGAACGAGCTGCGGCCAGATCTTTTACGATTTCTATTGGGGCAGCGGATTTTTGCCTTCGCGTCTTCAGGGCGTGAAGTTCCGCGGTGGCGGCGATCCGGTCCTGTATCTGTCGAACCCGGACGGTGTGAGTCGGCAGGTGCGTCGCGGTGTGCTTGACGGCATTGCCGATCTGAACCGCATTCAACATGAGGCGTTTCAGGATCCGGAGATCGCGGCGCGCATCAGTCAGTATGAAATGGCTTACAAAATGCAGGCCAGCGTGCCCGAACTGACCGATTTTTCTTCGGAGCCCAAGCACATTCTGGACATGTACGGCCCGAACGTGCATGAACGCGGCAGCTTTGCCTACAACTGTCTGATGGCGCGGCGTCTGGTCGAGCGCGGCACACGATTTGTGCAGCTTATGCATGCGGGTTGGGATCAGCACAACAGCTTGACCACCGAACTTTATAGTCAGTGTCGTGATACCGACCAGCCGTCGGCGGCGCTGGTGGCCGACCTGAAACAGCGCGGTCTGCTGGAAGACACACTGGTGATATGGGGTGGCGAGTTCGGTCGCACGCCGTTCATTCAGGGCGATATCAAAAACCGGCCGCGCTGGGGGCGCGATCATCATCCGTATGCCTTCACGGTGTGGATGGCCGGTGGCGGCATCAAGCCGGGTATGACTTACGGCGCGACCGATGATCTGGGTATGAATGCCGTCGAAAACCCGGTCCATGTGCATGATTTTCAGGCCACGGTGCTGAATCAGATCGGGGTCGATCACGAGCGACTGACTTTCAAGCATCAGGGACGCAATTACCGTTTGACCGATGTGCATGGGCACGTCCTCAAAGACATTCTGACGTGATCATGAAAAAACAAACGGAGCCATCGAAACGCGTGGATGGATCGCGCCGCCGTTTTCTGGCGGCGACGGCCGCATGCGCCATGGGGCCTCTGATTGTGCGCGGCGATGAGCGACCTGTCCTCGGTCAGGGTGATTTTCGGTATCGCGTGGTGCCAGGGTGGGGCGTGCTGGGAGAGGCCACGCCCGTGAACAACTGTCATGGCATCGTGCAGGATCGCGAAGGTCATCTGATGCTCTTCACCGATCACATGAAGAACAATGTGATCGTGTATGACAAGGCCGGTCGTCTGGTGCACAAGTGGGGCACCGCCTATCCGGGGGCGCACGGTCTTTCGCTGGTGGAGGAATCGAATCAGCAGGTGATGTATCTCACCGATCTGAGTCGTCACGCGGTGTTTAAAACCACGCGCGATGGTACGTTGCTTCAGGAGTGGCAGTGGCCTCAATCCACCGGCAAGTATGAGAAGGCCGATCAGTATCGTCCCTCGTGGACGTTGCACCTGCCGTCAGGCGAATTTTTCGTACTCGATGGTTACGGCCGGGATTACGTGATGCGCTATGGCGCGGATGGCGCGCTGCAATCCATTTTCGGCGGCGCCGAGGGCGGTATCACCCATTGGGGCCCGCATGGCGGCATGGTCGATGCGCGTGATGTCAAAAACCCCACACTTCTGATTGCCATGAGCGATCAACAATATTTATTGCGCCTGGATCTTCAAGGTAAAAAACTGCAGCAGGTCGATTTGCCCGGCGGCAATCCGCGACAGATCCGCCCTTGGGGCAAACATTTCATCGTGGCGCATCTGTCTGAAAACTGGCCGAAAGACAAAAACGCCCGTGGTTATGTGTCGATTCTCGATGCCGATCTGAAAGTCATCTCCAATGTCGGCGGCGCAGCACCGCAATATGCCGATGACGGCACATTGGGGCGCATGGGCGAAGCGGGCGGCACCTTCAAGCACCCGCACGATGCCTGTATGGATGAAGACGGCTCCATCTATGTGGCTCAGTTCGCCTCGGGCGGCACGTATCCGATCAAGCTGGAACGCGTCTGACGCCGGGTTTGCCAAAATCCGGCACCGACATCAGGTCAGTCGATATCATGGGGCCTCCCCGATTTCCCACAGCGAGGCTTTGCGATGTTTCGACTCATGAATATCGTGCTCATCACATTGCTCTGTGCCGCCGCAGGGCAGGCCGCCGATCCGATTCAAGGATACGAGGCGCTCACCTATAAAGATGGCCAGGGTCACACGCTGGACTACCGTCTGCGCAAGCCGGCTGAGATGAAGCCGGGCACGAAGTATCCGCTGGTGTTGTTTCTGCATGGGGCTGGTGAACGCGGGGATGACAATGCGAAGCAGCTCAAGTTTCTGCCCAACTGGCTGGCTGAAGAACCCTATGCCTCGAAGTACCCCTGTTTCGTGATTGCGCCGCAGTGCCCGAATGAAAAAATCTGGGCGAGTTTTCACTGGAAGACGCCTCAGGAAGAAGCTCGGATGGCCAAGGCGCCTGTGGCTGAAATGGCCATGGTGATGGCAGTGTTGCAGGAGCAGATGAAAAATCCTGCAGTGGATCTTTCGCGTGTTTATCTGACAGGTCTTTCCATGGGCGGATACGGCACATGGGAACTGGCCGCGCGCAAGCCTGATTGGTTTGCGGCCGCAGCGCCCATTTGCGGTGGTGGTGATGTCTCGCAGGGCAAGCGCTATGTCAAGCTTCCTTTGTGGGCCTGGCATGGCGACAAAGATGACGCGGTGCCCGTCGAACGCTCGCGCATCATGATCGAAGCCATCAAGAAAGCCGGCGGCGATCCGAAATACACGGAGCTTCCAGGTGTCGGTCACAACGCGTGGACGGATGCCTACCGGCGCGAAGATGGTGTGGTGCCGTGGCTGTTCGAACAGAAGAAAAAATGACGCGCGTTCGATGGGCGCGTGATTCTTCTGTCATTTCAAGGTTTTGAGATACGCATAAAAGTCGGCGAGCTGTGCATCGGTCAGGCCGGTCAGCAGGCCCGGCGGCATTGGCGATGTCGTGGCCGGTCCGCTTGAGGCGATCTGCTCGGCACTGAAGCGTACGGTTTGATTCGGGCCGGTTTCGAGAATGGTCACGGCGGCGGAAGCGTAGATCGGCATGCCGATCACCGTCTGGCCATCCTTGGTGATGATTTGAACCGCTTGATATGTCGAAGAGATGCTCGCATTCGGAAACAGAATGTTGGCAAACAGATCTTCGACGCCGAAGCGTGCGCCGATACCTTTCAAGGGCGGGCCCATCGGGCGCTGGCCGTCATGGCATGTGGCGCAGGCACGCTGGGCATAAAGATCTTTGCCGCGCGTGGCGTCGCCGGTGGACCAGTCAATTTGTGATAAGCGATGCGACCATTCGGTGGCATCGATCCCGTCGAAGCCCGCTATTTTTTTAGCGGCAGTCGGTTGCGCCACCGCGAACCATTTCATCCATGTACGGAAGAGGCCGGCGTCTTTGGGCACCTCAGGGTTTTGGCCGGTCCATTGCTGCAACAGTGTGGTCAGTGCTTGGGCGGCAGCGGCCTGGTGTTCGTGGCGGCCGAGCGCTGACATGGCCGCGGTGATGTCTTCGGTGGTGGTGGGGAAGCGAATGCGCGACAAGGCGATGGCCGCATCGCGCGCCGTGTTGGCATCCACGGTATTCAGTGATTTCACAAGCCGATCGCGGTCTTCCGAATCAGCATGCCGCGCGAGCAGGCGAGCTGCGGCATCGCGCCAGGCCGGTTTAGGCCAGAGGGGGCGTATGGCAGGCAGTGCTTCGGCCGCAGGAAGGATGCCCAGCAGATCGATCAGTTCGGGTGTCCATTGGTTGTTCGCTTTGGCACGCACGAGCATGCGTCGTGCGGCGGCCAGTCGATTCACATCATCAAGTCGTTCGGCCAGCAGGGTATGGTCCGGATGACCAAAGTCTGGCGATTCAATGAATGCTGCACTGAGTTTTGGATCCAGTTCGATCAGACGCGTGAAGGTGTCGCCGACATGGCGCGGCCAGTTGCGGCTCGGGTGCATGGACCGCGCTGCCATTTTGGATTGCAGGCGGGTGAACATGGCTGCGGTCTGAGTCGTTACGGCAATGGATCGTTCGCCGCCGATTCGGCACAGGGCGAGCGCGATGTGGATGTCGTGAACGGGATGGCTTTCGGCCGTCCATGTCGCAGCCAGTTTTTCCGGCAGACCGTCGACGGGTTCGCCAAGCATGGCGAGCAGGCGGATCAGTTCGTCATCGATCTCCGGATCGCCGGTCGGTAATCGCTCGGTCAGGCGCATGGCAGTCTGCTCGCGCAAACTGTCTGAAAAATGATCGGGTGCCTGTGCGGCATAGCCGACATTCAGTGTGTCTTTTTCATCCTGGATCACGATGTCACCCAGAGCCTGCTGCATCAGTCGGATGGCATCCAGCCGTTCCCAGGGACGTTTCGGATTTTGAATGCGGCTGAGCAGGACCGGAACATCTTCGGCGTGGGGCACATCTCGGATGCGAGCCGAAAGCCATGCGGCATCCATTCCCTGGGGTTCGTAGTGCCATAAGCGAGCCACCGTCAATGCGGCGGCGCGCACGCGGCGATCGTCATCCAGCAGCGACGACCAATCCAGTTCGCGCGCGGCCGATCCGGTCAAGGGTTTGTCGCGCGTGCCGAGTGATTCCCAGACCGATCGCCGGACGGATGGATCTTTCACATTGGAAAGCGCGGCGAGCAGATAAGCATGGGTTTCAGTCATTTCGGCGTCGGCGCGAGACAGCGCCCAGGCCATGCGCGACAGAAGCGGCGCAAAGCCTTCGGGTTTATTTCGTACGAGGGTCATCGCCACTTCGGCGGCTTGGTCGATGGGGATGCCGCCGAATGAATCCACGAGAATTTCCACGGCGCGCATGCGCTGCGGGATTGCCCTTGCCGAATCAGCCATGGCATCGACCACGGCATCGCGGCCTAGTTTTTGGGCCAGAGGTTTCCATTGAGCGCGTGACCAGGCGCTCAGCGGTTGAGGTGCAGTGAGCAGTTGCGTCAGGTCATCAAGTGGGAGCGCATGTTTTTCAGTTTCGCCGATGTATCGAATGCGATACACGCCACCGCGTGTGCCGCGTCCGCCGATGGCCACGAACAAATCACCTTTTGGATCGATCGACATCGCTACGGGAGCAAAGCCTGCAGAGCCGGTGGGTTTGAGGAAAGTTTCAAGTGTGGCGGTGTCGGTGGATCCATGGGGCGTGCGCGGGCAGAAATAAATATTGCCCAAGGACCAGCAGGCGACAAACAAGCCGTTGCGGTATCGCTCAGGAAACGCAGTGTGTCGGTAAACCACCACGCCGGTGGGCGAGCCGCGGCCGACTTCGACCAGTCGTTCGACGTTGTCGAAAAAAACCGCCGGTCGACTCCACGAGCGCTGCCATCCTTTGAGGACCCAGCCGTGGTGCTGGCCTTGCGCGACATCGAACACGCGCGTCGGCGCATACCAAGGCAGATGGTGATCGCGTTCGCCGTCAGAGTCGAAGGTGAACAGGCGGCCGTTCGCATCGAAAGCCAGGTCGTAGGGATTGCGAAAACCGTGCGCGATCACTTCGGATTGTGTGCCATCGGGATTGAATCGAACGATGGCGCCCATGGATGGCGCACGCACCGGCGAATGCGCGGTGCCGACATGGGATGCGGTGATATTGGCATCGTTGCCACCGATCAGATAAATCGCGCCGTCGGGTCCCCAGGTCAGGCCGTTGGCACCATGTTCGGAGTGTCGCAGTGTGCCGAGAGTTTTGGGTTCGCCGTCGGCTACGCCATCGCCATTGGTATCGGCAAAACGCCAGATGGCATTGTCGCCGGTGCAGATCAGGTCAGTGCCGTCAAAGAGCAGGCCGTGGGCGCCGCTTTTCGGTAAGGGTGTGATCAGTTGCGCCTTGTCTGCGATGCCATCCCGATCTGTGTCCAGTAGGCGCTTGACGTAGTTGAGGCCGGCCACCACCACCTGGCCGCGTGCATCGAGGGTCAGAGAAAAAATATCGTGCGCCAGTTCATCCGAAGCGTATTCGACGGCCTCGAAATGTTCGGGCACGGTGAAAGGGACTTCGCTGTGCAGTGTCGATGTGCAGAGGCTTGTAGTGATTATTGCCGTCATCGCCGCATGGCGAAATGCAGTACGCATCGGGCCTCCGACATCAAATGGCGTTTGGGCTTTATTTGGCTTCGCTGGCGGCAGCAGGTGGGGTATAGGCACGCTGGCCGAAGCGATCGTTGAGCAGCAGCAAGGCGCTGCGGTCTTCGCCGGCCAGGTCAATCAATCCAATCGCGTCGTCGAATGTTTTCTTCTTCGACCTGTTCATCCAGAAACCATTGGAGATGACTGATGGTGGCATAGTCGCCCAGTGATTTGGCCAGACCGTAAAGTTGGTTGATGGATTTCGTGTTCGCGCGCTCCTGTGCGTAGGCAGCTTCGAATACGCCTCGTGTCGAACCAAAATCGGCTTTGGGTTTGTCGATGGCTTCAAGCGTGACTTTGCCGCCGCGATCGAGAACGTAACGGTACAGGCGCATCGCGTGCGCCAGTTCTTCCTGATGTTGAGCGGTCATCCATTGGGCAAAGCCGTCGAGGTTGCGTCCTTCGAAATGGGCGGCCATGGCCAGATAGCTGTAGCCGGCGGCGAATTCCTGATTGATCTGCTGATTGATGGCAGATTCGAGTTTTGAGTCGAGCATATTGGAAGTCCTTTTAAAGTATCGTCATCGGACGCGAGTTTAGCGAGGTGGAGTGCCGGACTCAATCATTGGAATTCCGGCGTTATGGATTTAGATGAAGAAGCGATTGAAATAAGAAGTGATCAGGGTGATGTCCACGAATTCGTCTGAGACATGGTTCTGGAGAAAGCCCCAGTGCATGGTTGAAGCAATCGCTGCTATTCAGGTCTGGCATCTTGATTTACCATGGCTTGCGATGTCGCCGCGCCGCGAGCCATTCTGGGCCCAGTATTCCGACCAGCACTTGTTGGATCTGCGGCTTTGCGATCTCAAAGTATCGCTGGAAGGCACGATGGTCGAGCGGTGTCTCATGCGTCTGCATGGTGAGCTGGCGGCGCGCGGCTTGAAGCATCGCCCGCATGCTTGGGTGAGCAATGAGTGGTTCAGTCCGGATGGAATTCCCGGCATTGCCGTGCCGTTTTATCTGTGCCATCCGCGTTTGATCCGGCTGGAGCGAAAGATGATGCTTCAGGTCGAAGGCGGCCAGCCCAACGATTGCATGAAGATCATGCGCCATGAAACCGGCCATACGGTTTGTTCAGCCTATCGACTGCATCGACGCGCAGCATGGCGTAAAGCGTTCGGATCGGTGACCGAACCCTATCCAGACGAATACCGGCCGGTCACGCATTCGCGAGCTTATGTTCAGCATCTGGATTGGTGGTATGCGCAGGCGCATCCGACTGAGGATTTTGCCGAGACCTTCGCGGTCTGGCTTACGCCGCGATCGCGCTGGCGGCAGCGCTATTTGGGTTGGCCTGCGCTCAAGAAGCTGCATGCGGTGGATGAGATGCTGACGGAGCTGGCAGGAGTGGCGCCGCCGGTACACAGTCGGCGCAGGGTGGATCCGATGTCACAGTTTCGAATTACCCTGCGCGAACATTACGAGCGAAAGCGCTACAAGTACGCGGAAGACTGGCCCGATTTTTACGATGTGGATCTGCGCCGCATCTTTTCGGATGCCATTGAGCATGTGAAGCGGCCGACGGCATCTTCTTTCCTGCGGCGTAATCAGACTGAAGTCCGCGAGGCGGTTTCGCTCTGGACGGGAGGGCACCCGTATGCCGTGGATCAGGTGCTTCATGATATGATCGATCGTTGTCGTGAACTGAAACTGCGCCTGGTTCAGGGCGAAGCTGAAGCCAAGGCGCAGACCATTTTGATGGTGGCTGTGCAGACAGCGCGATTTCTGCATGGCGGCGCCGGTCGGTTCGCGTTGTGAGAATGATGAAATGAAAAAGCGACGCATCCTGGTTTTGACGCACGAGGATCTGGTTCCGCCAGCCGATGCCGATGATATGCCCGAAGCTGATCTGTCAAAGCAACAGTGGCTGACCGATTACAACGTCATCAATGCGCTGCACAACTTGGGCCATGAGGTAATTGTGCTCGGCGTGATCAGCGATTTGGGCAAAATCAAATCGGCCGTCAATGCGCACAAGCCGCACGTGGCCTTTAATCTGCTCGAAGAATTTCACGGCGAGGCGCTGTTCGATAGTCACGTGGTCAGCTATCTGGAATTGTTGCGCCAGCCTTATACGGGTTGTAATCCGCGCGGTCTGATCCTGGCTCGCGACAAGGCGCTGAGCAAGAAAGTGCTTTCGTATCATCGTGTGCCGGCACCGAAATTCGCGGTCTTTGCGCGCGGCCGCCAGCCGCGTCGCCCGAAGAAACTAGAGTTTCCGCTTCTGGTCAAGAGTCTGACCGAAGATGGCTCGCTGGGCATTTCGCAGGCCTCGATCGTGCATAACGATGAAAAAATGGCCGAACGTGTGGCCTTCATCCACAAGAATGTGGGATCAGACGCGATTGCCGAGCAATACATCGACGGGCGCGAAATGTATGTGGGGGTGTATGGCAACACGCGCCTGACCACGTTGCCGCCCTGGGAGCTGATGCTCGACAAGTTGCCGGATAGTGCGCCACGTATTGCCACGCAAAAAGTGAAGTTTGACGAGAAGTACCAGGAGAAGATCGGTTTGCGGATCGGTCGCGCCGATTTGCCCGATGCGCTGGTGACGCGATTGCAAACGCTGGCCAAGCGCGTGTATCGATCGCTGGGTCTTTCGGGATACGCACGCACCGACTGGCGCGTGACCGACGACGGGCAGGTTTATCTGCTGGAGGCCAATCCGAATCCGGATCTGGGTTACGGCCAAGAATTCGCTGAATCGGCTGAGGCTGTGGGCATGAATTATGAATCCATGATTCAGCGCCCCTGCTCACACTCGCGATGAGTCAGAAGCGTGTGGGTGATTAGCTTTGGATGGCTTTACGTAGTGCGGCAAGATGGTGGGGATGGCTTTGATCGGATCTTCCTTCGCTTCGTATTCGAGCGCCACATAGCCCCGATAGCCGGCGTCGCGCAGGACTTTGATCACGCGCGGATAATCAGTGGGCTGCTTGGTCTTGCCGACGGGCACCTCGACTTTGATTTGCGCATTGACTGCATACGGCGCGATCTTGGCCATCTCGGCATAAGGATCTTGGGAATCAGCGATGTTGCCTGAGTCGAGGTTCACACCGAAGTGCGGGCTGTCGACCTGTTCGATGATCGGCAGCATGCGATCGACTTTGGTCAGGAAGTCATGGTTTTCGATGGCGAGGATCACGCCGTAGTTTCCGGCGGTCTCACATGCACGCTTGAGATTCTCGATGGCATTGGCAATGCCTTGTTCTTCGCTCATGCCTTTGGGCGGCACGCCTGCAAATACGCGGATCGGTAATGCGCCGAGTGCGGCGTAATATTTGCACCACAGTTCGACATGCGTAAACGATTCATCGAGTTTTGGATCACCGGCCGGCAGCGTGAAGTTAT
>CALOAZ010000021.1:0-37988 GCA_942491355.1 uncultured Phycisphaeraceae bacterium
GCGCAGCATCCATACGTTCACCGAACACACTGAATGCTTCCTTGAAAGCGCGCCGTGCCCGCGAAAGCAGCGACTCAACTGACTTTTCAGTCATCGTGCGCCGCGCCGCCATATCGCGCACGCTGCAGCCTTCGACATATTTGTCTTCCAGAACACTTCGATAGTGATCCGGTAATTGCGACATGGTGAGATTCACCAACTGACGCGTTTCTTCGCGGCGCAACACTTCATCATCAAACGGATGGGTTTCAATGCGAAAAGGCTCGCTGCAATTGATCGTCCAAGCCATCCCACAAACGACCCAGCGCTCCAGAACCCGGGCGGTGCGCCAAAATCGATCGAATTTCGTTGCGGGCCAGACCGGCAAGCCAGCCGCCGATCTGATGCTCAGCGCGCTGCGGGTCGTACCGGTCGAGGCGCGCCATGGCCGTGGTGATGGTCTGCTGCACCGCCTCTTCGCAGAGTTCATGGTTGCAGCCCACCCGATAAAAGCAGAATCGATAAAGCGGGTCGAGTGATTCCGCCGCCAACATCTCAATCGCGGCGCGGTCACCGGCCAGGGCCCGGCGCTTCCAGTCTTCGTCGAATAGGCGACTCAAGCCCTGTGACTCCAATCACTTGGATACCGGCCTACCCGGCCGGACATCCTGATCTATTAAGGATATGTCACAGAATGCAGGCGATCCTTCGCCCGAATGATGCGCGTGTTCAGCGACCGCGGGCCTGCCAGCGCAATTGTGCATGCAGGTCGAGATAGGCCACGTAAAAGCGCCGGCGGGCATCACTTTCGTCCAGCAGCACTTCAAGGCGATCGCGTTGATCGACGGTGATCGTCCCCTCGCAGGCCACGGCGGCCAGATCCCATAGCTCGATGGGAATCACGTTGGGATCGGTGGATGCCCCGGCATAAGCCTGATAAAAGCGGCGCGCACTGGCATCGTTATGCATGATCGCATCGAAACGCTGCTGTTGCTGCGGCGACATCGTGCCGTCGAATTTCAGTTCGACCAGTGACCAGAAATCACTCTGGACTTCTTCGGCTTCCTGCACCTTCGGGCTGTTGAAATGCGCCTGAAGGTATTCCAGATAAAAACGGCGCGTGGTCGGATCTTCCTTGAGAATCGCTTCAAGACGACGGCGCTGTTCTTCGGTGATCACACCGCTGCGCGTCATGCCGTCGAGCGACCAAAGACTTTCGATTGATTCGGCTTTTTCCGCGCTCATCGCTGGGCCTCCGCTTCGATCGACGAGGTCACGCATTCATACAGCGATCGACGCACGCGGCGCAAAAACATATACAGCGCGTTGGGCGTCTGGCCGGTTTCCTGCGCAATCGTCTTAATGCTCTGACTCCCCTCGTAACAGCGATCAAACGTTTGACGCTGTTTGTCCGGCAACTTACCAAGGCATGTGAGCAGCCGCTTTGCGTTGCTCCAGCCAATCATCGCGATCCATGCGATCGGCAGATAGACGCTGCAGCATGGCATCACTCAAATGCTGATGGTGATGATCCGATCGACGGATGTAATTGAGCACTTCGAAATGCGCGATGCCGCAAGCCCAGCGCACGAAATCCCGCGTCGGATCGAACTGCTGCCACTTCTTCCAGAGAATCAAGCTCGTCTGCTGAAAGACCTCTTCGGCATCGGCCGATTTGGGCAGCATGGTCGTGATGTAGCCATACACCCGCGACTGGTTGCGGATGAACAGTTCAGCGAAAACATCATGCGGGTCTTGAGCCATGATCGCGGGCACCCTGCTGTTACCGGTGTATCGTCGAAACCGACCGGAATCTGTCGACCGACAAACCCTGGGTCCTGATTAAAATCCATCTCGAATCATAGCAGGCAGTTACAGCCGAAAGAGGCGGCTCAGACCAAGATCGGCTCGACCACACGGGCCGGCTCCACACCGGTCAGACGCATATCCAGCCCCTGAAACTTGACGCTCATGCGATGGTGGTCGATGCCCAGCAGATGCAGCATCGTGGCATGGAAATCTCGGACATGCACCACATCCTGCACCGCGTTGTAGCCGAGATCGTCGGTGGCGCCGTAACTCACACCCCCGCGAATACCGCCACCGGCCAGCCACATCGAAAACCCTTTGATGTGGTGATCGCGGCCATTGCCCTGCGCCATCGGCGTGCGCCCGAACTCGCCGCCCCAGATGACCAGCGTGTCGTCCAGCATGCCGCGCTGCTTCAGATCGAGGACCAGGGCCGCCGACGCCTGATCGACGTGTCGCGCAGTCTCCAGGATGCCCTGCTTGATACCGCCGTGATGATCCCAGCCGCGATGGTAGAGCTGAATGAAGCGCACGCCGCGTTCGGCCAGTCGCCGGGCCAGCAGGCAGTTGGACGCGAACGAGCCGTCGCCCTTCGGTGCCGTACAGATCGAGCACGTGCTGCGGTTCGTCCGAGAAGTCCATCAGTTCCGGCACGCTGGTCTGCATGCGGAATGCCATTTCGTACTGGCTGATGCGCGTGGCGATCTCCGGATCGTCGACCATGTTCGTTGCGCGAGACGGTTCAGCCGTTGACCGCGTCGACCACGTCGCGCTGCTGCTCCGCGGTCACGCCCGGCGGATTGTCGACGTACAGCACCGGGTCGCCCTCGGAATGGAACTGCACTCCCTGAAACCGGCTGGGCAGAAATCCGCTGTGCCACTGCCGCGCGGCGATTGGTTGATTTTGCCCGCCGCCGACAGAAGTCAGCACGACGAAGCCTGGCAGGCTGTCGGTCTCGGCCCCCAGGCCGTACAGAAGCCATGACCCCATCGACGGCCGTCCCGAGGTCGAAGTGCCGGTATTCATGAACGTGTGGGCCGGGTCGTGGTTGATCTGCTCGGTGCGCAGCGAGCGGATGATGCAGATGTCGTCGGCCATGCCGCCGATGTGCGGAAACAATCGAACAGATCTGCTGGCCGGACTCGCCGTAGCGTTGCAAACGGATGCTGCGGTCCGAGACATGCACTTGAGTTCTTTGCCCTGCAACTGGGCGATCGGCTGCCCTTTGGTGAACGACTCGGGCATCGGCTGGCCGTCCATCTCGGCCAGCTTCGGCTTGTAGTCGAAGCGTCTCCAGATGCGACGGGCCCGCCGGCCATGCAGAGAAAGATCACCCGCTTGGCCTTGGCCGGTGGTGCAAAGGATGGATGGCGCGCATCCCGGGCGCGCGCAGCATGCGCCGACCGAGACGAAGCACCCAGCATGTGCGTGAGCGCCGCAGCCCCCACACCCATCGCGTGCGTGCCCAGAAAGGATCGGCGCGTCTGCCACATGTATTGTTTCATCAGCGGATGCATTGAAAATCTCAGTTACGTGTGATGGTTTCGTGCAGATTCAAAATGGCGCGTGCCACCGAGGTCCAGGCTGCCAGCGACACGGTGTCCTTGTCCGACACCGGATGCAATCCCACACCGAGCAGCGCTTTTGCCGCCGCAGGATCGGCCGCGAATCGCGCGGTCTGATCAGCCAGCAATTTCACCAACAAAGGCCGTTCGCCATCGGTGGGTGTGCGTAAAAGCACGCGGCGGAACATCGCATCCATGCGGGCGCGATCGTCCTTGGCCGCAACACAAACATGTTCTGCCAGTGACCGCGCCGATTCCACATAAGTGGGATCGTTCAACAACACCAGCGCCTGCAGTGGCGTGTTCGACCGCGGCCGCTCCGCTGTACATTCTTCGCGACTGGGCGCATCGAAGGCCATCAGACTCGGATGCAGAAACGATCGCTGCCAGTGCGTGTACACACCGCGTCGATATTGATCGGATCCTTTGTCGGCCTGATAGGTGCGCCGCGGGAAATTCAGATGCTGCCAGTAGCCCACCGGCTGATAAGGCTTCACACTGGGCCCGCCTTGCATTTCGACCAGCAGGCCACTGACCGCCAACGCGTTATCGCGCACCATTTCGGCATTCAGACGCAACGGCGTCTGGCTTGCCAGCCACCGATTCAGCGGATCTTTGTGGCGCATCGCTTCGGGGCGGGATGAATCACGCTGATAAGCCTGCGACGTCACGATCAGGCGTGCCAACGCTTTGACATCCCATTGGCTTTCCACGAATTGTCTGGCCAGCCAGTCGAGCAATTCGGGATGCGTCGGCGGTTGTCCCTGCGATCCCAGGTCATCGACAATGCGCGACAGCCCGGCACCGAACATCAGCTTCCAAACCCGATTGACGAACGTGCGTGCGATGAGCGGGTTGTCCGGCTTCACCAGCCACTGCGCCAGATCCAGTCGTGTGGCGCGTCGATCGCCGACCGCCAGCTTGCCCAGAAAGGCTGGGATGGCCGGCTGCACCACTTCACCCGAATCATCGAGCCAGTTACCGCGCGGCAGAATGCGCGTCATGCGCGGCGCGGCCGACTCGCTCACGAGCGTGCGCGGAATATCTTTTTCAATCGCCTCAACCTGCTGCTGAATCTGATCGCGCTGCGTGCCGCGCGGATCCACATATCCGCCATGAAGCCTGAAATGCTCCTGCAGGCTCGCCGCTTCCTGTTCCGTGCGTTGACCGGCGTCTTTCAGCAAGACGACTTCGAGATCCGGTTCCAGACCCGTGCCGGACCGATTCACACCGGTCTCATCCCAGTAGGCCAATCCGTCAAATTGCGTGAAGGCGATACCGTTGATCTTGTCGCCGATTTTCAGACCGACCTGATCGGGCTTCACCGACAAACGCACCCATCCCCCGGCCGCAGGCAAATCACCCACCGGCCGGTGACCCGGCGTGTTCTGCCCGACACCGCCGAATGAAATCTTGTCCTGACCCCAGTACGCCCGATGCTCCCAACTGCCGTCATTGAACTGCAGCATCACCTGCTTGGGCGGATTTTTCGGATCCAGATACACGTAGGCATAAAACGAATCAGTCGGCGCAAGTTGAATCGGATCTTTGGCATCGATCACGAAATGCTGCACGATGCCCGATCCGCTCTGTTGCCGACTGAAAGCGCCGCGCGCGCCGGCCCTTGCTTGGGACCGATGTATTTCCAATCGCCCTGCTTCTGCGCATCGGGAATCTTTTTGTCCGCGATCCACGCCACATCGACCGAACCGCCTTTTTGCGCCGTAGCACGACGCTCCGATTCCCATTTGGCCTGCGCCGCCAGACTTTCAGGCGTCGGCGTTTTGAGCGACTTTTCCACCGCTTTGAGTTGATCACGCAACTTGGCCAGCGCCTGATTCTGCTCGGCCGTGGGCACCGCCATGCCGTCTTCGCGCCGGCCCACGGCGTTTTCCTTCACATCTGCAAAGAAGGCCGCCAGCGAATAAAAGTCTCGCGTGGTGTACGGATCGTATTTGTGATCGTGACATTGCGCGCAGCCTACGGTCGCCCCCATCCACACGCCTGAGACATTGCGCACACGATCGGCCGCATAAATGGCCGTGTATTCCTTGGCCTGAGCGCCGCCTTCTTCAGTGGTCTGCAGCAAACGGTTGTAGCCCGAAGCGATTTTCTGCTGCACCGTGGCATTCGGCAGTTGATCCCCCGCCAACTGTTCGACCGTAAACTGGTCATAAGGCATGTTCGCATTGAATGCGTCAATCACCCACGAGCGATAGAGATACACATTACGCGGGTTATCGCTGTGATAGCCGATCGTATCGGCATAGCGCACCAGATCGAGCCAGTACATCGCCATGCGTTCGCCGTAACGCGGCGACGCGAGCAATTGATCCACGAGTCGTTCGTAAGCATCGGGCCGTTTGTCGGCCAGAAAGGTGTCGACCTGTTCCGGTGTCGGCGGCAAACCGGTGAGATCGAAACTCACGCGACGGATCAGCGTGCGACGATCTGCCTGCTCCAGCGGCTTAAGTCCAGCGCTCTGCAGACCGCGATCGATGAACGCATCCACCGGATGTCCGGTTTTCGCTGGCGGCACCACGGCAGCCAGCGGCTCATATACCCAGTGGCCTTCCCATGGCGCACCCTGTTCGATCCATCGCCGCAACAGCGCGATCGTTCGCGGCGACAACGTCTTGTGCAACTCCGGCGGCGGCATGATTTCATCCGGATCCTTCGAGAGCACGCGCTGAATCAGCTGACTCTGATCCGGATCTCCCGGCACAATCACGGCCCCATGGCGCCGCTTGCCGAAGGCACCGCCATCGCGCACATCCAGGCGCAGCTTGGCTTCACGTTTCTTTTCATCCGGACCATGACATGCAAAACAGGTGTCCGAAAGAATCGGTCGGATATCGCGATTGAAACGAACTTGGGCCGGAATCGGACGCTCATCGGCCTGAAGCGGTCCCGCGGCACCCATGACACCCAGCGCCAGAACCGCCAGCACAAAACAAAAACGTTGCATCGTGATCGAGTCTCCTGTCCGCGCCGATCGCGGAAACCGGTGCGAGCGAACTGTTTGCGTATCGTTCGGCCCCACCGCAGTTTGTCTGTTTCAAGCGATGACCGCTCTCTACACTTTGTCATCCCCCACGCCCGATCCTTCGAGACACGGCGTTGTCGGCCAATCACTACTGCCGTATGATCCGTTCCTGACTCAAGTTAGCGAAGGATGCGCACATGCGGGCGATTGTCACGGGCCAGGTCGGCATCGATAAAAAACAATATGTGGAAGCCGTGGCCGCTCTGTCGAAACAGATCGGTACCCCTCTGCCCGCCTACCACGTCGGCGACCGCATGTACGCCGAGGCCCCCGATGTGCGACCCGGCCGTGTGCTGGATCTACCCCTCGGCCGCCTGCACACACTGCGCCGCGCCGTGTTCAAAGACATCATCAATGAATCGGCCGATCAGCCCCATGCCATTTTGAACACGCACGCGACCTTCCGCTGGCGGCACGGCCTGTTCCGCGCGTTCGACTTCGACCAGATCGAGCAGTTTCGCCCCGAAGTGTTCATCTGCCTGATGGACAACATCGAGGCCGTCGCCCATCGCCTGCGCCGCGATCACACACTCGACGCCACACTCAAAGATCTGATGGTCTGGCGCGAAGAAGAGATCATGGCGACCGAACTGCTCGCCCGCGCCATGGGCTGCGGCGCACGCTTCTACGTACTCTCGCGCGGTCGTGAAAAACCCACGATCGAAACCGCGCGTCGCCTGATCATCGAGCCGACACGCAAACGTGTTTACCCCTCGTTCCCGATGAGCCACGTCGTGGACATGCCCGAGGTGCTCGCCGAGATCGATGCCTTTCGCGCCCGACTCGCCGATCACTTCATCGCCTTCGATCCCGGTGATGTCGATGAAAAACTGCTGCTCGAACAAGCCATTGCCGCCGCCAAAAGCGGTCAGGATTTCGTACCCGGTCGCCTGCTCAATCCCGCCCATGAAATGGTGGATATCCAGGTTTCGGTGAAGCAGGTACTCGACATCGCCAGCGACATCGACGGCCAGATCTACGCACGCGATTTTCTGTTGATCGATCAGGCCGACATGATCGTCAGCTATGTGCCCGAACTGCCAGGCGGCCTGCCCGGACTTTCCAGCGGCGTCGAACGCGAACTGCAACACGCGTATGAAGCGGCAAAAGAAGTCTACGTCATCTGGAAACCGGCCAAGAATCCCAGTCCGTTCATCACTGAAACGGCGACGAAGGTTTTCGCCTCAGTCGATGAAGCCATGGCGCACTTTGAAGCCAGCGGCATGACCCAGCCGGCGTGAGCCTCAAACGCTCTTGAGCAATTCACGCACATCGATCACATCCATGCCTGCGGCGCGGGCAGATTCGATTCCGGGAATGGCATCTTCATAGGCCACACAACGTGTCGGATCGACTTTCATGCGTCGTGCCGCTTCGAGATAGGTTTCCGGATGTGGCTTGTGCTGCGTGACTTCGTCGGCGCTGACGATCGCATCGAACCAGTCATGCAGAGCAATCTGGCGCAGCACTTTGTCGACCGATTCGCGCACCGAACCGGTGGCAACCGCCATCGGCATCAAGCCGCGATGCGCCTGCGCCACGGCGAGTACCGGTTCGATCGGACCGATGTTGTGAAGATGCTCAAAGAAGGCCAATTCTTTTTCATGCGCGACGACCTGCGCATCGACCTTCACGCCGTGCTCATCGGCAAGCATGACGATGATGGCGTCGGTCTTCCAGCCACCGAGTGAATAAAAACGGTCTTCGGGAAAGGCTATGCCGTAGCGATTCAATGTCTCAACCCACGCCACGTAATGCGCGGGCATGGTGTCGGCCAACGTGCCGTCGCAGTCGAAGATGATGGCGTCATAACGCTCGGTGTGATCAGGAGTCATCGGCGATTTACTCGTGTAAAAACAGGAATCAAGGTCGGCAGCATAAAACGGCGGATCATCAGAGCCAACCCACGACTTTGGTTACTTTTCGCCCAGCGCTTTTTTGCCGGCTTCAAGCACTTCAAGAATACGATCCACGTCATACACGCAACCGCCCCAGATCCCGCCACTGACATCCTGCAAGGCGGCCCAAAGGCGCGTGTCGTCCGGCAGTTTTTCATCGCGTTTCAGATCCGTGCGCGGGGCGCGCCGCGCCAGTTCGGCGGCTCCCCATGCTGAATCTTTTTTACCTTGCGCATCGCCCACCAGATGAATCGATCCGGTGAGATTCACGCGGTCGATGATGATTTCAATCAGATCACCGTTCTGCACTTTGCCGATCGGTCCACCGGCGAGCGCTTCGGGGCCGACATGCCCGATACAGGCTCCGGTCGATACGCCGCTGAAACGCGCATCGGTCAACAAGGCGACCTCGCGCCCCCAGGGCAGATGCTTGAGGGCGATGGTGAGCTGCGCGGTTTCTTCCATCCCGGCACCCATCGGACCGCGCGCCGCCAGAATCAACACATCGCCCGCTTGAATCCCGCCGTTCTTGATCGCCGCAATCGCAGCCGGTTCAGTGGTGAACACTTTGGCTGGGCCGATCTTGCGATACACGCCGTCGGCATCCACCACCGCCGGATCGATCGCCGTGGCTTTGATCACTGAGCCTTCGGGCGCCAGATTGCCCGTCGGAAAGCACACGGTACTGGTCAGACCCGCCGCACGCGCCGCTTCGGGAGCGAAGATCACTTCATCGGGATCCACGCCATCAAGTTCACGCAGCAATTGTTTAAAACGCGTGCGGCGTTCACTGCCCTGCCAGGCTTCGAGCACTTCACCCAAGATTTGGCCACAAGCGGTGAGCGCCTCGAGTTCGAGCAGATTCATATCGCGCAGGTGCAGCATGACTTCGGGCACGCCACCGGCAAGAAACACACGAATGGTCGTGTGGTACACCGGCCCGTTGGGCAGCACACTCACCAGGCGGGGCACGGCGCGATTGATCTTCGACCAGTCTTCCACCGTCGGGCGGCGCAGGCCCGCGGCATGCGCCACCGCCGGTAGATGCATGATGAGATTGGTCGACCCGCCGAAAGCCGCGTGAACGGCCATCGCATTGTGAATGGCTTTATCCGTCAACACATCGCGCAGGCTCAGACCCTTGCGATCCATGTCAAAGACGGCGCGTGCCGACTGGCGCGCCGCCGCCAACCAGACGGCCTGACCCGAAGGTGCCAACGCGCTGTGCGGCAGACTCAATCCCAATGCTTCGCCCACGACCTGACTGGTGGCGGCTGTTCCGAGAAACTGACAACCGCCGCCGGGCGTGGCGCACGCGCGACACCCCATCTCGGCGGCTTCTTCCAATGACATCATGCCGTGCGCATAACGCGCGCCGATGGTTTGCACCTTGCCTGCGTCTTCGCCTTCAGTGGGCGGCAATGTCACACCACCGGGAATCAGAATGCCCGGTAGATCAGCGTAACCGGCCAGCGCGAGCATCATCGCCGGATGGCCTTTGTCGCAGGTGGCCACACCGATCACACCTTTGCGCGTGGGCAACGAGCGAATCAAAGCGGCGTAACACGATCGCCGCATCATTGCGATAGGCCAGCGAATCAAACATCGCCGTGGTGCCCTGCGAACGACCATCACATGGATCGGTGCAGTAACCGGCAAACGGAATCGCGCCCAGACCGTTGAGTTCTTCGGCCGCGGCGCGCATGAGCAGGCCGACTTCCCAGTGACCGGTGTGATAGCCCAGCGCCAGCGCCGAACCATCGGGCTCACGTATGCCGCCCTGTGTGGAGAGAATCAGAAATTCCTTGGAACCCAGACGAATCGGATCCAGACCCATGCCCGCATCCTGCGTCCAGCCGAAGAGATCACCGCTGGGCCGCTCGCGTAATTGTTCGGGTTGAAGCGGAAGTTTTCCGGCGGGGCCTGCCGCGTGGGTTTTCACGACGTAGCAGGATTCATCGGTGGTAAAAGGATCTTTGGGCATGGCGGGGATTATAAGGGGTGTTCACCTGCGAGATGAATCCGCCTCAAAAAACATGCTCACATCAAAACATCATTTGAGTTCAGGCAAAGGCAATTTGATGAATGCAGACCACTGCGCATCGATCCGTTCCAGCGGTGGCAGGCCCCGATGCATGTACAGGGCATATCGCACGCGGAGCGGTTTGTCCTTGGTTATCTCAATGGGTTTGTCCAGTGTCAGACATGCCCCCATCCAACCATCACCACGCACGTGAAAAGGCGATGGGTGATTGGGATTGGCCGGATGATCCATCAGCGTGATGCCCTCGATCACACCCGGCGCCACCTGGCCTGAATAATACACCAGCGAGCAGGCTTGCGAAAGCAGCCCTGATCGCCCTTTTCATCGACCTGTCCTTCGGAATTTCGGATGGTGCCACCGCCATCGAGGATGCCGATCGATTTGGCCATGCGCACGCCGATCAGACCGAAGGGATTGGCTTCGATCACCGTGCGATCCTTGCCCGGAGGCACTTCGAGTTGCACGTCAATGAACAACATCCACTGCTGATCTTCCAGCGGGCGCACCGCCACACGACGGCGCTCGATCAGCAGTGTGCGATCCTGCGCATCAACCCAGCGGTTCCAGATCAATGCTGAAGCTTCGTCGTCGCCATCATCCAGACGCTGCACCCGGTCGGTCAGAATGCGACCCGTGTTTTTGCCATGATCCGACCAGAAATCCACACCATCGACGGCATGATGACTGATCCAAACCGAATTGTGATGGCTGTGCGAATACGGGTCGCGCGGATGACCCATGCGCGTGAGCAAACGTCCGGAAGGCCCGACGATCGGAAACAGATAAGGCCGCCGCACCAGCGGTCCATGGTGCAACACGGTCAACGGCTTTTCATGCACGGCGAATCCCACGCGGTCATACGGCAACGGCGTGGCGGTCACTCCCTGAATAGGCTTGGCGGTGGCCAGGATGGGATCGACGCGCGATTCACCCACACAACCAGTCCACACCATCAGACCCAGCGCCATCAAAACACCCGACACATCTACATCGAAACGATTCATGCATCGCATATAAAACCTCGCTCCAAAATGCCCCATGTGATTTTCCCCACAACCGCATGATTTCGCGACATTAAAAAACCCCGCCAACAGGCGGGGTTTGGGAATAAACCATCATTGGGGTTCGGGCAACCCTCAAGCCGAATTCTTTTTCACCACACGAAGGCGATCCAATGGAACTTCACCGGCCACCGCATCTTCGTTGATGACGTACTTCACGCCGTCCGAATCCAGATCCGGCAGTTCATACATCAGTGTGAGCATGATTTCTTCCATGATCGCACGCAAGGCACGAGCGCCCGTTTCACGCTGCATGGCCTTGCGGGCAATGGCGTGAAGCGCCTCTTCGGTGAATTCGAGTTCGGCGCCTTCCATCTGGAAGAAACGCTGATACTGGCGAATCAGGGCGTTTTTCGGCTGCGTGAGGATATTCACCAGTGCCGATTCATCGAGCGGCATCAACGGAACCACCAGCGGCAAACGTCCCACGAGCTCCGGGATCAAGCCGTATTCGAGCACATCATCAGAGGTGATCTGCTCCAGCACAGCCATCCGTTCCTCAGCCACATGCTCGCCACCGCGCTCCGAAGCAAAGCCGATGCGCTTCGCGCCAAGTCGACGACGCACAATGTCTTCGATGCCCACGAAGGCACCACCGCAGATGAACAGGATATTGGTGGTGTCCATCTGAATGTACTGCTGTTCAGGATGCTTGCGCCCGCCCTGCGGTGGCACGTTGGCCACAGTGCCTTCGAGCATCTTGAGAAGCGCCTGCTGCACGCCCTCGCCCGACACGTCACGCGTGATCGACACGTTCTGGCTGGTGCGCCCGATCTTGTCGAGTTCGTCGATGAAGATGATGCCGCGCTGCGCCGCTTCGAGATCGTAATCCGCCGCCTGCAGCAGTTTGAGCAACAAATTCTCGACGTCTTCACCCACGTAACCGGCTTCGGTCAGCGTGGTGGCATCACCGATCGCGAACGGCACATTGAGCATGCGAGCCAGTGTGCGCGCCAGCAGGGTTTTGCCGCTGCCGGTCGGACCGATCAACAGCACGTTCGATTTCTCGAGTTCGACTTCCTGATCGTCGGAGCCTTCCTGCTCGACACTCAGGCGCTTGTAATGATTATGAACGGCGACGGCGAGAGCTCGCTTCGCGGTGTTCTGACCAATGATGTACTGGTCCATGAATTCTTTGACTTGGCGCGGCGTGGGAATCGCGCTGAACATCGGTCGCGCTGATGCGACGCGTTTGCGCTCCTGTTTGAAAATATTCTGGCAAAGATCCGTACACTGACCGCAGATGTAGACCCCGTTGGGCCCTTCCACCATCGGCCCGACTTCACGGGAATTCTTGCCGCAGAAGGAACAGGTCGTGATCTTGCGACCGCCGAAACCGCCTTCGCCCATTTCGGAACCCGGTCCACCCTTGCCGCCATTCTTGCCGCGCGTTGCCATCCCGTTCCCCTGCCCCTTCAACTGACCCATTCAAAAAAACGAGCCGAACGCACGTTTCATCCGTGAGGCGCCCGGCCGATCGGCCACACTGGTGACCCGGCCATTGTAGATCACATCGGCCAGACCAGGCCAATCCTTCAATCGTTTATTTCGCGTCTTCACCACCAGTTTTACCGTCTTCCGGGTCGTTATCGGGCGGTGAGAGCAATTCCGGGCCCAGATCCTCCGCCGGCGCAGCATCCGCCTGAGACACCTCCGGTTCGGGAACAGACTCTGATTTTGCCGTGGTGACATTCGGCGTCGCAGATACATCTTCTGATTCAGATGATTCGGAAGACGCCACCGGACCGCGAGCTTTGGCGATGATCTTCGCGCGACACCGTTCGTATTCTGCTTCGCTGATCTGACCTTCTTCGCGCATGCGCCGAAGATCATCGAGACCGAAAGACAGGCTCATGCCGCCCATCTCGGTGGGATCCAACGTGCGGCGTCGAACGTAAGCCGCAATACCCCAGAAAACCACCATCGCCACAATGAGCCACATGGCCCAGTGCATGAGTTCACTGCGCGCTTCATCCTGGCGTGCCTGGGCAATCAGGATCTGGAACATGAGCGGCCCTTCCCGACCCATTGCCGCAGAACGGGGCCCGTCCGGACCGAAAATCAGTCGTCCTTCTTGGCGGTCTTCTTCTTGGTGGTCTTGGCCTTGGTCTTCTTCTTCGGCGCGACCTTCTCTTCTTCACCGAGACTCTTGCGCCATTCGGCTTCGGAAATCTAGACGACCTTGGCGTCCTCAAGCAGGCGACCAAGCGTTTTCTCTTCACGCACCTGAATGAACAGTGATTCAATCTGGCCATTGCGCGACAGTTCTTCACGCACGCGCTCGGGGCGCTTGCCCTGCTGTGCGGCGATCTGAACGATGCGCCCGTTGACTTCGGCTTCACTCACTTCGATTTCGAGCGAGCGAGCAGCGGCATCCAGCACGAACAGTCGTTTGAGTTCACGCTGAGCCTGCTCTTGCGAAGAAGCTCGCAATTCGGCGAGTTGCTGCTCGATCTCATCGGGCTGCACACCGCGATACATCAGCTCCATAGCGCGATTCTGCAGAGCGCGATCGGCCTGACGGGCACTGAGATTCTCGGGCAGGGCTTCCATTTTGACCTGATCCACCAGGGCTTCGCCGATCTGCTGCGCCATGGCCTGCTGCTGCGTGATGGTCGCCTGACCTTCCAGTCGCTCCTTGACCTGCCCACGCAGTTCATCCACACCCGCCAAGCCCATTTGCTCACCGAGCTGCTCGGGCTTGAGCGGCGTCAGGCGCTCGATACGGCTCAGACTCAATTCGATTTCGAGATCTTTGTCACGCAGCTTTTCATCTTCATGCTGCGCGGGGCCCTTGGCTTTCACCACCACTTTGGCACCGGCCTTCTGGCCATCGAGTGACTTGCCGAGATCTTCGACCAGAATGCCGGCCACAGCGCCCTTGAACTTGCGTTCTTCGCCGGGCACCAAAGCTTGTGTACCGGGATACTCAGCCAGCGCTTCACTGCCACCGGCTTCACGAACCACCACATCGGCGGTGATGTAATCACGGGCCTTGGCTGAATCGACCGGCTCGAAGCGACCGTACATTTCGCAGAAGCGATTCACTTCGGCATCAATCTTGTCTTCACCCACTTCAATCAAGGGCTTCTTGACTTCGAAACCCTTGAGGTCGGGCAACGTGACTTCGGGCACGACTTCGATTTCGACTTCGAAGCTCAGCGATCCCGAATCAGGCAACTTGATGTTTTCAAGTTCCTTGAACTCCGGCTCACCCAGCACGCGAAGCTCGTGCTTCTCGATGGCATGGGTGTAGCCTTCGCCCACCAACTGGTTGCAGGCCTCGGCACGCACTTCGCGACCGAATCGTTTTTCCAAAAGCTTGCGCGGCGTGCGACCCTGACGGAAGCCCGGCACCTGGGCTTCTTCCCGAAGCGAACCGAAGTTGTCTTCGAGTTTGGCCACCACGCGTTCGGCGGGCACTTCGATCTTCAGACGCTTGCGGGCCGGACCGGCATCCTCCACGGTCACCACGGGGTCTGGCAGGGCCACTTCGGCGTCTTGTGTTTCCACTTCGGTCATCGCATTGATTCCTGTCACAACTGGTTTTTTAGAATCGCCAAGTGTAGCATGACTTGTGTCCGGAGCAAGGCAACAAGGCGGTCATGGCAGGCCCGGATCGGGTGGGGAACGATCGATGATCCAAATCATTCTCCGGGGCCTGTTTATCCTGACTTCAGCGGCCGTCGCCGGCCTCTATGCGGTCAAAACCTTTCCTGATTCCGCCGGCGGCATCCTGATTGCCATCGCCGCCGCCATGGCCATCAGCAGTGCTGTGGTCTTGGTGGATATCTTCACCCCCCGCAAAAAACTCTCGGCTCTTTCGGGCATGTTCCTGGGCCTGATCGCCGGCATGCTGGCCACCTACGCCTTGGGCTTTCTGGTCGACTTCATCGATACGATGTTCCGGCTCACGCCCCTGCTGGTGACCGGCATCAAAGTCTTCATCGGTGTGATCTGCGTGTTCACCGCGATCAGCCTGGTGATCCAGACGAAAGACGACTTCCGTTTTGTGATCCCTTACGTCGAACTGAGCAAACAGATCCGCGGCACGCGCCCCATGGTCCTCGACACCAGCGCGATCATCGACGGGCGCATCCTCGACATCTCTTCCACGCAAATCATGCAGGGCCACCTGATCGTGCCGCGATTCGTCCTCAATGAACTTCAGACCATTTCCGACTCGGCCGACAAACTCAAGCGGGCGCGCGGGCGACGCGGCCTTGAAATCGTCGGCAAACTTCAATCACAAGCCGCGCTCGAAATGAGCATCGAAGATGCCGATGCCGAAGGTGCCACCGTTGATCAGAAACTCGCCAATCTGGCTCTGGATCTGCACGCGCGCCTGATCACCACCGATTTCAATCTCACCAAAGTGGCGCAGCTGCGCGGCGTGGATGTGATCAACATCAACAGTCTCGCCGAAGCGCTACGCCCGGTCGTGCTGCCCGGCGAACTGATGAGCGTGAAGATCGTGAAGCCCGGCGAATCGCCCCAACAGGGCGTCGGCTATCTCGAAGACGGCACCATGGTCGTGGTGGAACAGGGACGCGACAAGATCGGCCAGGACATCACGCTCGTGGTCACCAGCGTGCTGCAAACCTCGGCCGGGCGCATGATCTTCGGCA
The DNA here is from genome assembly GCA_942491355.1 of uncultured Phycisphaeraceae bacterium. Classification (GTDB taxonomy): domain Bacteria; phylum Planctomycetota; class Phycisphaerae; order Phycisphaerales; family Zrk34; genus CALOAZ01. Next base: position 16,032 of record CALOAZ010000021.1, read on the forward strand.
AACTGAATCGCAACGCGCCACCTGATGCGCAACGCGAAGGTGTCGCGCATCCGCTGGCCGATCAACCGGTGCAACCTGCGCGTTGATTCGCTTATGCGGCATGCTCTTTGAACCGATCATGCCTTATATGGATGGGCACCGACAAAGCTCATGCCCGCCCCGAAGGAGATATGAAACGATGCTACGCCACTGGCCCATCTGGATCGCAAGCGCTTTGATTCTGACGGTGGCCGCCCTCGCGGCAGATCCCCCGAAAGCCACCGACCCGAAAAGCCCGTCTGAACCGACCGTCGACAAAGCTCCGGCAAAAACCGAAGCGGGCACCAAAGATCCGAAGAAGCTGCTCAACACACTTCTAAAGGATGCACCGAAAAACGAGCTGATCTCACCGATCCCCATCGATCAGCCTGCCGCCCCCGGCACACTGGTCGGCACCGCACCTGATGCCAATAATCTGCTGCTCAAACGCGAAGGCTCCTACGCCGTCAATAAAGCCGGGCGCATCGAAAAAATCAGCGGCGGCTTTCTGCCCTACCGCTTTGTTTTTCGCGACGAATCCATGCCCGACATGTACCTGATGCCCTGCGGCCTGCTGCAGGATATGGAAGCCATTGTGCAGCGCCACGGCGACGACATCGACTTTGTGCTTTCGGGCCAGATTTTCGTGTACCGCGGCGACAATTACCTGCTGCCGACCCTCATGAAACTCGAGCCCCGCCGCGGCAATCTGAACCCCACACCCTGATGGCCCGATCGCCTTTGACCGACCCCGCCATCGTCGATACGCTGTTCACGATCCACCCGGGAGAGGTGGCCGAGTGGCTGAAGGCAACGCTTTGCTAAAGCGTCGTGGGGGCTTAAACCTTCACCGGGGGTTCGAATCCCCCCCTCTCCGTTAAGTTCCAAAGTGCTCCATTCCGCGAAGAGACGCTTTGGCCTAAATCGACGAAAACCCCCGCATTGACGGGGGTTTTTGCGTTTTACCAAGTCGCGCTATCCAAGTTGATTCATAGCCAACTCGCCCATCACCGATCAACCTCTTTCAAAAAATCATCTGGCAAAGATCGAATGCTGGCGGCATCGCTCGCATTTGGCACTTTCGCCCGTCCAATGCTCGCTGCCAGGGGTCCAAATATAATGTCATCTTCTTACAGTTCCTGATGATACGGAGAATTGGGCGATGGCATCCAAAATCTTCAATCCATTACTTTTCATGCTTGTTTCATCGTCTAAATCAGAACTCGCCAGACAAGTGCAATACCTTAAAGTCGAGAATCAGATCTTACGTCAACGTTTGCCGACTCATATTAAAACCAAGCCTCATGAGCGGGCGCAATTGCTCAAATATGGATTGCTGCTGGGCGATGCGATTCATGAACTGATCACCATCGTTCAGCCTGCCACTTTTTTCAAATGGATTCACGCCAAGCCCGTTCAACCGGCCAAACGCGGGCGTAAGCGCACCGCCGTCCAAATTCAAAATCTGATTCTCAAAATCGCCCGATCCACCGGCTGGGGTTACACGCGAATCGTCGGAGAACTACGCAAACTTGGCATTAAAAGTGTGGGCTCCACCACTGTCGCCAACATCCTTAAAAACAACGGGGTTCATCCAGCACCCGATCGCCATCAGGGTTCATGGGATCAATTCATTCGACGCCATGCCGATACCTTATGGGCTTGTGATTTCTTCACCAAAAAGGTGTGGACAATCAAAGGATTCCGAGAATATTACATTTTGTTCTTCATCCATGTGGGCACGCGGCGTGTTCATCTTGCCGGTTGCACGGATCACCCCAATCGATACTGGATGGCGCAGCAGGCCCGGAATGTGTCCATGTTTTTCGACGAACTGGCCATTCGGCCGACCATACTCCACAGAGATCGTGATCGGAAATTCACCCAACAATTCGACGAAATACTTCAAGCTCATGGCGTCGACGTGGCAAAACTGCCCCCCTTCTCGCCGAATCTCAATGCTCACGCCGAACGATGGGTTAAATCCGTCAAGAACGAATGCCTGGACCATTTCATGGTCTTTGGCGAAAAGCATCTGAATTATCTACTGAGCGAATATGTCACTTACTACAACCAATGGCGACCGCATCAGGGAATTGGCAATACGCCTCCACTCAACGACGAGCCTTCGCTCAATGCCACCGGATCGATTCAATGCTGTTCGAAACTCGGCGGCATCATCAAGCACTTCTACCGGCAAGCGGCTTAGTTCATACTGACTTTGAACGCGCTGAACGCGCAGGGAATGACTTGGCCATAGCGCATGAATCTCGCATCAAGCCGAGACTAACTTCGTCATTCGGTCTGCAAAGGTGTGCTTCGAATCAAGAGCAAACCTAGCTTTGAACATGAGATCCAGTGACACTTCAGGATCAGCATTCTCGATTTTCGAGATACGCCCCTGATCGGTATGGAGGCTGTCGGCAAGCTGCTTTTGCGTGATCTTATGCTTGACCCGTGTTTTACGAATAGCCAAAGCCATCCGCGCCTTGAGGTCGACCAGCGAGGCTTCAGCGCCATCAAGGCCGAGGAAGTCAGACGCATCCCCGACTTTCCATCCGGCCTGCTCGAGCTTCTTTCGCTTTTTGATGTCCATCATTTGCCTCCTGTGATCGTGTCGTATTCGACCAATCGTTTCTTGCAGCGATCAAGAACGGATTGAGGTGTCTTTTGACTCTTTTTGCCGTACACCTCGGCGATGACGATCGCGTCCTTATCGGTCCTGTAGAAAATTCTCCAAATCACGTTCTCATCGGTCACGCGCAGTTCGTGGCAACGCCGCCCGATCATCGGCATCGGTCGAGAATGCGGCATGGACAAGGATTGGCCCATCTGAAGCAAGCGCAACAGCGTGCCTGATTCAATCCGAGCTTCCTTGGAAAACGGCGGGGTTTTAACTTCCCCGCGAAGCCAGACCAAGGGTTTTGGCGAATCATTCACCGGCGCACTATATGTCGGATCTGGCATACAGTCAATTCCGCAACTCGCGCGTGCCACTCATCAACCATGCGTGGGATTCCCTGCTCATTCCCTGTTCTTAGCTTTAGGGAAATCGAGGACCTCCCTAGCTAGCTGCGCTTTTGCAGGCGTTTACTGACCTGGCGGTCCACACCATTGCCTGAACCTCACCAAATTCTGGCGGATTTCCCTGAAAACATGCCATGATCAGGGAATGATCCAGAGACTTTTCATCGCATGTCAGAAGACACACCGTTAAGATCCAAAGTGCTCCATTCCGCGAAGAGACGCTTTGGCCTAAATCGACGAAAACCCCCGCATTGACGGGGGTTTTTGCGTTTTCCAAGCGCGTGCCGTGCCACTCAAAGAGGTTTCCGCTTAAACTCATAGGCAGAATAAGCTGGAAGCATCCAGCACATCAGGAGCGTTGAAATGGATGTGAAGCAAATGCGTCTGATTGCAGTCACACTGGCGGCCATGGGTATGTTCGGTTGTGGAGACGATGGAGATCAGCCGGCATCGAATTTCGGAATCGAGACAAATAGCGATGGTGTTAAATCGATCGGAATAGTGCCTCAAGAGGCATCTGCAGATGTGATTGAATTTGCGCAAAAATATTTCGACGCGATCAAAAATGACGACACTCAGGCATTTTCCATGCTATGGGCGACTCTGGAAGATATGGGTCAGAAAACCGGCCAGCCCTTGGTGACTTGGAATGAGCAGCAGCAAGGCGTCAAATGGTCTGATTACATCCTGAGTCGATATCGCCATGTGGCCGGCAAGTTGACGGATGCGGGGCCGCTCAGTTCGATGAAATTCACAAAGGTAGGCAAGGTATTCATATCGTTGCCGGATAAGAATGATTTCATCGGAAAGATTTATGTGGAACTGACCATCGGATCGGATGCGACGTCGATGGCCCTGGAAATCACCAGCACTCAAATCAGTCAGCGTGGCCGCGTGTTGACCGACGGCTCTGTGACGGTTTTGCCGTGGATTCTTTACCAGACAAATATATTGAATCGATGAATGAACCTCATTGATGAACGATGGGGCTCCCATTCCATTTTGCTGACGCTGGTTATCCACGCGTTTTGGCCTGTCCCGCGATCTCACCCCTGCGCCATGTTTATTGCGCTGATTCCAACTGCTGCCATGATGGCGAAACCGGCTATTGCCATTCGTCTAAAACTCTTACGAACCTTGAGCCATAAAGGCCTCGTGGTATGTGACTCGGCCTTCTGCGGGATGCCCGCCAAAGGCAAGTGACAGAAAATATTCAGGCGGCATACCTTCAAGCACGCACTGCGATCGACTCACAAAACCAAATCGGCCATAAAACGCTGGGTCACCCAACAACACACAGCCCGCTGCGCCAAAAGCAGCGAGTGCCTTAAGTCCATGCCGAACCAAGGACGTCCCAATACCTTGCCCTTGCATCTCAGGAGCCACAGCCATCGGACCGAGTCCATACCAATTTTGCAATCCACTCGAAAAGGCCACCGGTGAAAATGCAATGTGGCCAACCACCTGTCTCTCCGACTCTCCCACGAGCGACACGGTAAGCGCCCCGGCGCGACGCAGAGCCTGGATGATGAATGGTTCGTTGTGATGGCTGTGCGGGTGCGACCGAAACGCCAACTCGGTGACCCGCGCAATGGCCTCCGCATCAATCGGCATTTCTGAACGAATCACGACATTCGGGTTCATGGCTTTGAAACACTCAAAATACTTTCGGAAAATGTGCGCATGGCTGAAGGCTTGTGCGTTTTGCCGCGAGAGAGAATATTCGGGATGAAGGCTTTCATGCAACCCATGGTCGACTCATTCACGATCCGACGCATCACTTATATTTGACTCGCCATTTTCGCGTTCGTACCGAAGCCCGAACAAACCAACACATCGAATGTCGCCGCAAGAAGGACAATCCATCCGCATGCCTTCGGCCTTATTTCCCCAGGCCATGCCGGATTGACCACAGAACGGACAGCGCATGCGCAGCTTCCCAAAGACCATCAGCGCCCCCATAAATGCTCCGATACATCCAAGCGCCACAATGCAGGCTAGAGAGGCAAACCCGACATATTGCGCTGCGGCACTTGGCGCATACATCAAGAAGCCAAGCCCCATCAATACGGGCCACGACAATTTACAGAGTTGATTCCAGAGTCGAAAGGGCATCTTATGATCCAGATCCACTGCCTATGAGACCGACCGACATCAGTTTGATTGCTTACTTGCCTTCATTTTAATTCGCTCAACCGACAACTCTCGCTGGATTTGATGAAACAAATCATATGCAACGCTGCGAGCTATCCAAAGTTGATTCATCGCCAACTTACCCATCACCGATTAACCTCTCTCAAAATATCATCCGGCAAAGATCGAATGCCGGCGACATCGCTCTCCTTTGGCACTTTCGCCCGCCAAATGCCTTCTGCCAAGGGTCCAAATATAATGTCGTCTTCTTGCAGTCTCTGATACGGAGAATGGGTCGATGCAAAAGCCTCCGCATTGACGGGTGTTTTGACGTTTATTAAGTCTCTGTGCAACAGCATCCAAATACCAACACACCCATTCACGCTTTTGCAACGGTGCGCCATTTGCCTTGCTTCGCGCAAAAAAGCGGCGGAGGCCTACCGCCTCCGCCGCTTTTCAACGCTTGAAATCGATAGCTTTACGGTGCCTCGTTCGGATCCTGCGTGAGAATGATTTTGTCCACGATGACGCCGTCCTCGCGCATCCACAGATGGAAGGTGTGCACGCCGGGACTGCCGACCTGCACGGTGACGCGCTGGCCACCCGATTGATCTTCCCAATGCCACGTCCCGCGCGTATCAGTCATACCCAGACCACCATACGTCACCGGCACACCGTCGAGACCCGCATGCAACGAATCATCGGCGCCGTTCAAGCCGAGCATGCGCACCCAGACGTAATACGTGCCGGGGTTCTGGAACTGGATCTGATAATCCAGGCGCGGACCGTTCGTGGCGTCCATCACGTTGACGTTCACATTCGGCGTGGCCTCCACCGCGAGGCCGGCGCCGGAATCCGGAACGTCCGACACCACCGACCAGGTGTGATTCGCCGCCGCGCCCGAGCCCGGTGCCATCGACGTGAACGATTCGGCCTCCATCACGACCAGGCCGCCGGATTCGACGAAATGATCGCCACCGCCGGACGATACGTTGGCCACCCAGAGATCCGAATCGTTGTCATCGCTATCGCCCACGTTGATCAGCGGCGCCGATAGCACCGTGCCGTCGCTGAACGTCACCGTCGCCACCATGCCCGCGATGGGACCGTCGATGTCGCTGCCATTGCCGTTGCTGTCGGTGACGCCTGCGGGCAAGCCGCCGGATCCGTATGACAGAATCATCTTCGCAGCAAGATTGCCTTCGTTGTTGCCGCCGACGTTCGGCGACAGCGAAAAGCGCGACGTCGATTTGAACACGTCGAACACGGCCGAGGGTGCCGCGAGCGTCACGCGCGTGATCGCCACCGACGCCGAGAGATTGGTCGCACGGTAGGTGAAGTTATCCCAGTCGTTACCGTCGTACGGATCGATCTCGATGCGAGCCGCGACGGCGCCGCCGGATCCCCCGCCGCCGGCCGAACCGGCGGTCAGCGCAGCAATCTCCGATCCGCTCAGCGCCTTGTCGTAGATCCGAACGTCGTCGAGCAGCCCCTTGAAGAAATCGCGCAGCGGCGTGGCGCTGCGATCATCGCTCCACGCGCCGCTGACGCCCAGCACGATCGGCTCTTCATTGCCGCTCAATCCGCCTGAATAGGCATTCGAATCGGCCTGAGCACCGTCGAGATAAAGCTTCATGCCGCCCGAACCGAACACCACGGCGACGTGGTACCAGCGGCTGGTCTGCAAGTTCGACGCCCACAACTCCGTGGTACTCGATGTACTCTGCAAGCGGGCTCGCAGCTGGTTGCCCTCCGTGGAAATCGTCATGTGCCCGCCGGCGTCGTAACCGTTGGAGTCTTTGGAGAACAACCCGTGTGAACCGCTGAGCGACTCGCTCTTGAACCAGAACGATACCGTGCCATTGGGCAGCAAGTACGCGCTGCGGTGTGGGATCTGCACATGATCATCGACACCGTTGAAGTGCAGCGCCAAACCCAGGTGCCCGGATTCCCAAGACGCGCCCGCAACCGAGGCATTGTTGCCGGCGACGTCCGACGCGCTCGTGCCCGAACCGTCGTCAAGCGTCCAATGCGCGATCAGCCCTTGCGTCAGCGCTGGTGGCGGCGGCGTGCCGCCTCCCCCGCCGCCTGAGGGCACGACGATGTCATACTCACGCTGCGCCGAGCCGCCGTCTCCAGTGAGCTTAACGCGAATGAACTGATCCGCCGTCGAATCAGCCGGCACGGTGAAGGTGATGCTCGAACCGGTGCCCGAGGCGAAATCGCCTTTACCGTCGTTGAGACGATCGATGCCCCAAACGAGATTGGCGCCATCGCCTTTCGCCGTCACCTGCTGGCCCGGTGCAAACGTGAGCGAGGCGCCGGGACTCAGAATTTTCGTTGCGGGGACCGGATCCGGATCGGGCGTGGGATCCGGCGTCGGCGCGTTGACGATCTGTACCACCAAACGGCGGAAGCTTGTGAGCTTCGGGGCACCCGAGTCGGCCACTTCGAGCACGATATGTACCGTCTTGCCCGAATCATTCGGCACGGTGAAGCTCGCCTGCTTCGACGTCGAACCGCTGATCGATACGCTCGCGCCCGTCGAGTCGGCTTCGCGGTACTGCCACCAGCGGTAGGACAGGCTGTTGCCGTCCGGATCGCTCGAACCGTTGGCGCTGAGCGCCACCGTCGTGCCCGCCGCGGCCGTCACGGTCATCACGTCGGTGCCGGCCTGCCCGTTGAGTACGGCGACCGGCGCGTGATTGGCATTGCCGAACGAAGACGCGACGCACCAGTCCATGCGCGCCCGAAAATCATTCTGATATGCCGGGCGCCAGCGCCACACCGTGGCGATGCGGCTGGTCTCGCCGCTCACCGTGTCCTGCGCGTCGCGCCACACGCTGCCTTCCTTCTGAAAGCGGCCGCCGAATCCACCCCAACCCGGTTGCGTCGGGTCGTTCACGCCGTGCGGCAGAAAATAAAACCACGAAGGCGTGTCGCCCTCCTTGATCCCGTTGATGCCGTTGTTGCAGGTCCACAAGCCGTCTTTGGGATACTTCGCGCCCAGCGCGCCGTGGTTGTTGCGGATGTGACTGTCGATCCAACTTTTGGTCATCGTCGATGTGTCTCCGCCCAAAAACATTCCGCGGAACACCGACGAGCACTTGTCACCACTCTGTGTCTTGCTGAGTACGTACCAGAGGTCGGGGTGGTTGCTGCGCAGATGCGAGAACAGACCGTCCTGATCGGCAATGTCATGTACGCGCATCTTCTTCACGAAGGCACCATACGCGCTGGAGCTTCGGCTGTTCTTCATCTTCCACAGCGCCTGGGCCAGATCGGTCTGCCCGCCCCAGATGGCGATGTGGACCGGTCGGCTGTCGGAACGATCCACCACGCTGATGATCCAGTTGGATCCTTCAGTGTCGTGGCCCGAACCGATATTGCCCATGCCGCGAAACTTGTTGCCGGCTTTGATCACCGAGCGCAACGCGCCGGCTGTGGGATATCCACCGGCGTGAACCGCCAAGTTGTTGCGCACCTGACCATACGCATCGACGACACCTTGGATCAGATCGGGTCGGACCTGCGCCGCACTCAATTCACCCGGCGTGCCCGACGCACTGGCGATCAGACCTTCGATGTCGAATTCGTTGGCATAAACCATCAAGCGTACCATCGACTGCGTGTCATCAGGGTCACCACCGATGTCGGTCGTGACGATCAGGCGCGGCTTGGCGGCATGCGCCATCGAACCGATGAGCAGCAGCATCGCAAAAGCCAGACAATGAACTGAAAACCGTCGCGTGTTCATGGGAACCTCCCGGCGCGGCGATCGCGCCTCGACCATGTGTCGGGTTCAGCGCCGCGCCTGTGCAACATCTTGATGTTCTGAAACCAACCCTGGCGCTTACGGCGCCGTCATCACTTGTTCGAATTCACGTTCGGATACCAATCAACCCCTGGCCGGTCGGCCTGCGTGGTGCTAAGCCAGATCCCCGAAATCTGCACCGGTCCTTCCTGCAGACGCATGCGAATTTTCTGCGGACCGGATCGGGCAAATGTCACCGCCACGCGATTGGCAATGTCCGGATCCTCGTTGCCGCCCAGCCACCAGTCGCCCTGGCGGTTGGCCCAGCCGTTGAGTACGCCCATGTTTTCCGCAAAACGATGGCGAGGATCCTTGTTGCCTTTCGAATCCACCAGCGTGAACTTCCCGCCACTGGTCACCTCAAGCAGCACGAAATCGCTGTGATTGCGAGCCTTGACGTCGGTTCCGGGAATCAGGCAGCGACCGCGCACCCAGACCCAATAGGGTCGATCGGCATCGGCGTCGAATTCGAATTCGACCCAGTGGTTCGTCGGCTTGAAGTCTTCCGAACGCAGCGGGGCCGATTGCCAGGCGCTGCCGCCCCGGGCACCGGCGTCGTCCACGAGTTTCCAGGATTTGCCCACGGCTTTACCGTCGAGAGGTAGCAGCAGTACATCATCGACGGCCAGCGCCGGCAAGGGCCGAATCAACGGCTGGGCGATTTCGTCGCCGATTTCAGTGAAGAAACCTGCGGCGATGGTGAGACTGTGCTTTTGATCCAAGCTGTCGATGCGCACGCGCCCTTCGTTGACCTCAAGCCGCGTGCGCCGCAGATCGGCCTCGAGTACGAATTGCGTCCCCAGTACGATCGACTTGGCATGCGCAGTCGACAACAGCATCGATTGGCCCGTCGGCTGTTTCGAGACGTCGCAGATCAGACGGCCGGTGCGCAGCGTCACACGCTTCGCACCGTCTTCGACATCGAACTGCACTTCGGTGTCCGACGTCAGCGCCACATGCGTCTGATCCGGATAGCGCAACGTCGCGGCCATCGCCTCCTCGCCTTGCGGCGAACCGGTGACGATCAGATCCGAAGCGTGCAGCGCCATCCCCTTTGCGGGCATGATCTTCTTGCCGTCACGAAAAACACTCACGCCGCGATGCGCGAATTCCAGATGCGCAATGATCGCCGGTTCAGGCGCCGCCGGAGACGGCGTTTTCGGTGCCGGCTTCGGAATCGGATCGTGTTTCACGACCGTGGCCGGCGGCTGGGGCACGCTGGCGAGCGGCGGCGGCACGGGTGCCGGTCGAGGCGTCTGTTCGACCACTTGCGTCGCCGCAGACGATTTCGGCTCACCCTTGAGCGCGGGCGACTGCGGCACCGGTGCGGGAACCGGTGTCGGCGACTGCGGATTTTCGCCGGCGACCTTCGATCCCATCGGCTGATGGCGGGTGGCAAAAATCAGCAGCACGCCGAGTACCAGACAGGCGGCCAACGCCATACCCACCGCCCACATCGAATTCGAACGGTGCCGCGGCATCGGAATCGGCCGTGGCAGCTCGTGCGGGTCAAAGTCCGGCGCGTCGTCTTCAAGGTCCGGATCCTGACCGCCTTGCACCGTCTGCCGGCGATGCTTCTCAAGCAGTTCGTCGACGAAAGCATCCGAACCGGTTTCGCGGCCCGCCCCGTCGACCGACTCCTGCGCGATGATGCGCAGGGCGCCGTGGATGTCCAGCTCGCGCAGAAAATCGGTTTCCAACTCGGACGAATCCTGAATCGCCGACAGCAGGCACCGGCGCTGATCGCCCGTCAGATCACCGGCGAGGTAGCCGGCCACCAAGGCATTGAAATCGTCGGGACGACGGTTCATCGCGGGGTCACCAATTTCTTTTCGATGCAATCGCGCAGGGAGCGGCGAATGCGCGACAGCGCCGTCTTGACGGCGTCGCGCGTCGTGCCCACGCGCTCGGCGACCTCGTGACAGCGCACCTCCAGGCCGTAGTGCAGATTAACGATCTGGCGCGACCGTTTCGGCAGGCGCTGCGTGCAATCGCGCAGGGCGTCGATCCGGTGATCGTCGACCGTGGGTTCGGGCGAAGTGCGCGCCAGCGTTTCCAAATGCTCGGCGAGCGCGTCGCGTTCAATGGCATTGCGTTTCGAGAGGGCGCGCCACGCATGGCGCGCCACGTTGCGTACGACGCCTTCGACCCACAGTGCGAAATCCCGCGAGGAATCGAATTTGTCGAAGTCGCGTAACGCAATCAGCAACGCTTTCTGCGCGATGTCGTCGGCCATGTCCGGCCGGGGCGCGACTTTCACGGCATACAAACGAATCCGCAGCGCGTGGCGTCGGATCAGTTCGTGGGCATCGGACGAAACGGTCATGTTCTGGAATGTAGGCATCTTCGTAGATGATTGCCCCGAATCGGGCCCGTGGTAACACTTTTTTGGCCGCAGCCACGCCGCTCAAATCACAAAATGCTGTGAATACATATCTTAGGGTTAAAAAAAGCGGCGGGCACTCGGTGCCCGCCGCCTGAATCAGCCTGTTTCAACCCTGTATTAGGGCTTTTCGTTGGGATCCTTCGTCAAGAGGATCTTATCCACCAGTGTTCCGTCTTCGCGCATCCACACGCTCAATGTGTGTACACCCTTGGAACTGACATTCACCATCACACGTCGGTTGGCATCCTGCGCCACGCGATCTTCCCAATGCCATGTGCCGTGCGTGTCGGTCATTCCCAAGCCGCCGTACGTCGTCGGCGCGCCGTCGAGACCCACATGAATCGAATCGTCGGTGCCGTTCAAGCCCAACATGCGCACCCACACGTAATACGTGCCGGTGTTCACGAAATCGATTTCGTAATTCAGGCGCGGACCGATCATCGTGTCCATCACGTTCAGCGTGACATTCGGCATGGTTTCGACGGCCGCACCGCCGCTCGAATCCGGCGCGTCGGTTACGGTGGACCACCTGTGAGGCGCGCAGCGCTCGAGCCCGCTGCTTGGCCGGTGTAATGCTCGGCCTCCATCACCACACGGCCGCCGGATTCGAGAAATATCGCGCCGCCCAGAATCTTCACGTTTTCGAAGTTAGCCGTACTCAACAACCCATCGTGATGCGCCGTCACCGCCAGGCCGATGTACACCGACTCACCCATGGCGATCATGGTCGAGCCGAGTTTTGTCCACGACTGACCGTCGACCGATTCGTATCCTTCGAACAGATCCCCACGGCGCACCAGGCGCACCCAGTGCGGTGCGACGACTTTGCTGCCGTAGGCCACCGTATTGCTCGATCCCCCGGCAGCGGCGCGGCGCTGAAACGCCACACCGTTTTCGGCCGAGACGATCACCATCGCGTGCTTTGAATCGTCGCTCAGCGATTGGCGAATCATCACGCCGGCCTTTGCCCACGGATCGGTGTTCGTCTGACCGGTCACGTGAGCCGTGATTTCGCCATCGCCCTGGAGTGCCTGGAACACGTAGCGGAATTCATCGGCCGCCTTCCAGATGTCGGCGCCCGAACCCGATACGCTAAACGTGCCGCTTGAATGGCCGGCAGCGCCGGCCTTCGACACGTCGCCCACATCCTGCGTCGACCAGCCCGAAGGCAACGACACCGGTGCGGCGGGGTGCGCGAGCGCGTCGATTTTCGACTCACTCAGGCCGTGATCATAAAGGCGCACGTCGTCGATTTTCCCTTTGAAATAGTCCTGCAGAGGCGTGGCCTTCAGATCATCACTCAACGCCGAACTGGCGCCGAGCACGATCGATTCGTGATTGCCGGTACCGCCCGAGCTGGCGCCCAAACCACCGGCGTAGGCGTCGCCGGCTTCCAGCTTGCCGTCGAGATAAAGCTTGGTGCCGCCCGAACCAAATTTGAACGCCACGTGATACCAGCGATCGGTCTGCAAGGTCGTCGACGCGAAGAGCGTCGTACTGACCGAGGTGCTTTGCAACCGAGCACGCAATTGATTGTCTTCCATCGAAATCGTCAGATGACCGCCGGTATCGAACGTGTTGGAGTCTTTCGAGAACAGGCCGTGCGAACCTGAAAGATTTTCGCTGCGGAACCAAAACGCCACCGTGCCGTGGTTGAGCAGGTACGACGAATGGTGAGGAATCTCAACGTAATCACTGTTGCCGTCGAATTGCAGCGCCGAGCCGAGGCGCCCGGCCGTCCACGTGGCGCCATGTAACGTACCGTCGTTGCCTGAGACATCATTCGCCGTGCTGCCGCTGCTTTCGTTCAGATCCCAATGCGCGATCAAGCCGTCGATGCCCGGATCGGGAGTCGGGTCGGGCGTGGGCGGTGGCGGCACGTTGTTCACGACGGTGAAGTTCACAGTTTTGGCGGTTCCCGCCGTGCCTGATCCGCCACTGCTGCTGTACGGCGTGACCGTCAGCGTGTGTGAACCCACGGGCGGCGTCCACGGGTTGTAATCGCCGCTCGGGTCGTCGCCGGCGATGGCGTAAGGCGTGCTGTTCTCCGTGCGCACCGTCGCGCCGTCCAATTTGAAAACCGTTGAAGCAACCGAGCCGCTAACGTTGGCACGCACACTCAGATGAAGACCGACCTGATTCAGATCGATCATGGCGCCGGAGTTGAGGGTTTGAATGTCCTGATCGGCGTCGGCATTCACCAGCGTCAGACTCGTCACCGATCCGGTGGGTGTCGGATCCGGATCCGGCGCGGGAGGAGGTGGCAAAGGTGTTGACGACTTCTTCACGATCGCGGCCACCCAGTCGCCGCCGCCGGGCGCGTTGATCGTGCGCGTCGCGCCGCCGGAGATCGTCTGCGTCGAGCCCCACGTGCCGCCGTCGGCATCGATCCAGCGCATTTCGAATTCGCCGGAGTGCCCGCCGAGTTTCAAACCCACCGAGCCGCCGTTGGTGAAATACAGCGCGTAGCTCTCACCCGGCTTGGCCGACAGGTAGGCCTCGTTGCTGCCGCGATCGGTCAGCAGATCCTGGCGCGGATCCACGTTCCACATTTTGATTCGGCTTTCGAGCAGGCGCGCCGCCTTGATGCAGTTTTGCGCCTGGCTGTTGAGCCCGATGCCCGACGTCGGCCGATGAAACCGGCTCACAGCCACGCCGCCGATGATCTGACGCCAGAATTTTTCCATCGCGTCATTTGAATTGCCGCCGTGCGCGCCGCCGTCGGCACCGTAAATCTTGGTGGTGTTCAATGGCCAGGCGCGGTTGCGATCGATCAGGTACTGCCGAACCCATTGCATGCGATCCCAATGCGTCTGGTTGATCTGGTGGTTGTTCTGAGAGATGTCGATGAAATCGTAAATTTCGGGATGATCGAGCGTGTTGCGGTGCTGCGGGCCGGTGAGATCGCGGTCGTCCCACATTTCCGTCAGGAACACGGTTTTGCCTGCAGCGCCTGCCTTCGCACGAATGTATTTCGCCCAATACTTGCCCCACTCGGGCGAGGCGGCGGTTTCGTTGTCCATCGCGTAGATCACGTTCGGCCGAAACAGCGTGTACGAAAGCATCTTGTCGACGAATTTTTTCTGAATGTTCAATACCACCGTGTTGTTCTGCATCGCCGGCACGGTTTTGAAAAACGGCTGATCGTTCGTGCCTGGGTGGTTCGGATAGGTGGTCGCCAGGCCCGCTTCGCTCGTGGTGTAGTTGACGTTGTTGGCGGGATTGTACGGATCGGTCAACCACGGGTCGCGCGAGTGATCGAAGCGGTCCCAGACCTCGATGCCGACGATGATGTTGCGCTGCTCAGCCCAGACGAGCATGTCGGAAAATCGTATCCAATATGCGTCGTTCCATTGGTTCAGGTCGTACTGACCGCTGGAGAGTTTTTTGAACGCCTTGATTTCGTTGCCGTCGTCGGGGCGATCACTCATTGTGTTGCGAATGTAATTTCCGCCCACCGACGCCAGCAGATCGAGCTGTGCCTTGGCATCGGCGCTCTGAAATAAATTGTCGTTGTTCGTACCACCCAATAGTAGAACCGGCTGGTCTTTGTATTCCCAATAGAACTTGTTCGAGGGCCAGGGGCGAATGGATTGCGCCGGCGCGGCGGTAACCCCCAGACCCACGGCCAGAGCGGCCACGGCAACGAGCATGCTCAAGCGATGCGTGTTCATGAAATCCTCCTGGCGCAACAACCGCGCCCCGGCGATATGCCGGGTCGGCCCCGCGGCCTGAATGGTTCAAAACAATGTCGTGTCAACCAACTCCGGCGCCGTGGGCGCCGTTCTTCGAAAGCGATACCGGGCCGCCGTGACCCGCTCGCTTTAGACGATTGCCACCAACGATGCCTGCGGTAACAACTTTTTTATGAAATCATCGGATGAATTCGCGTCTTGTGGCGTGTGCATCATTTGCTTCGCGCAAAAATAAAGCGGCGGAGACCAAGGCCTCCGCCGCTTCCAACTCTCGAGGCCGCCCATCTTACGGCGATTCGTTCGGATCCTGCGTCAAGATGATCTTGTCCACGATCGCGCCGTCCTCGCGCATCCACAGATGGAAGGTATGCACGCCGGGACTGCCGACCTGCACGGTGACGCGCTGGCCACCCGATTGATCTTCCCAATGCCAATCGCCGCTGCTGTCGGACATGCCGCCGCCGGCCGTCGCGGGCAAACCGTCAAAACCGACGTGAATCGAATCGTCGTTGCCGCTCAGGCCGACCATCCGCACCCACAGGTAATACGTACCGGGCGTCTGGAACTCGATGTCGTAATCGAGTCGCTCGCCGTCGAGCGTACCGGCGGCGCTGTAGCCATTGTTGGGCTGGGCTTCAAGCGCCGCACCATTGCTTGAATCCGGCACGTCGGTCACGCGCACCCAGCTGTGTGTCGCGCCGCCGTTGAGGCCCGGCTCGCGATGCATGTAGTGTTCGGCTTCCATCACCACAACCCCGCCGCTTTCGATGAACACGCTGGCGGCAAGCGCTGCGATATCGTCAGCGTTCAATGTGCGGCTGTAGACGCGCACGTCATCCAGATCGCCGCCAAAGGGTCGATCACCGGCGCCCGCAGGTTGATTGCCCATGGCGATGGCCGCTGAGTTGGTGCCGATGTTGCCGGTGGCGGGCATCGATGCCACTTGCGAGCCGTCGAGATACAGCCGCATCGTGGTGCCATCGTAGGTGGCCGCCGCGTGATGCCATTGATTGACCTGCACGCCCGCCGAACCCACCAGCGTGTACGTCGTGCCACCGGCGTTCAGACGGAAGCGCAGCTTGTTGGTTTCGATCAGACTTAGCATCCACATGTGATCGTCGCCCGAAGTCGTCGTCGCCTTGCTGATGATGCGGCCTTCGACGTGGCCCGAGCCGTCACGGCGAATCCACGCTGCCAGCGTGAGCTTCTGGCCCGAGACATTGAAGGCACCCACATCGACGCGGTCGTTGGATCCGTCGAAGTTCAGTGCTCCGCCGATGAAACCATTGCCGGGATCCCACGCAGGCCCGTTGGCCAATGTGCCGTGATGCAGCCCCATGTCATCGTTGGCTTTGGTGCCACTGGATTCGTCGAGTCGCCAGTGTGCGACCAGACCTGTCACAAGCAGTGGTGCCGCCGGTGCGGTGGTCGCGTCGATGCGGAATGCGTCGAAGTCTCCTGTGTAGCCGTTCGAAGCGTTGGTCACCATCACCACGCGCATCACATGTGTGCCCGCCGTGAGCGATACGTTATCGATCAGAACATTCTGGAACGACTGCCAACCGCCGGTATTCGGAACGTTCACGTTGCCCGATACATCCTGACCGTCGATCTCGATGCGGAATTGGCCGCCACTCGACGGCGAAGTCACGTTTGCCGTGATCGTGTAGGTGCCCGCAGTGGATACTTCAATCGTGTACTCCAGCCATTCGCCGGCAAACACACGCCCCACACGGTAACCACCACCGGAATTCGCATAGATGTCCACATTGACATTGGTGCGATACTGGCCGCCCTGATTACCCGAATCACTGTCGTTCCACGCGACATCTTCGCCGCCGTTGTCGAAATCTTCGGCTTCAAACCAGCCGCCGGTGGCGATAGGCGTACCACCGTATGGCGATTGACCCGACGGAGGCGGAGGAGGCGGCGTGGACGAATCGGCGTCGATGCGGAACGCGTCGAAATCACCGGTGTAACCGTTTGAGGCGTTGGCCACCATCACAAGCCGCATCACGCGGATACCCGCATTCAACGACACATTCTGAATCACCACGTTCTGGAACGACTGCCAGCCGCCAGTGTTCGGAATGTTCACGCTGCCCGATACATTTTGGCCATCGATCTCGATGCGGAATTGGCCGCCGCTTGCGGGTGAAGTCGCCATCGCGGTGATGTCATAAGGACCGCTCGTCGGAACGTTGATCGTGTACTCGATCCATTCGCCGGCTTTCACGCGACCCACACGGTGGCCGCCGCCTGAGTTGGCATAAATATCCACATCCACATTCGTGCGGTACTGACCTCCTTGATTGCCCGAGTCGCTGTCATTCCATGCCACACCCGAGCCACCGTTGTCGAAGTCTTCGGCTTCGAAGCGCGTGCCCGTCGCAATCGGCACCCCGCCATAGGGTGTCTGCCCTGACGGAGGTGGAGGCGGAGATCCGGCATCCGTCGTGGCCGACGACATGCTGGTATACGCACTGTTCGCGGCGCTGCCCAGCGCCCGCACGCGATAATCATAAGACGTCTGGGCAGACAAGCCGGTGTCGTGGTACGACCGAACATCGACGCCGAGTGTGGCGATGTTCGCAAATGAACCACTGCCCTGCTTGCGCTGCACCTGATAACCGGTCTCGATACCTGCCTGATCCACCCATGTCAGATCAATGGCGCTGCTCGACACCGCTTGCGCGGCCAGATGCGTCGGCTCTGACGGCGGCGCATCGGCCAATTGCGAGACATCCCACAAACGCGCCCAGGTCGTCACGCGATCGGCGTTGAACCAAGTGTCAATACCACCCCCGAAAACATACAGCACGCCATCGACGATCTTCGCACCGGGTGAAGCGAGTGTTGTCGGCAACGACGCCTTCTGACTCCAGGCATCCGATGCCGGATCGTATTCGTAAATCGTCGCCTGAGCTTTCGGATTGCGCGAGCTGTCGACGCCGCTGACGGAAATGATCTTGTCGTTGTGCGCAAACGTCGAGCATTCGTGATGACTGCGTGCTTCGGGCAACGGCGCACGCTGATCCCACGCGTCGGTCACCGGATCGTAGATCTGCACCGTGGTGGTATCACCATCCTGGTGCGTGTGATTCATCTCTCCGCCGACGAGATACAGCTTGTTGTTCAGCGACACACCTGCCACATGCACACGCGGCTGCGGTACGGCCTTGGCACTGCGCCAGCCGGCCGATTGATTGTGCAGATCAAGCACGAAGTGATGGTTGGTGGCCGTCGAGTTCGTCACGGCACCGGTCAGCACGTGCAACTCGTGGCCGACGATCACCGACGGACCCGCCCAGTGGTTGTCGGGCATGTCCGGACCTTGGCGCCATGTGTGCGTGCGCGTGTTGAAGATATCAACGCGCTTCGAACCGACTTTATCGGTGCCGTCGGGTTTGCCGCCGCACACCCAGATCTCCTCGCCCCACACCGCTTCGCCAATGGTCAGATGATTGCGCAGCGACGGCATCGTTGAAACCTGTGACCACGTACCGACGGCGGTATCGAACGCGAGGACGCTCGACGGTCCGTAGTTCGGATCAAACAGACCGCCCATGACATAGATCTTGCCGTCGACCACCGCATTGGCGTGTTCGACGCGCTGTGACGGCAAATCGCCCAGCTTCGCCCACGCCCCTGCCGTGATGATGCCGTCGTCGTCGAGATCGATGCGGAAGAAATCGAAATCGCCCACCGAACTACCGTCGCCTGATGAATCCATCACGACGCGCATCACATGCGTACCCGCCGTCAAATCGATGTTCGGGACCACCACGTTTGCGAACACCTGCCAGTCACCGGTGTTGGGAATCGTGATTGCGCCGGTCACATTCTGACCATTGAACTCGATGTGGAATTTCGCGTTCGCGTGCGGTGCCGCCACGGCGGCGGTGATCTGGTATGTGTCGGTCGATGGAATCTGCACGGTGTATTCGAGCCATTCGCCGGCCTTCACCGAGCCGACACGAATGCCGCCGCCCGTGCTGGCGTAGAGATCGACCGACTCGCCGGTACGGTACTGGCCACCGCTGTTACCCGACGTGGTGTCGTGATACGCCGTGCCTTCGCCGCCGTGGTCATAGTCTTCGGCTTGAATCACTTCGCCCACGCCGAACGGCGTGCCATGGAACGGTCCTTGAACCACGGGGATGGATGCGGTCGTGGCCGAAGACTCGTTCGAGTACGACGAGTCGCCCACGCTGTTGTAGGCGCGAACCCGATATGTATAAGACGTGTTCGCCGTCAGGCCCGTGTTGTTGTACGTCTTGACGTTCGCGCCCACCGTTGCGATCTGCGAAAATGATCCCGAACCGGTCTTGCGCTCGATCTTAAAACCTGTTTCGTTGCCTGCGTTGTCATTCCAGACCAGATTGATCTGTGACGTCCCCACCGCAGCGGCCGCAAGACTGCTGGGTGCGCCGGGCGCCGTATCGCTGGTCGTGGCCGAAGACTCATTCGAATACGACGAGTTGCCCACGCTGTTGTAGGCGCGAACCCGATACGTGTAAGACGTATTCGCCGTCAAGCCCGTGTTGTTGTAGGTCTTGACGTTCGCGCCCACCGTCGCGATCTGCGAAAATGATCCCGAACCGGTCTTGCGCTCGATCTTGAAACCCGTTTCGTCGCTCGAATGGTCGCTCCAACTCAAATTGATCTGCGTGGCACCCGCCACGCTGACAGACAAGCCGCCGGGCGCAGCGGGAGCGGTCGGCGTGGACACGCCCCCTTGATTGCTTTCATAAAACCAGGGCTTGGACGTATCGGCATAACTGTCCTGACCGACGATATCCAAATCACCGTCGTTGCCGATGTCATGCACCACGCCGGTATAAAGGCCCTTGCCTGACACCAGTGTCTGGACCGTGCCGAAACCGCCCGATCCGTTGTTGTAGAAAATCAATGATTCCTTCGGAATGCCGCTGCTCGACCAAGGCTTGCCGGTGATCACATCCAAGTCGCCATCGTTATCGATGTCGGCAAGTTTCACCGTGTGGTGATGGTTGGTGTTCGAACGAATCACCGTGCGCTGCCAGTTCGAGCCGTAATTGCTGCCGGGATTCTTGTACCAGGCCAGTACGTGATTCTCGCCATTGCGGTACGACTCGGCCGGGCCGATGACGATGTCGATCAGGCCGTCACCGTCGATGTCGCCGGTCGACTCCTTCGTATTCTGGTTGGTGTTCTTGTAGTTCGAGTCGATGGGATATTGGGTGAATGTGCCGGTGCGCGCGTTGCTGGGATTTTTGAGCCAATAACCGGTGAACGTGATGTCGATGCGATTGTCACCGTCGATCTTGCCGACCGAGAGGCCTTCAGACTGCGCGATGCCCGTGTCGATGATCTTGTGGGTGTACGAGGAGATGGTGTTCTGGAAGAAGATGTGGATCTGATTCGGCTCGAGGCTGCGAACGATGATGTCCGGCTTGCCGTCGCCATCGAGATCCGCGATCTCCATGTCATTGATGTGGTGCAGCGCCATCGTGCTGCCATTGGTCTTATAGTGGTTCCACGTACCCGTGGCGCTGCCGCCGGGATTGACGAACACAAACACGTCGGCCTGCATCGAGCCGCCGGAGTGGTTGTCGGAGCTGACGATCAGATCGAGATCACCGTCGCCGTCCATGTCGGCGAGCTTGGCCGAACCCAGGAACGACCGCAGCGGCGCACTGTGACTGATGTTACGCCGCGTCCAACTGTTTTGCGGATTCGACGGAGACTCAAACCACGCGAAGGTCTGGCGACCGCCCGCATGCTTGCCTCCCTCGATCGCCACGATATCGGCCAGATTATCGTTGTTGATGCGTCCGGCATCGATACAGCTCAAACCCGACACCGAACCGTTTGCAATGTCTTTCGCGGCTTTGAATGAAACCGTTTGAGCTTCGGCCACTGTGACGATGCACAGCAGCATCACCACGCTCCACGTCATTCGGTTTTGATTGATCAATGTCTTCATTGGTGTTCGCTCCTCAATCCCAAGGCGCAACGATCGCGCTCCGGCTTACGCCGATGTTTGTTTTTCAAGCTTTCCTTAAGACCAACCCCAGGCCCGACCTCAGTCGCCGGGACCCGCTTCGAAATAAGTCTTCACCTGTTCGGCAGACAACGCCTTGGCGTAGATCGCCACCCAGCGATACGTGCCGAACCACGAGCGACCCAGATCATCCGCATTTCGCGGATCGATCTTGCCGGCCGCACTGTCATCATTCACTTGAACTTCGCGTCCCAAAGCCAGTCGATAGCTCATATCCCAGTTCTTCAGCGTGCCGGGTGTGTTTTGCCGGATCATGACTTGCCCATTCACCCATAACGTGGCTTGCCCTGTCGAATCGCGCGAAAAGACCACATGACGCCACTCATTTTTTCGAGCCGGTCCGCTTGGCGTCACCATCGGCTGCAATCCATTGAGCGTGCCACCCGCATTGGGATTCGCATCGGTGCGTAAACGCAGCGAGTATGTCGAGGGTTCGAATCCGATGGCACCCTGACCCAATGTGACATTCCGGCGATTGATCGATTCAGAAATTGTCACGATGCGATCCTCGCCGATCTCCGACGTCGCAGCATCCAGTTCCGATGTTTTGATCCATGCTTCAATGGTGACCGCATTCGAAGCACGGCAAGCCTGCGCGATTTTCTCGGCCGGCCCGCGCGACGCAATCAACACCGGTAGGCGAACCGTCAATCCACCCTCGCGTTCCCAATGCACCGCTCTGGCGTTATCGATGGTCAGGTCCAACACCGGTGCCACGCCGGATTGGTCGCGCACCACCTGATCCCGACCTTCGTCGAATCGATAAAGCGCCGTCAATCCCGTCTCGGGGCCGGGCGTGCCGCGACGAAGTGTCAGTGGGATGCGCGGACCGACTTCT
>CALOAZ010000022.1:0-10742 GCA_942491355.1 uncultured Phycisphaeraceae bacterium
CGTATCACTATTTCAGAAGTTACACGCGGCCCTATCTCGGGCGCGTGCACGTCGAAACCGGAGCCGTGGAATACCTCGAACTGCCGCTGCAATGCGCACGCATCGAAGGCCGGCCGGACGCCCTGCGCTGGTATGCCGCGCCGACCTCTAAAAAAGAACCGGGCCTCAAAGACCAGGCTCTTGCCGCCAATGACATGAAGAACACACGCGGCTTCGTGGTCATGGGCGACAAGCGATCCATGGGCAATGGCTGGGGACACATCGCCGCGCCCACACCCACCGCGGCCGGACCGTATCTCTACATCCCTGTGATGAACGGCACGGTGTATGTCATCCGATGGAATGCCGAACACCTGGACGAACGCGCCGTCGTCGCCATCAACGATCTCGGCCCTGCCGGAAAAGCCTGGACGCGCGCCGGCCTGTCATTCGCCGATGGCCGCATCTACGCGCACACCTTGCGCGAGCTGATCTGCATCGGAACGGTACGAAGCGCCGCAGCCCCTCAATGAAAAGCGACAAAGACCGTCCCGTCAGACTTGCGAATAAGCCGTCGGCTTCAAAAAGGTTTTGGTGATTTTCGAAACCGTGTCGGCAAAACGCGGCATGACTTTCATCTTGTCCCACTTGGGGTGCGTGCGAAAAGCGTCCCAATGCTTCTTGTGGGCGTCCATGTCGGTGGCGTGGGTCATGTAAGTCAGATTCGGCACATCATCTGAAACAAGCGTTTCGCCGTAAAAGACCGGACCGAGTTCGACATCGCGCATGATGCCGATCTCACCCTCGTTGAACATCGCGATCTTGCGCCACGCAGCTTCTTCGTGATGGCTTTCGTAGGTGCGCAATTCAAACACGCGCGGACCTGATTTCGGCACAGCGATTTTCGGCATGCCGTCAAAAGCCTTCATGAATCGGCTTCGGATGCGCGTAAAGGCCGTCTCTTTGCTGGAGCGATCAAAATACGGCTTGGCTGCCGCAAGATAAGCCGAGTCGCGCTTCAGAGCGGGATTCACACCGGCAAAAACCTCGAGTGATCGATACGCGATCAACACCGTGAATGAAAGATCTTTCGGATCATCCAGCGATGTAAACACACCCACCGGTCCGACGCCCTGACGCCCCAGCGCCGGAAGCAGCGCATCGCGCAGATACGCATCGATCACCGCCGCTTTGTCTGCGGCGGCAGGCGTGTAGGTGCGCGCTCGTAATATTCCCGGGCAGGCTCTGCCTCATCACCCTCTGACTTGATCGCCTCACAACCCGAGACGCCCAAACCCGTGGCCAATGTGCCGGCCAGAAAACCGCGACGCTGCAATTTGTCGTTCATCGTCATTGCTCCTGAAAAGCGTGAAATCGTGAAAACGTCGATTCTACAGGGATTGACCCCGCAGAAGCTATCATGCCCACATGATCACGCGCCTGACCATAATGTGCAGCATGCTTCTGATCAGCGTCGCTCCGACGCTCGGACAGCAAGTCCCCACACGCGAACAAGCCTTGGATGCCATGCGGCGCGCCGCCACCTTCTTCAAGGATCAAGTGGCTGTCGAAGGCGGCTATGTCTGGCGCTACAGCGATGATCTTGCCCGGCGCGAAGGCGAGGGCAAAGTCGGCCTGACCACCGTATGGATTCAGCCGCCGGCCACACCTTCTGTGGGCGAAGCCTTTGTCACCGCCTACGAATTGACCGGCGATCCGACCTGCCTCGAAGCCGCAAAACAAACGGCGCATCTGCTGGTGCGCGGCCAGATGCATTCGGGCGGATGGGATGCCTCGATCGAACTGGATCCCGAAGCGCGCCGACGCCATGCCTATCGCATCGATGGCAAACCGGGCAAAAACGCGCGGCTCTATTCATCGCTTGATGATGACAAAACGCAATCTGCCCTTCGGTTTTTAATTCGATACCACCACGCCACGCAGGGACAAGACGAAAGTGCCCAAGAAGCCATGCGATTCGGCCTCGACAGTTTGATCGGCGCCCAATTCCCGAACGGCGGCTGGACACAGGTCTTCACCGGCCCGGCCGACGCAGACGCCCCTGTCCTCAAAGCTGGCTATCGCGAAACCGGCGAAGACACGCACATCAAGGCCTACTGGTTTCACTACACGCTCAATGATCATCTCGTGAGCGATGTCGCCGACACATTGCTGCTGGCTCATGCGAAACTCGATGACGAGCAAGCTCTTGCCGCCGCGCGGCGCGCCGGCGACTTTCTCATTCTGGCGCAGATGCCTGAACCGCAACCCGCATGGGCACAGCAATACGATCGTGATATGAAACCTGCATGGGCTCGCAAATTCGAACCGGCCGCAATGACGGGGTCTGAATCACAAAGCGCCATTCATACAATGATGGATTTGTATGTCGCCACACGCGATGAAAAATACCTGGAACCGATTCTCCGCGCCATTGCCTATCTGAAACGGTCGCAACTGGCCGACGGCCGCCTCGCGCGTTTTTACGAACTCAAAACCAACCGCCCGCTTTACTTCACGCGCGAATACAAACTGACCTACGACGACAGTGACCTGCCCACCCATTACGGCTTCAAAGTCAGTCACAAGCTCGATTCACTGGAACGGCGCTATCAGGATCTGAAGGCCGGCCGATTTCCCGATATCGCTGCGCCGGAGAAAAAACCGTCGGCCGACACCATCCGCCGCATCATCGATTCACTGGATGAGCGCGGAGCCTGGGTTGAAGACGGCACGCTGCGTTACTGGGGCAAAGATGATCCGACGCGCCGGATCATCTCTCCCAAAACGTTCGCCGACAACCTTGTTCTTCTTGCTCGTTACGCGGGCCTTCAACCCTGAAACCGGACAAACACCGACACAGGGTTTGCCTCATCGCTTCAAACGTCGAATGAATGCCAGCATGGCTTGGGCGACGACATCGTCGGCCTCATTGGCCCGACTGGCGATGGTGCCGTGATCGCGGCCTTCGCCTTCGAAAAAAGCGGCGTCAGGATGACCCGCCGCCTTCAAGGCGGCCACGAAATATCGATTTTCTTCCGAACGACCCGGCAGATCCTTTGACCCGGCAATCGCCAGACAGGGCGGCGCGTTTTCTCGCGCGTGATACAAAGGCGCCGCCGCATCAATGATCGGCGTCAGACGTGAAATGCCGCGTTCTTTACGCACCGTGGAATGCGTGATCATCTGCCCCGACACCGGCATGAGCCCAGCGATCGAATCGGTTTTCAATTGATGCGCGGCCAGCAGATGTTCATCCATTCCCACCATGGCCGACAGATAGCCCCCGGCAGAATGCCCCGAAAGAAACACGCGATCCGCACTGCCGCCATGCTCTGCAATCGTGCGATGCACAAAAGCAAATGCCGCCGCCGCATCTTCGAGATAGGCCGGATACATCACCTTCGGGTGCAAACGATAATTTACACTGGCAACCGCCACACCCTCGCGCGCAAATCGTGTCGCAAGTCTCGTTTCAATGCGGCTCGCCTTATCACCCCCCTGAATGCTGCCGCCGTGAAACCAGACGATGGTGGCAAAGCCCGCTTCGGGTTTTTCCGGCAGATACAGATCCAGGCGGCACCGCTGCTGCTCATACGGCGTCAGATCACCTGTTTTGTAAGACACATCATGTAACACGCGCGGCGCATCAACCGATTGCGCCATCACCTGCGCCACCACACATAACAAGAACGCCGGAACAAGCCATCGCTTCATTGATTCGCCCCAAAATCTGTTTGGAAACGGCCCATCTTAAGACTTTCGCGCATAAAAAAACCGGGGACCGCATTGCGATCCCCGGCTTTCATTTCGGTTTTCACCGGCGTGGATTACCAGCCGCCGCGGCCGCCGCCGCCGCCGCCACCACCGCGGTAACCACCGCGGCCACCGCCGCCGCCGCCACCGCCACCGCCACCGCCGCCACCGCGACGAGGCTTCTCCTGAGCTTCGTTCACGCGAAGCGAACGGCCATCGATTTCATAGCCGTTCATTGCTTCCATGGCAGCTTGACCTTCTTCGCTGCTGCCCATGGTGACGAACCCAAAGCCGCGCGGGCGACCGGTCATGCGGTCTGTGGGAAGAAAAACTTCCTTGACCGTTCCGTGCGCGCCGAATTCGGCGGAGAGGGTGTCTTCAGTGGTGGAGTAAGAAAGGTTACCTACATACAGCTTCATAACTGGCCTCCTTAAGCCTTGTAGCTCTCGACTGGCTCAGGCGACTCACGCGAATCTTGAAGCCATTCGGGAAATCAGAAGCGGGCAGATCGTAACTCACAGCAATCACACGGGTCAATGGCCTCCCATCCGTGTTTCCACGACCTAGAAACCATGGCTAGGCCGAGAGGAATCGAGCCATCGGCTCCCCCTATATATGATGGATATCGAGTCCCACCCCACCCACGATATATTGTGGCTGCCAAGGTCCCTCACACCTACCTACAGGTTTTTCAGGAGTATCTTCCATGGCGATGACATCCCGGAATACGTCGATGCGTGTCGCACTTCTGGCTTTAACCGGAATGTTCGCACCCGCCCTGCACGCCGAAGACGTTAAAACCACCGTCACCGGCGTGCATCTTTGCTGCAGCGGCTGTCGCCACGGAATGACCGACGCCGTGGAAAAAGCCGGCGCTCACTGCGTGGTGGCCGATGTCAAAACCAGCATCTATCCCGACAAACGCGGCCAACTCACCATCACCGCCAAAGACAAGGCCGGCGTGGAAAAGGCGCTCGGCGCGCTGGCCGATGCCGGATATCACGGCGTACTCGCCGAGGGCTTCACGTTGCCCGATGACAGCGGTGCCCCCGACAGTTCAGTCAATCAACTCAAACTCACCGGCGCATCTGTGTTGCAACAAATGCGCTAAAAGTCTGATCACCAATGCCACTTGGGCGTCAGCGGCGTCAATGGACACATCACTCGGACCTCCAAGTCTTCACGATCACAGGGTCGTTCAATGCCAAGGCCTTGGTGAAAGCCATCAACGACGCCGGCTTTCATGTCAAAGTCGCAAAATAACAACGCCTTTTAAAACCAAACACGCACAAGTCCGAAGCGGAGACATGCCTCCGCTTCGGACTTGTCGTATCATCGCCGCGTAAGCGGCCTTCGGAATTGACGCATGCGACACATTCTCTGTTTCGGCGATTCGAACACCTGGGGCTATATTCCCGGTTCGCTCGGAGACCGCCTGCCTTTTCCGCAGCGATTGGCCGGCGTGATTCAGAACGCACTCGGCGATGTTTATCGTGTGATCGAAGAAGGCCTCAATGGCCGCACCACCGCTTTCGAAGATCCACTGAACGATGATCGCTGCGGCAAAAAACATCTGCCGATGCTTTTGCAATCTCACGCACCGATCGACCTGATCAACGTGATGCTCGGCACCAATGGCAGTCTCAAGCATCACCTGAATCTCGCCGCCGAAGACGTCGCGCTCGGCATGGCCGCGCTGATCGACATGATCGAAACCAGCGGCGCAGGATTGAACGGCATCCCACCGAAAATCCTGCTGGTCTGCCCCGCTCCGATGAGTAGCGAACGGCCCTATGCCCCGAAATTTGACGGCGCTCTCGAAAAATCCAAAAAGCTCGCACGACTCTAAGCCACGATCGCCCGCCAGCGACAGATTGCTTTTTTCGATGCCGGCACCGTCGCCACCTGTCCCGTGCCCGACGGCATTCATCTGGGTGCTGAAAGCACGCAGGCTTTGGGCAAAGCATTGGCGCAGCAGATCCAGATGATTTTCGCCTGATCGCCGACACTCATCTTCGCTTCATGATGACACCTCTAAGCTAGTGGCAAACGCGCAACATCTGAGAGATTGCCCGATGCATGTCACATTCAAGGCCAGCCTGATCGGACTGATGGGCGGCGCAGCACTGATCGTGCCCCAAATGATTTCTTTTCCCACGACCGCTCATGGGGAGCAGCGCCCCACCAGCCAGGTGCGCATCACCACGCAGGATGCTCATCGCCAAATCAAATCCAACGGTCTTCCGGATCACACACCCGGCACTTTTCCACGGCGCGGCAATCCGAACACGATCCAGCCTCAGTCTTATGTGTTCAGCGTCCCGATTCAACCAAAAGCCAACGTGTCTCCCACGCCGGTGCGGTTGAGTCCGTTTGGCATTGCGCTCAACGGTGTGCTGTTCGATCCCGGCGCTGCGGAGTTCTGGAACAACGATCGGCATTCCGGCTGGCAATACGAAGCGATGTCCGGCAAGATCGACCTGGGCCTCGACGAACATCATGCCCACGTGCAGCGCACCGGCGCTTACCACTATCACGGCATGCCCACCGGCCACGTACACCTGCAGGGTGGTAGCGATAAAACCATGACACTCATCGGCTATGCCGCTGACGGGTTCCCGATTTACGCCGGATACGGCTTCAGCAATCCCATGAAGGCCGACAGCCCCATGCGTATCATGCGCCCGAGTTACCAACTCAAAAAGGGCACACGGCCTGATGGACCGGGCGGTGCTTATGACGGTCGCTTTGTCGAAGATTACGAATATGTCGCCGGCTCAGGTGACCTGGATGACTGCAACGGCCGGTTCGGCGTGACACCCGAATCCCCGGAAGGCATCTACCACTATTTCGTGACCGAATCATTCCCCTTTATTTCGCGGCATTTTCGCGGCACACCCGATCCCACCTTTATCCGACAACCTCGGGAAGGCCCGCCAAAGCCCACCCGGCCGCGACCGTCGTCCACCGCCACCTCCCGACCGAAAGCCCTGACCGCCTTCATCTGGCGCTCATCGTGGCTTCATGTGCCGAGGGCATGATGTTCGAATCCTGCCGGGCCATGCGACCGCGTGCGTCCACTGCCACGGCATCTCCCAAGGAGCAACGAACATGACCCCGCGAACCCTCATGATGTCCATCCTCGGTCTGACCCTCATGCTTGGCGGCGCCACTCTGGCCGCCGACGAAAAAGGCGAGAAGAAAGAGCGCGGCGACTTCAATCCTGAAGAATACTTCGCCAAGAAAGACACCAACCAGGACGGCAAGCTTTCGCTTGAAGAATTCAAAGCCGGCGCCGAAGGCGAACGCCTGAAACGCGCCGAAGAACGCTTCAAGAAAATGGACACCAACGGTGACGGCGCTGTCACCAAGGAAGAATTCAAAGCCGGCTTCGGCAAAGGCCGCTCGAAAAAGGGCGAATGATTTCTTTGATACGATTGAGAAAAACCCCTCGCTCTGCGGGGGGTTTTTTTATGCGCCGACTCAATCCACGCAACCCGCTTCACCGAACACGCCAGATCGCCGCGTCGGGAACCCCTGATTCTTTGAGGCGCCACACCCTGATCGTTTCGAGCAAATCATCCACTTCGGTATCACGCGTGCCGGTAATACCAGCGATATTTTTCGATCGCATCGTTTGCCCACAAAATCCCGATGTGACGATAATGATATTCACCTGAAAGCAATGGCCTGAAATGAATACGTTTGCGGGAATCGCGAAACTTGCAAATCCGCCATCCTTCCCGATGTTCATCGAACCAGTGAAATACCTTGCTGACGATCTCCGCATTGCCGGCAATATCGTAATGCTGAACAGCGTACCCATTAATCCCCAGAGCAATCGATTGGATGCGGGCGTAATCGCAATCAATCTTCTTTAAATCCATGTTTTTCAGCGGATGAGTGCATCCGGCCAAAATCGTGATCCACAAGCAGCCCCACAAGCAATGGCTCATCACCCGCCCGCCTTCTTCACAGTCCAGCCATGCTTCTGGAGCTCAATCACCAGCACATCGCGATGATCGCCTTGAATTTCAATCACGCCATCTTTCACCGTGCCGCCTGAACCGCAGCGTGTCTTCAACTGCTTGGCCAGTTTCGCGAGCTCATCTGCACTTAACGGCACACCCGTGATGCAGGTCACGCCTTTGCCCTTGCGACCTTTGGTTTCGCGACTCACGCGCACCACGCCATCACCGTCCGGCTTGGCTGCTTGACGGCGCGCCGCGCATTCGCACTGCGCCACGGGTCGCGAACACGTCGGGCACATCTGCCCCTGCCCCGTGGAATACACCAATCCCTCACCTGTGATCGGTCGCCGCTTCATGACTTGGAATTATGCCCGGCCGAGAGCCTCCGGAACAGTGCGATGTTTTCGGCAGGCATTGCCAGATGCCATCCGAACGCATCGGCGATCCACCGAAATGTCTCGGGCGCATAAAAGCACACGTGCGTGGGATCGCGCAGGTACCACCAGTCCGGGCCGAATCGGGCATCGGCCGTTTGCGTCATCACCGCCAGCCATCCGCCGGGGCGCAGCAATCGTGCGAGTCGGTCAAATTCTTCGGCAGGCTGATAAAAATGCTCGACTGTTTCAGTACAAGCAATGAAGTCGTAGGTCGCTTCGAGCACTTCGGCATCATTCACAAAAAACGGGTCGTACACCGCCATCGAAAACCCGCGTTCGGCCAGCATGACTGAAAGCGTGGGCCCAGGGCCACATCCATAATCAAGACCGGATGCACCCGGTTCAAGCCGATCGATTAGGGGCTCTGCCAGCTTCGACAAAAACGCGCGGTAATCAGGGTCAGACGGATCATTCTCATGCGCATCGTAATGCGCCTTTTCGGCTTCAGGTTTAAGCCTGGCTTGCGGATCCACATACCGCATCGCACAAACAACGCAGTGGTAGAACCGGCGCCCGCCGACTTCAAACAACTCGGCGATCTGGTCTCCGGCACAAAGAGGACACTGCGGCAAAACCATGCGGCCCATCGTACCGGCTCACACCCAATGGCCCGATGGTTTATCATGCCCCGCTGCCCGAAAGCCATTGAAATCGGAGCCTCCCATGATCGACGTTCTCGCCTCCATTCGCGTGAAATCCGGCCAGCGCGACACTTTCGTCGCCAAGTTCAACGCCAACGTGCCGGCCGTTCTCGCCGAAGACGGCTGTATCAGCTACTACCCCGCGATAGATATCGACTCAGGTCTCGACATCCAGGAAAAGGATCCGAATGTCGTGACGGTCGTTGAGAAGTGGGAAAGCGTGGCTCACCTCGACGCGCACCTCAAGGCGCCGCATATGGTGGCCTTTCGCGACACCGTGAAAGACATTGTCGAAGGCCTCACACTTAAAGTGGTTCAGCAGGCATGAATGCTTCGGCCGACGACGCCTTGAATGTTCTGGTGATCGGTGCCGGCATGTATGCCTGCGGGCGCGGCACCGATGGCTACGGCACCATTCTGCCCGCACTATTCGAAGCAGCGCGAACCCGGCAGCGCATCAAGTCCGTCACGATCTGCTCGACGACGCCCGCTTCAGCCAAACAGGCCGCCGAAAAAGCCAGCGCCCTTGCCGCCTTTACCGGCATCGATCTGCCCGTCGCAACATTCCCGGAACAAACAAGCCAGAGCTATCGCGATCTTCTCAAGAACGCCGACCGCTTTGATGCCGCGATTCTCGCCGTTCCCGACGATCTGCATTTCGAGATCGCTTCGGCCGCGATCGACGCGGGCTTGCACACACTGGTCGTCAAGCCGTTCGTCACCACGCTGGCCGACGGCATCGAACTCACGCGTCGCGCCGAAAAACAGAATGTGTACGGCGCCGTGGAATTCCACAAACGCTTCGATGTCTCCAACCTGACCCTGCGCGATCGCATCGAGCGCGGTGACATCGGCCAACCGTTGAATTTCGTCATCGAATATTCGCAGCGCCGCTGCATCCCCGAAGAAATCTTCTCGGCCTGGGCCGCACGCACCAATATTTTTCAGTATCTCGGCGTGCATTACGCCGACATGGTGTATTTCGTGACGGGTGCCACGCCGAAGCGACTTTGCGCCTTGGGACAGAAGCAAAGACTGATCCAACAAGGCATCGACACGCACGACGCCATTCAAGTCATGATCGAGTGGGAGCGCGACGGCCACCGCTTCACGTCCACGCACCTCACGCACTGGGTCGATCCGAACAGTACCTCTGCGATGTCGGACCAGCGCATCAAAGTGATCGGCACCGATGGGCGCATCGAATGCGACCAGAAGGATCGCGGCATCCAGGTGGTCACCGACACGCGCGGCATCGAAGCATTGAACCCGTATTTCAGTGCGTTTTACGGCCCGGCGGGATCGGCTCGATTCGAAGGCTACGGCCGGGACAGCATCGAAGGCTTTATTAAGGATGTGCAGCAGATTCGCGCCGGCAACATCACGGCAGCGAAGCTGAACGCAACACCGCGACATCGCCCCACTTTTCGCGATGCACTGGTTTCAACCGCCATCGTCGAAGCGGTGAACCTCGGCCTGCAGGCCGACGGCGCGTGGATCGACGTCGCACAGCCCGCCACCTGATCTCAACCGCGCCCGATGTAATCCTGGCCCACCGGCATCACAATTGCGTCCAAAATATTCACGTGCGCCGGTTGCGATGCCGCATGCACCACCAAATCGGCCACGGCAGCAATATCCATCATGGGCTCATCGTCTTCGTTCGCACCCGTGGCCGCGCGACGTTCCACCATCGTATTGCCGGGATGAATACAGCCGCAGGCAATGCCGTACTCGCGGCCTTCGAGCGCCACCACATGCGTCAAACCCACCAGACCGAACTTCGAAGCCGAATACGCGGCCGAATTCGGGCGCACGCGCTGCGCTGAAATCGAACCGATGTTGATGATCCGACCGCCACCACTGCGCTTCATCACGGCGAATGCCGCGCGCGTGCAGAGAAAGGCTGCGGTAAGATTCGTATCGATCACGCGCGCCATGCCGCAGGATCCAACTCA
>CALOAZ010000023.1:0-15677 GCA_942491355.1 uncultured Phycisphaeraceae bacterium
ACTGCATGACCGCCGCACAGCTCACGCGCTGGCTTTCGGCCAAACGCAAGAAATTGGGCGTGTCTTGACCCACCCCTTCCGGGTCGGCAACATGGCTGACCTGTGTCGAGACTCCGCGGATCAGCCCCATTTTGACGTCATGCAGCGCGCGATCGCCCCGGATCGGGAGCGGCCACGCCATCGGGCGAAGCATCGAACCCTGACGCCGCAGACCGAGGCCCCAAGCCGACTTTCGGTGTCTGGCTGCGTGAAACGGCCAATCTCCACCTGCCGCGCCTGACCCTCCTAATCATCGCGGTGGTCATGCTCGGCCTGGTCGGCCTGGCCTTCCGCGTGGGACAGATCTTCGAGCGGCGGGCAATGCAGGCCTATCGCAATCAATCCGATCCCCTCAAGCCCTTCCGGGAAACACCGGTCAATTCGGGACTGATCCCGCGTACCGTGTCTCGGATCGACGCTCAGGGCGCTGCCCCCGTGAATCCCAGCCTAGCTGAATCCAACGACGATCCGGCTCTGGCGGTGGACGACCCGCGTGAACCGGGGCTCAACTACTTTCGGATGCTCCAGATCGACGCCAGCTACGCGGCCGAGGCAGATCGCGTGATCCGCTTTCTCGCGACACAGGGGGTTGACGCCGCCGCCATCCCCATCAACAATGGTCGGTTTGTCAAGGTGGTTGCCCTTCGTGGGTTCCAACGGGTCGGTGATGAGGCGGCTGTCGCCTACAAACGCGACCTGCAGCGGCTGGGCCGCAAATGGAAGACCGAACACAAAGGCACCACCGATTGGAACGACCTCTACGCTGAAAAGTTTATTCCGGGCCGGACCTGAACCCGGACCTGCCCGAAGAAAACGGAGATGATCCGATGAGCCTCGATCCCAGCCTGAAAACGTCAAACAGCCTGAGCAAGCATCGCAACGTGCTGTCACGGGACGAGCGCATCGGCAAGCTGCTGGCCGACGAACGCTTCAATCCTGAAAAAGACAGCCCCATCGGTCTGCCGAAAGTGGCCAGCCGAAAGGTCGCTGCCAAGAAAACCGTGACGAAGAAGGAAGCGTGATCGCTCAACGCGTCGCGCTGCTCTGATTCGTCTTGTTTGATCCCGACCGCTTGATTAGTGCCCGGGCCCGCTCCATCGATGCGAGTGGGATTCGTCGCGTCTTTGACCTCGCGCAGCAGGTCAAAAATCCGATCAATCTTTCCATCGGCCAGCCGG
Source organism: uncultured Phycisphaeraceae bacterium (assembly GCA_942491355.1). Taxonomy (GTDB): domain Bacteria; phylum Planctomycetota; class Phycisphaerae; order Phycisphaerales; family Zrk34; genus CALOAZ01. Next base: position 1,218 of record CALOAZ010000023.1, read on the forward strand.
ACTTCGATGTGCCGAATGAGGCCAAGCGAGCCGCGATCGATGCGATCGAAAAAGGCCCCAACAGCTACACCGTGACCCAAGGAACGGCCGCTCTGCGCGATGCAGTGGCCGGCGAATTCCGCGATCGCTTTGCGCACGACGAACGCTGGAATGACTTCGGCACACTGATCACATCGGGGGTTAGTGGCGGACTCATGCTCGCCATGCTCGCATGCGTGGGCCCCGGTGATCGCGTCTTGATGCCCGACCCGTATTTCGTGATGTACAAACATCTGGTGCGCATGGCCGGCGGCGAACCGGTCTTTGTCGATACCTATCCCGATTTCCGCCTGACTGCCGAACGCGTCGCGCCGCTCATCGACACCCGCACAAAATTACTGATCGTCTCAAGCCCTTCGAACCCGACCGGTGTGGTCCTCAACGACGATGACTGGTCGGACCTGATTAACCTGACCGACAAGCACGGCGTGATGATCGTTTCAGACGAAATCTACGACGTGTTCTGCTACGAGCCGGTCGACACGCCGGTCGGACCGCGCTGCCCTTCCCCCGCTTCGCAAAGTGATCATGTGCTGGTGCTGCGCGGTTTTTCAAAAACGTACGGCATGACGGGCTGGCGTCTGGGCTATGCCATCGGTCCGAAAGCCGTGGTCGATCAGATGACCAAGCTCCAGCAATACACATTCGTGTGTGCGCCCTCGATGGTTCAACAGGCAGGGATTGCGGCACTGAGCCTGGACATGTCTGAACACGTCACGGCCTACCGGCGCAAGCGTGACCGCGTGATTGAACGATTGAGTCCTGTTTTTGATCTGACGGTTCCCGGCGGCGCGTTTTATGCCTTTCCGCACGCCCCGAAGAACGAAACCGGTGATGCCTTTGTCGAACGCGCCATCGCTCGCGGCGTACTGATCATTCCCGGTTCGGATTTCTCAGAGCGAAAAACGCACTTCCGTATTTCATACGCGTGCGATGATGCCATGCTCGAACGCGGCCTGGATGCACTGCTCGAACTCGCCGCCAAGTAGTCAAATCAGCCACCGGCCGGAAAGACCGACCCGGTCAGAATCAGATTGGCCGCCACAAAGTAGATCACCAGCCCGGTCACATCCACGATCGTGGCCACAAACGGTGTCGAACTCGTGGCCGGATCCAGACCGATCCCCTGCAAAATAAACGGCAACATGCTCCCGGTGATATTGCCGATCATCACCACACCCACCACAGCGGTGCCGATGGCAAAGCCGAAGTGCAATGCACCGTTCAGACCCTGAGCTTCTGCCTTGAAAAACAGGAAACTCACCCAAGTCCCGGCGATCAATCCAAAAATGCCCAGCATCGATCCGAGCATCAGGCCGCTGAGTAATTCGCGGCGCATCACCGTCCACCAATCTTTGAGTTCGAGATCCCCGATGGCCAGCGCGCGAATCATGATCGAAGCCGCCTGAGCGCCGCTGTTGCCACCGCTGGCAATGATCAGAGGCACAAACATCGCCAATACGGCAAATCGCTTGAGTGAATGTTCGAAAGCTCCCATGGCTGAAACGGTCAGCAATCCGCCGATGAACAGAATCATCAGCCAGACCCCGCGCTTGCGCACCAGGGTCAGAATCGAAACGCTCATATACGAGGTATCCAGCGCTTCAAGACCCCCCATTTTGTGGATGTCTTCAGTCACTTCCTCTTCGGCCACGTCGGCCACATCGTCAAAGGTCACGATGCCGAGCAGCACATCCTGATCATCCACCACCGGCAGCACAGGGATGTCGTAACGATCCATCAGACGCACGGCTTCTTCGCGATCGGCATTGGCCTGCAGACTGATGGGCTTGCCTTCACTGAGTTGCCCGCAGGGTGTTTCCAGAGGAGCCACCAGCAATCGGCGGATCCGGACATAATCCATCAGCCGACCCTCGTCATCGACCACGTAAAGCACGTTGAGCAATTCCGCGTCACGTCCGTGCTTTCGGATGTATTCGAGTACGCGGCTGACCGACCACTCCGGTCGCACCGTGAGATATTCGGTGGTCATGTCGCGCGCGACGGATTCTTCGGGATAGTCGAGAATCCGCTGGGTTTCCGCCCGATCTTCCGGATGCATCACCGCCATGAGCTGGGCAGCAAGTTCTTCCGGGGCCAACTCCAGAAAATCGACCCGGTCGTCCGGATCCATCTCGTTGAAAATCTGCGCAGCCTGTTCGGTGGTTAGACTGTCGATCAGGGCCGATTGGTCGTCGTGCTCGAGATAGGAAAACACATCCGCCTGGCGATCGCCCGGCAGCAAACGAAATGCAATCAGGCGATGAGCCTGCTCCAGCTCCAGCAACAGATCCGCAATTTCAGGATCCGGCAGCTCAAGCAGTGCCATACTCGCTTCATGATGCTGGCGATGATCCAGCAATGCACGGATCTGATCTGAAGAGGTTTCTGGCGCACTAGGTGTTTCGGTTGGATCGGGCATGACTCAAATCCCCACCGTGGCACACCGACATCCAACGCGCCACCAACTTTGCTCAAACTACTGCCAAGGCCCGTTTGCGCCAAAGCGATCTTCGATGTCTGGCCACCGTGTCCGCACATGGTTACACTACCGCCCCAATGCCTGCCGCCACCCCTCCGATCATTGCAAAACTGGCCTTGGAAGACGGCACTGTCTTCACCGGCACTGCTTTCGGCCATACCGATTCACAGCAGACCGTGTTTGGCGAAGTGGTCTTCAACACTTCGATGACCGGCTATCAGGAAATCCTCACCGATCCGTCCTACGCCGGACAGATCGTGACGATGACCTACCCCCACATCGGAAACTACGGCATCAGCCTGGAAGATCTGGAATCCGCCAAAGCCATGGCGGCCGGGTTCGTGATCCGCGAACTGGCACCCCGACCGAGCAATTACCGTTCGCATGCCGCACTGGAAGACTGGCTTAAAACACAGGGCATTCTCGGCATTTCCGGCATCGACACCCGCGCGCTGACACGCAAGCTGCGTATCAGCGGCGCGATGCGCGGCATCCTGGCGGCAGGATCTCATCGGGACGAGGCACTGGTGGAAGCCGCCCGCTCCGGCCCTTCGATGAATGGCCTGAATCTGGCCAAAGAAGTCAGCTGCCGCACCCACAGCACCTGGCATGAAAATTTGCAGAGCTGGACCCCCATCCAGGGCACCGTGGCCATTGATGCTCGCCCGAGACATGTGATCGCGATCGATTGCGGCATCAAACACAATATTTTGAGATATTTGTCCGAGCGCGGATGTCAGATCACCGTCGTCCCCCACGACATCTCCGCGGAGCAGATCCGGGAACTCAAGCCCGACGGCCTGTTTATCTCGAACGGCCCCGGAGATCCGGCACCCGTGACCGCCACCATTGACATGCTGCGTGATCTGAAGGGCGCGATTCCGACATTCGGCATCTGCCTCGGCCATCAGTTGCTGGGACTTTCACTGGGAGCCGACACTTTCAAACTGAAGTTCGGTCATCGCGGCGGAAATCAACCGGTCCAGAATCTCGGTACCGGAAAAGTCGAAATTACCAGCCAAAATCATGGCTTTGCCGTGGAACCCAAAAGTCTGGAGCGGGCCGGTGGCATCCCGACTCACATCAATCTCAACGATCAGACCCTCGAAGGATTCCGGCATCGGGATTTGCCGATTTTCGCCGTGCAATACCACCCTGAAGCTTCACCGGGCCCGCATGATGCCGCTTATCTGTTCGACTGTTTCGTCGCCATGATCGATAGCGGCGTCAGCCCCACAGCCGAACAGATGGATGCGGCCCAGCGCCAGCGGAACCAGATCGGCTCACCCACCCCATGAGTTATTACGCCAAACCCCTGCCCCTACGAAATTTTGATCATAAAGGGGCTTGCAAAGGTCACCCGCGAATTTACAATAAAGCCCTCCCTACGGAGTGCTTGCACAGAATCCATAAACGATAGGACCCTGAGAAGTTCTCAAGGACGTCAGACATCGTTTAAGCTGCAAGTGTGTGAAATCGAAGTTTTGCCAGACCTGGCACGGCACGGCACGGAGACCCTACCTTGTCCACCCAGCGAAAGTACCTGACGGCACTGTTGACCATCCTCATGGTCGGCCACGCTTTGGTTTTCCAGGCCTATGGCCAGGACGCCCAAGGCGGCAACCAAATTGATCAGGCCAAGAAACTGGAAGCCCAGCGATGGGTCGCCCAGGCTGAAGAAGCCCTCAAGGCTCAGCAGTACCACCGGGCCTTCCAGATGTACTCCCGTGCACTGGATCTGGATAAGTCAAACGATCCGGCCCAGCGCGGCCTTGAGCGTGCGCGGCTGATGCTCAGCCGTACCTCGAGTCCGAGCGTGGTGCGCTCGTATGCCGAAGTTGTGGCCATTCGCCGGCAGCAGGCTATTGCCCGCTACAAGAAAGCCGTCGACCAAGCCACCCACAGCGCTAACGCCGGCAACTTCACTGAATCGCTCGACGCGGTGTCTCTGGCGAAGGCCATCATCGACACCAACCGTCAGTATCTTCGTGACGCTGAGTATGAGCAGATGAAGGGCCAGGCTCTGAATCTGCGTGCACAGATCGAGGTACGCTCCGAAGCCAAACGCGTCAAAGACCTTGCGGTGGAAGCCCACCAAGCCGAATCCGATCAACGCGAACGTCGTGATTACGCCGAGCGTCAACGTGTTGAGAAGATTCGTGCCCTGCTGCGTCGTGCGGCCGATCTGCGTCGCGAGCTTGAATACGATCGCTCTCTCGACAAACTCAACGTAGTACTCTTTCTCGACCCGAACAATATTGCTGCTCAGTCGATGAAGGAAATGATCGAGGACTCTAAGGTCTACCGCGAATATGACAAAATCCAGCGTCAACGCGGTCTCCAGGATGCATGGCAGCAGGTCGACACCCGCGACGCAGCGATCCCCCACCGTGAAATCATCACCTACCCCCCGGATTGGCCGCAGATTTCACTGACCCGCTCACAGCTCAGCGATACCGGCAGCGAATCAGAGCCGACCCGCCGCTCACTTGAAAAACTGAAGCAGCCGATTCCCGTTTCCTTCGAAAACAACGATTTTCAGGGTGTGGTGGAATACCTCCGCACTGTCACCGGCCTCAACATCTTCGTGAACTGGCGAGCCTTGGAAGGTGCCGGTATCGAACGTGGTGCCCAGGTCACGCTGCAGCTCAATAACGTGCCAGCCGGTAAGGCTCTGCGTCTGATCCTCGATCAGGTCGGTGCCGATCTCGTCCAGCTCGACTACTCAGTGGATGATGGTGTGGTCAGCATTTCGACCCGAGAAAGCCTCGGCAAGAACACGCTTATTCGCAGCTACGACATCCGCGACTTGCTGGTACAGGCTCCCAACTTTGAAGATGCCCCGGAATTCGATCTGTCGGCTCTGCTCAGCACCGAAGCGGGTGGCGGCGAATTGTTCTCCGACACCAGTGATGAGCAGATCGGCCTGTCCCGTGAAGAACTGATCGATCAGATCACACAGCTGATTCGCGACACCGTCCAGCCCGACTCATGGCGTGAAGCCGGTGGTCTGGTGGGCTCGATGAGCGAACTCAACGGTACGCTGATTGTCAGCCAGACCTCACAGGCTCACCGCGAGGTTCTCAGCCTGCTGGGCCAGCTCCGCGAAACCCGCGCTCTGCAGATCAATGTCGAAGGCCGCTTCCTTCTGGTTGACCACAACTACTTGGAAGAAATCGGTGTCGATCTCGACTTCCAAGTGGATATCCACAAAAACGGGCAGACTTACCCCATTCGTTTTCGCCAGAACTCGATCAATGTGGCGGCCGCCTCTACGACAGGCCTGCCTGGTAGTTTGGCTCCCGCCGCAGGTGGCGCACCCGGTGAATCACTGGACCCCACGAGCGCTGTGGGCGGCAATCCAATTGGTGCCGGTGCCCTCCCCGACGGCCGCGGCATGCAGATCAATGCCTTCATTGGCGATCAGCAGGTTGACCTGATGATTCGCGCCACCGAAGCCGAGCGTACAGCGACATCGCTGACTGCCCCGCGATTGACCTTCCTCAATGGTCAGCGAGCCTATGTGCTGATTGCCCGACAGATCGCGTTCATCTCGGATCTTGAACCCATCGTGGGTGCCGGTGCCGTCGGTTTTGACCCGGAAGTCTCAGTACTCAACACCGGCGTGATCCTTGATATCGAAGGCACGGTTTCGGCTGATCGTCGTTATGTCACCATGACCGTGCGACCCAGCCTCGCTCAACCGACCATCCCCTTCCGCCAGGTCGCCGTTGCGGCCATCGCAGGCGGTGCTGTGGGTGGTATCGGTGGTGGTGGTGGTGCCGCGGCCGTCGTGGAATCATTCATCGAAGTTCCTGAAATCCAGCTGACCACGGTGCGCACCACGATCAGTGTGCCTGACAAGGGAACGCTGCTGCTCGGTGGACAGCGCCTGATGGCCGACATCGAAGTGGAAGCCGGTGTGCCAATCCTTTCCAAGATGCCCATCATCAACCGTGCCTTCACCAACCGCTCCACCGTTCAGGATGAACGCACCCTGCTGATCCTGGTCAAGCCCCATATCCTGATCCAGAGCGAACGTGAAGACGAATTGTTCCCCGGCCTGAATCAGTCGGCGAGCATGTTCAACGGCGTGGATGCTAACAAGCGTTGATCGCTTCACTTTCCTGACAAGACAAATTCCCCCACCGGCCCTAGAATGTTCTAGGGCCGGTGGTGTATTGGTGTTAGAATCATTACCGGGTTTAATCCAGGCCTCCTGTGAAACGGGTTGCCGCAAGGACATAATGAAACGGGAGCGAGTCACCTCGCAAAACGAATCATGAGTGAAAACGAATCCAGGTTAAGCGTACAACAGAAAAACGAAGTGACGCTGGTTCAATTCAAGGATCGGAACCTGCTTGACGAAGCCAGCATTCACCAGATTGGCGGCGAGATTCTGCAACTGGTGGAATCCTCTTCTGTGCCAAAGCTCTTGATCGACTTCAAAGATGTCGATCACCTTTCCAGTGCGGCTTTGGGTACGCTAATCACCGTCAACAATAAAATTCGTCAGAAAGAAGGCCAACTCCATCTGGCCAATATCAACGCACAGATTTACGAAGTCTTTGCGATCACCAAACTGAATAAGCTCTTCAAGATCCATCCCTCTGCGGATGCGGCCTTGGCGAGCTTTTCCTGAGCCGCTTTGCCCCGCGAGACGAGTACTGAGAGTCCGTGCGGCCTACCATCGAACAAAAACTGGTTCTCGAAAGCCGGCTCGACGAGGTCTGTCGGGCCGAAGAAGCCATTCTGCAGGCAGCTGAGTCCTTTGATTTTTCTGAAGGCGCGCTATTCGCGATTAAGCTTGCGCTAGAAGAAGCGCTGGCCAATGCGGTCAAGCATGGCAATGCCTGCGACCCTTCCAAGCGTGTCACGGTTGAATTCGATGTCAATACCGAACGTCTGCGCGTTTCGATTCAAGATGAAGGGCCGGGATTCAATTTTACGGATGTCCCGGACCCCACCCTCGATGAAAATCTGGCCAAACCCAATGGACGCGGTGTCATGTTGATTCGCGCCTACATGGACGAAGTGTCTTTCAACCAATCCGGCAATCGCGTCACCATGTCCAAGTGGTGCCGCAACCGGCCGGAACAAACTGACGAATCCGAATCCACAAAGTCGCCGTAATGGAATCCTTCACCATTAACATCGAGCCGCGTGATGGTGGCACCGTCGTCCACTTGGTGGGGGATGCCAGTTGTGTTCAGGCTGACTTCATGCGCGAAGCACTCCGCCCTGTTCTGGAACAACGATCCAAATGGGTGGTACTCGACCTCGCAAACCTCTTGTTCATCAATAGCCTCGGGCTGGGCGTGCTGGTGGCCTTTTACAAAAACATGATGTCTGTCGGCACACCGCTGAGCCTGGCCGGCCCCACCGATCGAATCGATGAGGTTTTGCAGACCACGCGACTCAATGACCTGATCCCAACCTTCGCCACAATCGACCAGGCTATTCAGGGCAGTTGATTTCGGAAGAAAGCTGCAGCCCCTCACGCCAAATCTATCCATGCCATGGCTTGATACTCGGGTCTAGCCGCTACATGCGATCCGGCGCGTGAATCCCCAGCAATTCCAATCCCGTGGCAAGCGTGCGAGCCGTGATGTCGCAGAAACAAAGCCGGCTACGCTTCAAGCCGTCGTCCTCCGCTTTCAAAACCGGACAATGCTCGAAAAAGGCGCTGAAGGCCGTGGCCAATTCGTAGAGATATCCGCAAAGACGATGCGGCTCCAGTTGGGAGGACACCGTATCGATCACGCCACCAAATTGCAGCAGCTTCAATGCCAGCGCCCGCTCTGCGGATGTTTCAATGCGCATGCTAGGCTTGGCGCGAAGTTGTGATACATCGGCGTCAGCCTTGCGAAAAATAGACTGTGTCCGGGCATAGGCGTATTGCAAATACGGCGCTGTATTTCCTTCCATTGCGAGCATGCGATCCCAGCTGAAAACATAATCCTTGATGCGGTCTCCGGAGAGATCCGCGTATTTCACGGCGCCAATGCCCACGTCATGGGCCACTTGAGTTCGTTCAGATATCTCGAGATCCGGATTCTTCTCGGCGATAATGGCTTCAGCCCGCTTCTCGGCCTCATCCAGCAGATCCACCAGACGGACGGTGCCGCCATCACGGGTCTTAAACGGCTTGCGATCTTCACCCAGAATCGTTCCGAATCGCACATGCTCGGCCGACGCGCCGGTGGTGCCCTTCAACCAACCCATCTGTTCCGCCACCCAGAAGACCTGCTTGAAGTGATCCTGCTGGCGAGCATCCACCACGTAAACGATGCGCTGGGCACCCAATTCACGCGTGCGGTAGGCAATGGCTGCAAGGTCCGTTGCGGCATAGCCGAATCCGCCGTCTGATTTCCGGACAATCAGCGGGACCGGATCACCCTCTTTGCTCTCAAATCCCGGCACAAACACACACACTGCCCCGTCACTGACCTGGGCCAATCCAGCGGCGATCAATTCTTCCACCACCTGCATCAAGCGGTCGTTGTAGAAACTTTCTGCGCGGACATCACCCTCCGACAAAGTGACATCGAGTCGTTGATAAAGTCGATTGAAATGCTTCTGTGAAAGTGAAATCAGTCTCTGCCATAACGCCAGCGTGTCGACGTCTCCAGACTGTAAAGCCACCACGCGCCGGCGCGCACGCTCGGCAAACTCGGGGTCTTGATCATCGCGACGCTTGGCCTGTTGATAAAACGAATTGAGATCCGAAATCTGCTCACTGCCTTTGCCCGACTCCAGCAGATACTCAATCAGCATGCCGAACTGGGTCCCCCAGTCGCCAAGATGATTCTGCCGGATCACCCGGTGACCGCAAAACGCATGCACACGTGCAATCGCATCACCGATCACAGTGGAACGGAGATGCCCCACATGCATTTCTTTTGCCACATTCGGGCTGGAGTAATCCACCACCACTGCCTGCGGCGTCGATGTGACCCGCACGGCCAATCGGTCGTCCGAAACAATCTCCGCCAACGCTACCTCAATCACATCCACACGCAACGTGAGATTTAAAAAACCCGGCCCGGCAATCTCGACGCGATCGCACAGCGATTCCAGTTCCAAACGACTTAAGACCTGTTCTGCGGCTTCGCGCGGTGACCGCCCAAGGCGCTTGGCGAGGGCCATCACGCCGTTGGCCTGAAGATCACCGAATTTCGCATTCTGTGCCGGTGACAGCAATGGATCCGCATCGTGATATTCATGACCCAGTGCTGCAGCAATGCCCTGGCGAAGCCGGTCTTCCAACTGTTGATATAAAAAGTGCATGGGCGGGTTATGGTCGTGGCCGGATGAACCGTCGTCAAGCTGCCCTCTGAACAGGCCTTACATCGCAAAAACTTGACCCGATCTGAGACTTCTCGGTAGAATGATTCGTCATATCGGGTCAAGTTTCTGAACGACCCCGCAATGAGGCTCAGCATTCACACTCGCAACAGTCATCCAGTATTCATCGCGTGTGTGAAACGGGTGTGTGGGCCATGTTAAACCACAGATCCGTCGGGCCAGTAGGCAGTTTATTTTTGGCGCACGCCGTGTGCCGATTCGTGCGCGACACCGCGCCGCAAGGAGGCTGAGATGCCCAATCCCAACGACTGCTGGGGAATCGAGATCGGCGCTAATGCGATCAAAGCGATTCGCCTGCAGCGCGTCGGTGACGAGGCCACACTTGTGGATCTCGACATCATTCCCTACAAGAAGGTCCTTACCACGCCGGATACGGATCGTGATGAATCCATTCGTGTGGCCTTGAGCGAGTTTCTCGCCCGGCATCCGATGGACAAGATCACCGTCATTGTTTCGGTGCCGAGCCATATGGCTTTCGCCCGGTTCGCCAAGCTGCCTCCGGTCGAACCCAAAAAGATTCCCGACATCGTCAAATTCGAAGCTGTTCAGCAAATTCCCTTTCCCATTCAGGAAGTAGAGTGGGACTACCAAACCTTCCAACAGGCAGACAGCCCTGATGTGGAAGTCGGCATTTTCGCCATCACCAAAGAGCGCGTTGCGCCATGGCTCAATAACCTGCACGCCGTCGGCTTGCAGCCTCATGCCATCTCCCTCTCATCCGTGGCAGCCTACAACGCCATGGTGTACGACCTGAATATCACGGATGATTCGCCGGGCATGATTTTCATGGATGTGGGTACTTCTGCCACAGACCTGATTGTGACCGACGGTGGACGCATCTGGTTGCGCACCATCCCCATCGGCGGCCATCACTTCACCGAAGCGCTGTTGCGCAGCTTCAAGCTCAGTTATTCCAAGGTCGAAAAACTCAAGCGCGAAGCCACGCAGAGCAAGTACGCACGTCAAATCGTCCAGACGATGCGTCCGGTCTATGTGGATGTGGCCAACGAGGTTCAGAAATCACTGGGCTATTACACGTCGCTGAATCGCGATGCCGAACTTGAAAAAGCCATGCTTCTGGGGTCGACGGCGCAATTGCCCGGCCTGCGCAAACTGCTGCAACAGCAACTTGACCTTGATGCCGTAAGACTTGAAACATTCAACCGCCTTGTCGGTGAAACATCCGAGCAAAAAGAAAAACTGGCTGAACACAGTATTTCGCTGGCACCGGCCTACGGCCTGGCCCTCCAGGGGCTCGGGCTGAACCAGGTTTCATGCAACATTCTGCCCGAAGCCATTCTGAAGCAGCAGTATTGGCGCGCCAAACAGCCATGGGCTGTGGCTGCTGCCGCGGTCATGTTTATTGCCGTCGCGCTTGGTTATAGCCGCCTTGCCGCCGACCAGTCCGCCTATAACGGCAATATGGCGCTTCGCCAATCGACAGATGCCATCATCAAAAAAGCTGACAATTACAAAGCTGAACTTCAGAAAATCAAATGCTCCAATCCAAGACATCGGATCGACTATCTGCGCCGCACACTCGATTACCGCCACATGTGGCCCATGATCATGGAAGATATCAATGCGGCTTTGATTTCAACCGATCCACAGCCGGAACTGCTTGACCCCACCACCATCACCAAAGTCAATCGCGCCGATCGACGCATGATTGCCGTTGAAAATGTGGCGTACGCTTATATCGATCCGACGACGCTGGGCAGCATCCAGAAAAAAGAATCGGAAGACGCCACCAAAACCAGTGACGCAAACACCGAAACACCTCCGGATCGGACAGATCCCGGCGCACCCGCCAACAACAATGCTCCCCCGGCCAATGCCGGTGCTTACGAAATCACGTTCACCGGCATTTCCACGCGTCAATCCAATAGTGAGCCTGCGGCGACTTATTTGCAACGCACCTTCATCGAAACACTCAATCGCATCGAGCAGGAAATGGTCGCGGCCGACAAGAAAAACAAGGACACGCCCACACTGCATCCGCCGCGCACTCGTCCCTACCGCATCGTGAAGGTCAAGCTGCTGAGCATCGAAGATATCAAGGTCGAGGATGATAAAAATAACCGCGCGGCACCAGTACACATCCCGAAAAATGCGCCGGGATTACCCGGTGCACTGCCGGGCGCTTTGCCCGGAGCATTGCCGGGCGCTTTGCCGGGCGTGATCAGGCCCAGCCCCGTGGCAGGTGCAAACACGCCAAGGGCGCGGCGACAAGACAAAATGGATATCTATGACTACTTTCCGAAAGACCCGCTCATGGAAGAGGACCGCAAGGGTGATCGGCGATTCCGTGTCAGCTGGCGCGTGGAACTGCTTCCACCGGATCAGGCCCGTCGAACCGATAGTAGTGCGAAAGGGACTGTAGCCAGCCGCCGAGGTGCAACCATGAGCAAATTCATCGATTGGCTTCGTTCAAATCTTGTCATCACGATCAGCCTGTTGGTCATGGTGATCTGTCTGCTGGCTTTCTACTGGCCCATCACCGTCCAAGGGGCGGCATTTGTGGCGGAGATGCAGAAACAAGGCAATGCCGTTCCAGGTCGTATCAAATCTCTGATGCAAACCCCGGTTGAAATTCCTCCGCGTGAAATCAACTCCGGTGAAGTTGAAACCAAGAACATGCCTGTCTCTATGGCTGTGGTGGACAAACTCAAGACTATTTACGAACAGCGTGAATCACAGTTTGGCTCGCTGTTCCGCGAAGTGGATCAATTGAATCACAAAGGCCACGAGGTCATGCTTGAGGGCCTGTTCCCGCGAGAATCCTCCGAAGCCAAACTCTACAACGCCAAAGAAAGATATCGCCAATCTCTGGACGCTCTTTATCAAGCTTTGGGCGCCGGTATGCCGCCGACTATCGATCAACTGACCGAACTTTCCGGCAAAGAAGAAGAAAAATTCCGCACACGTTTCATCGCTGAAGACAAACTCACCCCTGAACAGGAAACAGCTCTCGCGCAGGAAACCGCCAACGCCTATTTACTGGCTTTTCAACAGACTGCTTCAAAAATCAACCTATATGCAGACCGGACAAGCTGTTTTCAGGTCGGTGACTGGATCACATCAAACGATCGCCCTGATATCTTTGATGTTTGGGAGGGCCAGATGCGTCTCTGGATTCAGCAGGATCTCACCGCCGCACTTGCCGATACCAATGCGTCTGATGATGTCGGTGTCAGCTTGAAGCCCATCAAACGACTCATGGACATGAATGTGACTGGTGGATATCTGGGCATCGGCGATCAGCGCCAGGGGGCCCCGGCAGATAACTCGGCCGATCTCACACAACCCGTCGCCAACGCGTTTGAACTCAATCCCACCGGCCGAAAAAGCAACGCCTATTACGACGTACGCCTTGCCAATCTGTCGCTGATCATTGACAGTCGGGCCATCCCCCGCCTGCTCAATGCCATCGGAAAATTCAATCTGATGACCGTGGTGGGTTCCCGCATCAGCGATATCAATGAATACGATCACCTCAAGCAGGGCTATTGGTACGGACGTGTCGATGCCGTGCAACTCGACCTGGTGATTGAAACGCTCTGGCTACGCTCATGGACGGCCGGACACAATTCACCGGAAGAAGCCCAGCAAATCGGACAGACTTTCAATCCAGGCCTGATGCCAGATGCCACACGGCATTACCTCGGTCTCAAGCCACGTTCAGAAGGCTTCAAGCCTTCTGAACGCCGAAACAACTTCGGCAATGGCCAGGACGCCTTTGCTAAGTTCGGCGCCGCAATCCGTCGCTGATCCGCCACAGGAGACACCCGATGCATCTCAAGAACGTCGGATTCATTCAGCGCCACATTGAAAAGCTGCTGATCATCGTGGCGGTTGCCAGCCTCGCTGGTTCGATCTGGTTTTACCTGCTTGGCACACCTCACAAGGTGGTCATCGGCGGCGTGACGCTTCCACCGCGTGAGATCGACCAAGAGCTCAACAAACAGGCTAAAACACTTGAAGCGGCAATCGCCTCCACCGATGTCGATGATGACATCGAACAGATCCGAGACATCAATGTGGTTGAGCCTTATCTGGCACGATCAATCGCACACCCTCATCTCTAGAAACAATGATTACGCCCTGAATCCCCCTCCGCCAATCCCACTCGAAATCCAAGATCCAGCAACTAAAATCGTCCTTTCATGTACCGATGTCCGAGTCCTCCGTCCTTGTGGTCCAGCGTGCCACTCTGGGCACGGTGTATTGATGCCGCTAGCATCAATGCTGCACCAGATCGATGGAAAGGGCATCCTTGCCCCAAATGACCAGCCACAGATCTCTCCTATATTTCCATTACCGGCGTCTTCGATATGGGGGCGTTTCGCCAGAACAAACTTCTTAAGCCAGAAGATGATCTTCATCGAGCGATCAATATCGCCTGGATAAAGATGGAGAACATGGCTATTTTCGGCTTTGAAATCCGCCGCCAAGACGCTCGCCCCAACGGAACATTCGCCGACCCCACCGATCCTGATTACAACGATTCGCTAAAAACCATCGGCGTATTACCCACCGCAAATTCGATGCCACCACCATTCCAAAATCGC
>CALOAZ010000024.1:0-5503 GCA_942491355.1 uncultured Phycisphaeraceae bacterium
GCAGCGTCCTTCTCCGGCGATCAAGGGTTCGATGGTGTTTTTGTGGGGGCGTATTTGCATGGGCCGTGCGGGCCAGTTCTTCGAGAATGGCCCGTTCAGAGGCGAAAAGCTGCAGGCGATTCGCGGCACTGATGGCGAGATCCAACGAGCCGGTGTTGGTGGCCAGGATCAGTCGATCGGTTTGTTTGAAAAGCACGGCAATCGAAGCGGCACCATCGATGACGGCAAAGGCGGATTGCACGGCGTTTATTTCAGTCTGTTTGTCGAGGATGCCGCGACGAATCAGCGCGAGCAGCACTTCGGTATCGACTTCATACCGCCGTGGGATCTCCGGCATGCTGTTCCAGAGGATCTGATCATTGACCACAATGCCGTTGTGAACCACGGCGATTTCGGGGTCGCTGACCGGTTGGTTGTTGTCCGGATGTTCCTGCGAGCCATTGGTCACCAGGCGGGAATGGCCGATGACGGCCACCGCAGGTGAAGCCGATGGTGGGGTGGATTCATGCTTGAAGCTGGCGCGAATGGCCTGTTCCAGCGCCTGTTTGTACTCGGCGGTTCGAATCAGTTGCTGGCCTGAGAAGGGGCGCTTGTGAATGGTCAGTCGGTGATCGGCCAGAGCTGCCCAGCCCGATGCTTCTTTGCCGCGCGAATCGGCCAGTTGAAACTGCCGATCCATGAGCGATCGAAAGGCGGGATAGGACGTTTTGTTTTGAGGGTCGGCGATCAGGCCGAAGATCCCGCACATGGCTCACTCCGGGCTCGGCGGGTCATGAAAAGTTCAAGACCTCTTTGAGAATGCCAGGCGGATGGTTGATGGGTCGGACGTGTTTATTCCCTAAAAAATAGATCCTGTGGTGCGGGTGGTCAACATGCGCAGCGTGATGGCTTGAACCACGAAGGCTGCCGCGGTGGCCGCTGCGGCGCCTGCAGCGCCCCAAACTGGAATCAAGGCGATATTGGCGGCGGCGTTGAAGATGACCACGCCACCCATCATGATCGTGTGGGTGCCGGGGCGATCGGCCTGCAGCAGAATTTGTCCGAACGGCAGGTGTCCGCTGGCAAGGATGAGACCTGTCATCAGAATGGCGAATACGCGCCAAGATTCAGTAGGATCGATTTGTCCGCCGGCCAGCCAAGTCGTCAGAGGAAATGCCGCAATGCCCGCGATCCCGACAAGTGTCATGACGCCATACGTTCGGCGCACACCTTGTCGCACGGTTTGTTTCAAAAGATCGAAGGCTTGATGGTGAAGCAATTCGGCAAGGCGCGGATTGTAGTTGACCCTCAGTACCACCAACAGTTGGCTGAAACCTTCCACGAGCAGGGCGGCAAAGCTGTAAACACCCACGACCGAATCATTCATCCAAAGCCCGAGCATCAGCACATCGATGCGCGTATTCAATTCAACCAGAATGCCCGATGAAAAACCTTTGAGCCCGAACCGTACGTGCCGTCGGATGTCTTCGCCCAGCGGTCGGACGGCGAGCCGGAGCGTAGGCCAGACGGCGGGCAGCGCCACCAGAAGTACCATGGCTTCGGCTGCCGTGAGGATGCCGGTGAGGCGAGCGGCTGGCCAGTGCGTGAATCCTGCGATGCCGATCAGAACGGTCATCGCCAAAGGGCGCAATCCCTGGGCGATGGCATACCCGCGCATGCGACGTTGGCCATTGAGAATGCCGAGCAGCACTTTATTAAGAGCAAAAAGACTCAGGCCCGGAGCGGCCCATCGAATACCTTCGGCCACGTCGGCGCTGGCGAGCATTGAAGCAATCGGTTCAGCGCTCAGCCACATTACCGGGCCGAAGATGCTTGCGGTGATCAGGCAGACGGTCATCGCGGCAAGTGCCGTGGTGCCTTGCGAAGTCGGATTGCCGCCGAGCGCCGCCACATGGCGCTGTACGGAATGATGAACGCCGCCGACGGCCAATTGTGCGTAAACGATATATGCCGCGAAAACCTGATTGAAGACGCCCAGGGCTGCGGCATCGTAAAAAACGGCGATCAGGATGTTCAGCAGGCCGCCGCATACGGCCATGAGTGCGAAGGCGCCCATGTTCCATGTCACGCCGGTGCGAAACAGGCGGGGTTCATCATTCGGCGGCATGGCGATGTCGGAGTCGCTCATGATCAAGCGTCTTTTCGTAAAAAGACAGGGAATGCTTTTCGCATCAGCCGCGCGATGTTGTAGAGACGCTCACGCAAAAAAGGCTTTGATCTGTTCGGCGACGTAGGCGATCTGCGCTTCGGTCAGTTCGGGATAAATCGGCAAGGCCAGCGATTCTTCTGCGGCGGCTTCGGATTCGGGCAGGTCGCCTTTTTTGTAGCCCAGATCGGCGAAGCAGGTTTGCAGGTGCAGGGGCACCGGGTAGTAGACTTCGCAGCCGATGCCTGCTTCGCCCAGATGAGCGCGCAACGCATCGCGTTGCGGGACGCGGATGGCATACTGGTTGTAGATCGACGTATTGAAGTCGGCGATGGTCGGGATCGTGACTTCACTTATATCGCCAAGAAGTGCATCGTATTGCGCGGCATTGCGACGCCGGCCTTCGTGCCAGGTGTCGAGATGTTCGAGTTTGATCTTGAGGTAGGCCGCCTGGATCGTATCGAGACGGAAGTTGCCGCCCACCCATTGGTGGTAGTACTTGGGGCGGCTGCCGTGATTACGGAAATCGCGCAGGCGTTCGCCCAGTGCGGCATCCTGTGTGGTGATCATGCCACCGTCACCGGCGCCGCCGAGATTTTTCGAGGGAAAAAAACTCAGGCATCCCACAGTGCCCATGGATCCGGCGCGTCGACCTTCATATTCGGCGCCGATGGCCTGGGCGGCGTCTTCGATCACGTGCAACTTTTTGGCTTGAGCCAGTTCGAGCATTGGATCCATGTCGGCGCATTGCCCGAACAGATGAACCGGGATGATGGCCCGCGTGCGATCGCTGACGGCGGCAGGAATCTGCGTGACATCAATGTTGTAAGTCGACGGATCGATGTCGACAAAAACCGGCTTGGCACCCACGCGTGCAATCGATCCTGCCGTGGCAAAGAAGGTGTAAGGCGTGGAGATGACTTCATCGCCCGCGCCGATGTTCAAAGCCATCAGTGCGCAGACCAGCGCATCGGTGCCACTGCTGACCCCCACGGCATCGGCGCAGCCGCAATATTCAGCGATGGCTTTTTCAAGCTCGCCGACGGCCGGGCCGTTGACGAAATACTGGCTGTCGAAGATCGCTTCGACTTCAGCCATCACGCGGGCTTTGAGCGGGGCGTATTGGGTTTTGAGGTCAAGCAGGGGGACGCGCATTTCGGCCATGGAACTAACCCTCTTCGGATAAGTCGGCCGAGGCTAAGCGGGGGTCAGGTTGCCGTCAACCAAGCGGTACTTTGCACCGCAAACGCAGGTGGTGGTGTCTGCAGGATCCGGAAGTTTTTCGCCACAGCGGCAGACCCAGCCGTGGGGGCGAGCCGGATTGCCGTAGACCATGGCGAAGTCGGGTACGTCACGTGTGACCACCGAGCCGGCACCGACAAAGGCATGTGCGCCGATCGTGACGCCGCAGACGAGGGTGCAGTTGGCGCCGAGCGTGGCGCCGCGCTTGACGAGCGTTGAGCGGTATTCGTTTTTGCGCGGCACATCGCTGCGCGGATTGAAGACGTTGGTGAATACGGCGCTGGGTCCGACGAATACGTCGTCTTCCAAAACGACGGCGTCATACACCGACACATTGTTCTGGATTTTCACGCCGTCGCCAATGACTGCCGTGCCGCCGACGTAGACATTTTGGCCGAGGCTGCAGCGCTCTCCGATTCGTGCGCCGGACATCACGTGACTGAAATGCCAGACCTTGGTGTCGGCACCAAGGGTGGCACCCGTGTCGACGAGGGCGGTGGTATGGATGTAAACGGATTCATGCATGATCTATGCCAGAGCAATCGGATGGCCGGATCGCACATCGACAGGAGCGCCACCGGCTTGGATCGAAATGGATCCGGCGGTCAGCACGCGCACCACGCGTTCGCCATCCCGACCGTCAGTGATGACGGGCGTATTGTCGCGAACGGCGTCGACGAACCGGCGGCATTCGAGTGAAAGCGGTTCGGCATGGCGGATATCGCGGGGAGTGTGAATATCGCCGGTGCAGTGTGATGGATTCGGCATAGCCGGTCATGCCCGGCTTTACGTCTGCGCCTTTGTCGTACACGCGAATTTTCTCGGCAGTTCCATGTCATCGGGGGCCACCATCTTTTTGGCAGCGACGGTGGCGGTGCGGCGCACTTTATGCGGGTCGAGCGACACATGGATGTGCGCCCATACGCCCATCGGCAATTGAGGCTGGCGAAACTACATCTTCAACGGCGGGCCGGATGGAGGCGTGCCCCGTGGCTGACACGGTGACGGGTTCAGCGTTGAAGAAATGGCAGGCCATCGCCACATCGTGCGGCGCGAGCGACCACCATGCATTTTCAGTCTCGCGGATGACGCCGAGATTCAGGCGCTGAAAGTAGGCATAGATCGGATCGATGTCGCCGGCATCGATCATGGATTTGATATGCGTGACGGCAGGATGGTGGATCAGCAGGTGTCCGACCATCAGACGCAGATTGTGCGTTTCAGCCAGGGCCGTGAGTGTTTCGGCATCAGCGGTTTCGAGTGTGATCGGTTTTTCAACAAAGACATGTTTGCCGGCTTCGATCGCCGCTTTTGCCAGATGGAAATGGCTCGGAGCATCGGTGGCGATGACCACGGCGTTCACCGCCGGATCGGTCAGTGCGGCAGTCAGGCCCTCATCGACCTGCACGCCGGGATGTGCGGTGGCCACACGGGCGCGCACTTCGGGGTCGGCATCAGCCACGCGCACCAGGCGGGCGCCCGGCGCAGCGGCAAACTGGCGCACCAGATTGCGTCCCCAGTTTCCTGCACCACAGACGGCGATACCGATCATAGACCCTCCTCCGAATCGAATGGCTACTATACCCGATCGCCCAGGAGGTCCGAACGGATGAAGCTTCACCTGCCCGGCATCGGCGACTGGCCGCTGAACCGGCCGCGCCTCATCGGAATCGTGAACGTCACGCCCGACAGTTTTTCAGATGGCGGTCGTACACTGGATCCGGATCAGGCATTGCGCCATGCGCAGCAACAGGTGGCTGAAGGAGCCGATGCGCTGGATGTCGGCGGTGAATCCACACGGCCCGGCGCGGCACGTGTTTCGGTATCGGATCAGATCGCGCGGGTTGTGCCGGTGATCGAGCGTCTGGCGGCGCATCTGAAAGTGCCTATCAGCATCGATATCGCCAACGCAAGCCGTAGCTTTGGCCGCATTGGATGCCGGGGCGCATTGGATCAATGACGTGAGCGCCGGTGAAGATGATCCGGGACTGATCGATCTGGCGGCCGAGCGTGGTGTGCCGATGGTCCTTATGCACAAGCGCGGCGAGCCGGCTTCGATGCAGGATGCGCCGGTCTATGACGATGTGGTGGCCGAAGTCGGTGCGTATCTGGTGG
>CALOAZ010000025.1:0-31451 GCA_942491355.1 uncultured Phycisphaeraceae bacterium
TCGATCTGCTTTAAAACTCGACCTTCAGAAAGCTGTGCACGAAGACATGAGCAAAGCTTTTGCGAAGTATCCTTCCATTTGGAATCTCACCAAACCCGATCGCCACATCGATCACCGCCGCGTCCCGAATCTGATGAAATACTTTGAGCGACAGGGCTACAACCTTGCCGTCACTGAACATCCCGAAGACTATCGGCCCGGCGATCTGGTGACATGCACCGTAGGACGCAACCAGCCTCACATCATGATCGTCAGCGATAAGACCAACGCTCAAAGCGTGCCCCTGGTCATTCACAATATCGGCGCAGGCACACGCGAAGAAGATCGACTTTTCGACTTTTCGATAACAGGGCATTATCGCATCACGACAACGCCCTAGATTCTGCCTGATGTTTGATTCGTGCGTTCGTTCACGCGTCAATTGGCTTGATCCCAAACCGCCTGCGCCGCAATCAACGGATCATCCACCGCTTCGAACACGCGCGCCCATCGATGCGCCGCAGCGATGGGCGCTCCGACACCTTCTCTGCCTCGAAACACACGCATTAAAATTAGAACCGTTCAATCGACGGCGTTATACCGACGTTTATATTCGACGATGCTTGGCCGTTGCGACACAAGCATTTAAAAATCATGCTTAATCCGAGAGTCTGATCGCGACTCCGGCGATTCTCATCCGTTATGATCTCGACCTTCACGGGAGATTCGATGATGCCGCTCGATGAAATGCACTGGTCACGACGCCGATTTCTCGCCGCTTCGAGCGCTACGGCGTTTGCGACCGCCGCGCCCTGCCGCGCGGCGACTCCCGCCGGCGCGAAGGGCCTGCATGAAGACTGGTCATCCGGCCGCATCGATCCCGCGCGCTGGTACATGCCGCGCCGCAAATGGGGCAACGGCAATCGCGGCGTGATTCCCGAAAACGTTTCGATCGGACGCGACACGGTGCGCGGTGTCGAGCAGAACGTGCTGATCTGTCACGGCCAGGGTGACCGATATGCCGGTGATCGCATCGGCTGGGAAGGCAAAGGCGACCGCGTCGGCGGCATGGTCGTTTCAAAGGATCATTTTGCTTCGGGACGTTTTGCGGTCGACTTCAAGATCGGCACGCTCGAAAAGACACCTGACGGACCGGCCGACCCGCATCGGCCGATCGGTATGGTCCCCTCGTTCTGGACCTACGGTTACCGCTGGGTGGACGCAGCACCCGACAAGACATTCCATCGCGCCGCACCGCTTTACAACCCGCACATGGACGTGAAGGGATGGGATGGCGTCGAATACTGGTCCGAGATCGACTTTCCGGAATTCGGCAAAGAACAGAATTTCGACAAAGGGTTGTTCAACACCTTTCTGAACGTGAATCACAATTCAAAGGTGTTTGACACCGCGCGTGTGATCGACGGGCGCTACCACCGGGCCGAGATGATCTGGCGCACGACATTGATTCCCATCGATGTGACCGACCAGCAGGTGGTCGAACACGACAGTCTGTACTGGATTCAGGATCGGGCCATCCCCTTCGAACAGTACCGCGGCAATCCGCTGCGAAAAACCGCCGAGGGCTACGCCGTCTGCGCCGGAAAGGAAATCGCCTATGCGCTCGACGGCGAACGCGCGGGCCATTCGACGCACTTCGTCCCCGCAATGGCCGCGCAGCTTACCCTCGGCGTGTGGTTCCCCGACTGGGGCGGCGCGGCGCCGTGGGCACGATCGTCGATGTCGATTGCGTCGGTGAGCATCGAACCGCTGAACGATCCGGGCGACGTGTTCGGCGTGCTGACCGAAAGTCTGCCGAACAATTTCGATGTCGCCGGCAAACCCGTTCGTGCGACACCGGATGCCTGAAACGCTCAGCGTCCCGATTGATGAGGCGATCTCGTCCAAAACTGGAACGCCGATGACCGCAAGAACATTCTTCGGGTGAAAGTGGCTTGCTTTTGCAGGCATGCTAATTCGTTTGATCCCAAACCGCCTGCGCCGCAATCAACGGGTCAGCCTCCACCGCCTCATACACGCGCCCGTCGGGCGCGGTGGCGACGATGTGGATCGAGTAGCCGCGCGTGCCGACTTCGACGGTGAAGCCGCGCTCTCTTAATTGATTGAGAATTTGCTCCACGGGATCGGCGCTCATGCGCCGAAGACCGCGCGCAGGCAGAGGTTCTTCACGTCGCGCATTTGCAGCGTGCCGTCGATTAATCCTGATTGATCAATCGCCACCACCGGACCGGCTTCGGGCTGCGCCGGTTTCAAACCGTGCGAACCGCGCACCAGTTCGGCATCGAGCGGGATCAGATCCATCGTGTAGCGCATGCCGAGGGCCTTGCGAGCGAGTTTGCCGGCGACCTTGAGTTTCGGCGCGGCGATGGTCGGATCCACGAACAGTTCGCACGGGTCGTAACCGGGCTTGTCATGAATGGCGACGGTGCGGGCGAAGTCTGGTGCGCAGTCATCATCGAGCCAATAGTAATACGTGAACCAGGCATCGGCGGCGGCCAAAACCACCAGTTCGCCGCTGCGCGAGTGATCCAGGCCCGCTTCGCGCTTGGCCGCATCATCCAGGATGCGACCGACACCCGGCGTCGATTCGAGCAGCGCTTGCACGCGCGGCAGCACGGCCGGATCGTTCACATACACGTGCGCGATCTGATGGTCGGCCAGCGCGAACGCGTTGCTGGTGCCGAAATCGATCAATTCGCCCGCCGCATTGCTCACCACTTCGAGCAGACCGGCCTGGCGCAGCGCACGATTCAGATGCACAGGCCGCTTCACCGGCACAATGCCGTAACCGCTGAGCAGAAGCACCGACGCATCGCGCGATGCGGCATGAACGATCAACCGACCGACTTCGGCATCGAGTTCGGCGATGGCCTGTGGCATCGATGGATCATTCGGACCATGCGACTGCTGGCGATAATCCAGATGCGGCAGATAGACCAGACTCAGCGTCGGGTTTTCGCGATCGATCAGATGCATGGCGCTGTCGGCGATCCAGCGCGTCGATTCGATGCCGACACCCGGGCCCCAGAACTTGAACAGCGGGAACGGGCCGCATGTGGCGCTCAATTCATCCGACACACCCGGCCGGTTCACATACACATCGCCGGCCTTGCGCCCGTCGGCGTAATAAATCGGGCGCACGTTGCCGTACAGGTCGGCGGTCAGGGCCATGCCCGGCCACCAGAACCATTTGAAGCAGGTGAATGCCGGATCGCGCTTTTGACCGGCCTCCCAGATTTTCTCCCCCGCGGCCATGCGCTCGGATTGCGACCACATGAACACGCGGTTGAGCGCGCGATCGAAATACCCGTTGCCCACCACGCCGTGCACCGAGGGTGATAAGCCCGTGAGCATCGAAGCATGACCGGTCATCGTGACGGCCGGTAGATCCGGTTCGAGCGTAGACAGCGCGCCGCGCTCACCCAGCGCCGCAATGCGCGGCGCGTGAGCGTGCACCATCGGCAGCGTGAGTCCGGGGACTTCGATGACGATCAGAGGTTTCATGACGACATCATGCTACCGGCGCCGCCCGCTGCAGGCCAAGTCGACCGGCTATCGGTGCGGCTTTTCGATGCTCCTGTCCACTCAAAATCCGGCATGTAGTGGGGATTTGTCCACACATTAACGGAGAAGGCGATCTCGATGATATCCCCCGAACGAATGCCCCGGACACCCAAGATCAATCTCTGCAACGACCTGCTTCACCAGTGCCGCCACTGGTAAACCCTCGACGCCAAAGCGCGACGGTTGACTGAAATACTAGCACGTAAGTTGGCACGGTAGTGGAGCTCGTTCCGTGCAAGCACCAAGCTTCACTTGGATCAGGATGACGGGGAAGGCCCACAATTGAACAACCTTCTATTTGGTTTGTACAGGGCTTCCCGCTAGCACGTCTAGGGCGAATGCTTGAGTGATTGAAGACAGCAGAATTTTAGTTGTTCCCCAGATCCACATGGGCAAGGATCATATGCCTGTATTTTGTGTGTTGCGATATACGTCATTAGCGTTTTGTGGCTGCGATTACGCCACAAAGCCAATGATTGGTCCGTGTTTCTGACATCAATTGCAAATGAAGTTGCTGGGGAGCCTGTGGTCGAATTTTGCGTATAGATGCTCTCAAATCTATTTCTGGCGGCTTCTAGAGCCGCGGCCGGCAGTGCGGAAGACAGAGCGCCATTGATTGCGATTTCAATATTTGCCCCCTGCCCATCGGATAGCGATTCCAAGACATCGCGCCTAAACCTTTCGCCTTCGCTTGTATCTCTAAAATTTAGCACAGCGTCGAGCATTTCTGGGCTCCGTGATAAAAGGGCGCCTAGGTTCGCGGAGTAACTGCCGCCTAATACATAGCTGGCCTGCGGGTCGGCGAATTCCTGGCTGTGCTTGATGCTGAAGGCGGGCCCAGCAAGCGCAGCAATTCCAAAATCGACTTTGGCGGATGCTGCTCTCAAGTGTTCGGATAAGCACCCAACCCTGACTAGCCATGCCAGTCGTAGGATTGGAAAAACGAGCCATTCGGGTATGGAGTTAGTCGGCATTCCCATGCTAATGCCCAGGGCTTGGCGGATTTCGGGCCTTTGCAGAAGGCTGCGGGTGTAGCGGGGAATATCGAAGCTATCGTTGTTTGGAGGGGGGATTAACTTGCTCTCTAGCCCGGCAAATAGTTTTTCTACTTCGGACTCTTTGCCAGGCGCAGCAGTAAATTGTGTTCGGATAAATTCGCCAGGATCGGAGTGCCTGGGGTTTAGGATCTGGCCGATATCGCCATTGGCGTTGTTACAGTCTGGATTGACTAAGATGGCTTGGTCTGTGGGCCAATGAGTGAATTGCAGGATGTCATTGTTGACTAGGTGCCAAAATCGGTCTGATCCAACCAAGTCGTGGATAGCTGGAGCACAATTCAGTGGGCCAACTATTGTGTCGTAACAGGTGAGTCCAACGAGCAAGTCATGGCCAGGATTTATTGTTGGCGTGGAAAGCTCTGACTTGTTGAAGCCAACTCCGACGATGATTTTTCGATTGCCCCCATCTTCCCTGATGACGTTGAGAGTTTGCGAGGTCGTGATTGTTCCGGGCCGCAATACTTGTGATAAGAAGTATCTGCTTTGAAAAGTTGGCGTTGGTGGCGGTGCTTTCATCGGCGTATTCGCCGTGCTTTGGAGGAAGCTGATGTCTTCTAAAATCGTGAGCGAGTAGCGATGGTCTTTTCGAGGTGACTCAAGGCATTTGATATGCCTGATGTTTGCGGGCAGATCTACCGGCCCCTGCTGTGAGATAGTGAAGTGTGGTCCGTCGCCCAATAGTGGCGATAAACTTTCGTTGCGGGAAAGCGTCTCCAGTAGGTACTGATCGCGAAGGCCATAGCCGATAAAAACAACTGTCGCTCGCCCCAATATCTGGCGCAAGTGCTCAGTATATGGATCAGTTGTGGTTAGGCTGTCGTATTCTTCTTTGGTGAACACCAGTGAGTCTGCGTTGCTTATGCATCCATGCAGCTTGCAGACGAACGATTGGTTGTTATCAAGTAGTCGCCTAGCTCTTTCAATATCCTTCCCGAGGATCATCTCTGCATCATTGAGATGCTTCTCGAGTAGCTGGTCCGCATTGGTGGTTAATACGAATCTTGTGTTGTGTTTGTTAAGGCAGCGAGCGAACCGCTGAAACAGGGCGCTAGGGGGCCTGATTTGTAGCTGTGATGTCAGGTGTGCAAGATATGTGTGGGGGTTGGCTGCCTTGCAGACCCCGAAAAATTGAGGGAGTTCGCCGGCATTGAGTAGCTTGAGCCCATCATTTGCGTCGTATTTGGGTTCGTTGTGAGTGAAATAAGAGTGGAGTGTCTGCGCTAGCTGGTCCCATCTGGGGTAGCCACACCAAGAACTAGTGCCAGCGCCAATCCAATAGATAATTGGGCGCTTGGCATCGATAATCGTGTTTTGTAGTAAGTTGAACGATTTGACTGCATCTGGTTCTGAGGTGTCAAGCATTGTGGTCTCATGCGTTAGACCTGAAGCCGGAGAGTTACGTAGCCTGATGTTATGTGGACATAGTTCTTAATGATCGCGTTTGCATATTCCCAGCACATGCGAGTTCATTTCTGTAATTTGATATTTCCCTGTTGAACTCACCCGGCTATGCCACCGGGCGTTTGAGTAGACAATTGTACTTGCCGAGACCGTGCCGACGAAGCGATTCTCGGTCCCAGAGGGGTGAATCGCCTTCTCCGTAGCAGTTCGGCGGGTCCGATGGCGGCTTCGGTGGTGTTTTTCAACAGACTCGCCCGCACCGCCCCCAACACCAGCGCGAATTGAAAGAAGAAGGACTGATCTGATGGCACGCAACTTCAAGGAACTCGAAGCGAAGATGTCGCCGCAGCGCCGAGCGCGGGCCGAAGCGATGGCGCACGATCAGATGGCCGACATGCTGCTGGCCGAAATTCGCCGCCGAGCGGGCCTGACGCAGACCGACCTCGCGCAAATCTTGGGCATCCAGCAACCTTCGCTCTCGAAACTCGAAGCCCAGGACGACATGCAGATCAGTACGCTGCGCCGCATCATCGCCGCCCTCGGCGGAAAGCTCGAACTGATCGCCAAATTCCCGAGCGGCGCCGTGCGCCTGAGCCCGTTCGGGGAGTGATCCACCGACACTCATTCAGCTCAACCGATCACGATAATCGCCGTAACCGAAGCGCCGCACGATCTGCGTTTCGCCGGTGGCCGCGTCATGCAGCGCGATCGACGGCAGCGGCACGCCGTTGAACGTTGTCGTCTTGACCATCGAGTAATGGGCCATGTCACCGAAAACGAGTCGGTCGCCGACGCGCAGCGGCTGATCGAAGCTGTAATCGCCGATGACATCACCGGCCAGACAAGTCAGACCGCCCAGGCGAAACGTGTGCTTCTTCACGCCGGGCTCGGCCGCGCCTTCGATCGCTGGCCGGTACGGCATTTCCAGCACGTCGGGCATGTGCGCGGTCGCGCTGGTATCGAGAATCGCGATGTCCACCTCACCGCTGGATACCACATCCAGCACGCTCGCGATCAGCACACCGGCATTGAGCGCGACGGCCTCGCCGGGTTCGAGATAGACGTCATGGCCATAGCGCTGCCGATGCGACTGAATCAGCTTCACCAGACGGGCCACGTCGTAATCATCGCGCGTGATGTGATGACCGCCGCCGAAGTTGATCCATTTCACGCGCGGATCGCGCAGGGCGAATTCGAAACGCTCTTCCACGGCTAATAACGTGCGGGCCAGCGCATCGCTGTTGAGTTCGCAGAGCGTGTGAAAATGCAGGCCTTCGATGCCTTCGGGCAAAGTACCCTTTAACGTTTCTGCCGTGACACCCAGGCGCGAGCCCGGTGCGCACGGGTCGTACAGCGCCACGTCGACCTCGCGATGCTCCGGGTTCAATCGCAAACCGCGACTCGGCCCGCCCGCCGACCACTGCGGCGCAAATCGCTCCCACTGGCTCAGCGAATTGAACACCATGTGATCGGCGATCGAGCGCAGCGATTCGACTTCGCGCTCGGTGTAAGCCGGGCTGTAAACGTGAACTTCGCCGCCGAATTTTTCGTGGGCAAGCAGCGCTTCGTGCAAACCACTGCACGTACAACCGGCCAGATAAGGTTTGAGAATCGGAAACGTCGCCCACGCCGCATAGCCTTTGAGCGCGAGCAGAATTTTTGCGCCGCTTTCTTGCTGCACCTGATGCAGGCGCTGCGCATTGCGCTGCAGCGCCGCGCGGTCGATCACGAAACACGGCGTCGGCACATCGGCCAGCGCCGAACCGGAAATGGCGATCGGATCACTCACGCAATCGACTCGACGGCTTCGGTCACGTGCCAGGGCAGGCCGTAACGTTTGAGATCTTCCATGAATGGATCGGGATCGAACTGCTCGATGTTGTAGACGCCCGGTCCCTGCCAGGTTTTCTCGAGCAACATCTTCGCGCCGATCATCGCCGGCACGCCGGTGGTATAGCTCACGGCCTGGGCGCCGGTTTCGTCGTTGCACACCGCATGATCGCACACGTTGTAAATGAATTTGCGCAGCGGCTTGCCGTCTTTGATCCCCTGAATCACGCAGCCGATGCTGGTCTTGCCGGTATAGCCCTCGCCGAGTGAAGCGGGATCGGGCAACAATTCCTTGAGGAACTGGATCGGCACGATCTTGGTGCCGTTGAAATCCACCTCGTCGATGCGCGTCATGCCCACGTTCTGCAGCACGCGCAAGTGCGTGAGATATTCTTCGCCGAAGGTCATCCAGAAGCGGATGCGCTTTAGACCCTTCGGGCCCAAGTGGCGCACCAGTGATTCTTCTTCTTCGTGATAAAGCAGATACATACGCCGCGTGCCGACTTCGGGAAAGTCGAAGTCGCGATGCACGCTCATCGGCTCGATCTGCTTCCAGTCGCCTTCCCAGTAGCGACCCGGTTGCGTGACTTCGCGAATGTTGATTTCGGGATTGAAATTCGTGGCGAACGGATAACCGTGATCACCGGCATTGCAATCGACGATGTCGATCGTGTGAATTTCATCAAACCAGTGCTTGGCCGCATAGGCGCAGAAAACGTTGGTCACGCCCGGATCAAAACCACTGCCGAGCAATGCGGTGATGCCCGCTTCGCGGTATCGATCCTGATAGGCCCACTGCCAGTGATATTCGAACTTCGCTTCGTCGGGCGGTTCGTAGTTGGCGGTATCCAGATAATCCACACCCGTGGCCAGACACGCATCCATGATCGGCAGATCCTGATACGGCAGCGCCACATTGAGGACCAGATCCGGCTTCTCGCGGCGGATGAGTTCGGCGGTTTGCTGCGCGTCGTCGGCATCGACCTGCGCCACGGCAATGTCGCGCCCCAACCGCTGCTTCACATCGGCGGCGATCGCTTCGCAACGCGAGAGCGTGCGCGAGGCCAGCGTGATCTGCTCGAACACATCCGGCACCTGGGCACATTTATGGACCACGACGTTTCCGACGCCGCCCGCTCCGATGATCAGGACTTTGGCCATTGGGTGGAGGGCTCCCGACACTGCTGAATCACCCCTCCGTCCGCACAGGAGGGCCCACACTATACCGCGAGGCGGCGATCGATTCGGAGGAGAAACCAGCCACTCCCGCATCCCAGAGTTTGACGATCCATATAAATTGTTTAGGATTCCCTAAACTTTAGCTCTGGGGAATGATTTTGCCCGTCCCGCATCCCGTTATTCTGCATCGATCAATCACCATCCTGGCGGGCCTGTTACTGCTTGTTTCAGGGCCTCGTCTGTACGCTCAGCATGAACCGATCGCCTTCGAAGCCGCATGGGTGATCGACGGCTCAAAGAACTTCCGCGGCGGCGCCAACACCCAGGGCGGCACATTGCGCCATTTATTTAGCGCAAATCTCACACTGGATGGCGAGCCGCTTTTTGCAATACCCGGCGCGACGGTCTTCATCGACTTCCAGACGCAGAACGGCGACGACGGCTCGGGCGATACCGGCGATCTTCAGGCTTATTCGAATATCGATGCTGCTGATTTCACGGCTGCTCTCTACGAGCTTTGGTACGAACAGATCTGGGACGATGGCACCGTGCGCGTGAAAATCGGCAAGGTCGATGCGAACAGCGAATTTGCTTATGTCGATCACGGTGGCGCGTTTTTGAATTCATCGGCGGGATTCAGCCCGACGATTCTCGGGTATCCGACTTATCCCGATCCGGCGACGAGTTTCAATCTTTTCATCGAGGCTGCCGAACAAGTGACGTTGGGGTTCGGCGTGTACGACGGCGCCACGCAACACGGCACCCCCACCGGCACGCGCGGGCCCAGCACTTTTCTGGGCAGTCCTTCCGATCTGTTTTTCATCGGTGAAGCCGCAGTGACATGGGACGGCGGACGCGCGGCCATCGGCGGGTGGGGACACACCGGCGATTTCACACGCTTCGATGGCGGCACCGATTCGGGCGCGCAGGGTTTTTACCTCACGTGCGAACACACGCTCTGGCGCGCCGATCCAGACGCAGAACATGACACCCGCGGCATCGGCGCCTTCTTCCAATTCGGTTGGGCCGATCAAGATGTCGCCGCAATCAAGCAGCACCTCGGCATCGGCCTGCAATGGACGGGACCCATCGCAAGCCGACCGAACGATGTCTGCGGCATCATGATCACGCGCGTGGAACTCTCTGATGAACCGGGCGCGGGTTTCACCGAAAACCACGAGACGGCCACCGAGTTGTTCTACTTGTTTGAGCTCAACGAAAATCTGAGCCTGCAGCCGGATCTGCAATTCATCAGTCACCCCGGCGGTGCCGGACTGAGCGATGCGCTGGTCGGCACATTGCGCGTCACACTGACCTACTGATGGATGCTGCGCCTTACAGTCCTAGTGATTGCCGCGCGTAGGCGAAACACTTTTCGACATTCTGCTGTTCGAGTTCGAGCTGATCGGCGCGGTTCAAGCCGCTGGTGACCGGTGGCGCTTTTTTCGGCGGGTTGGCCTGCACCGTGCGCAGCGCCGCAGCCAGATGTTGCGCCGGCACCGCGCCGAACGTCGCCCAATAGGCTTCGGTCAGGCAGGGGATGCGCAGCGGATCGCGCGTGATCATTTCGAGATTGAATCGAATCGCCGGATGCGCGGCGCGACAGATCCGCACGATTTCAGCGATGTCGAGCATGCCGTCACCCAGCGGGATTTCCGAAAGCGTGAAACCGTCGGCGGCGGGTTGCACGGCCATGTCTTTGAGATGCGTGGTGATGGCGAAAGGCGCCAGCACGCGCACCGTCTCCATCAGATCATCCAGCAGGGCCAAATTATTGCCGGTATCCAGACAGACGCGCACGTGCTCGGAATCGATCTTCTGAATCAGCGGCACCATTTCTTCGATGCGCCAATCCTTGTGGTTTTCGAGCGCCAGCCGCACACCGTGCTTGCGCAGGATCGGTTCGGCCATGGCGAGTGATTGCATCGCGCCTTCGCGAAAGCGCTGCCAGTCTTCAACGGTTTTGAAAGTTTCATACCGACGGCTGCCGAGTGTGACGGCCCGCACGATGTCGATGCCCGCCTCTTTGGCGATCACGATCTGTTTTTCAAAGCGATCGGCATCACCGGCCTTTTTCGGCAGACCGATCTGACCTTCCAGATACATACCCAGCGCGCCGGCGCGATCACGCATGGCATGTGCTGCGGCCAAATCCCAATTGCCTACGCCGATCTGCACACCACCGGCTTTCAATGCCGCCAAATGATCGAGCACCGACAGCGGTCCATTGAAACCACCCTGATCCTTCGGCAAACGCCCCCGGATCATGTACGACGCCATGGTCAGCCCCATGCGCGATGACGGAGCCGCAGCGCGCGCCGGTAGCACCAGCGCGCCACACGCGGCAGCACCTGCAGCAAGCAATGAACGGCGCGTGATTTCCATGGCCGGTCTCCGTCGCATTGAATCAGTCGAGCATCATGTACGGTGGGCTGATCACGATTTCGGGAACGACGGCTCGCGCCGGCAATTTCGCAATCGCTGCCACGATCTCGCCGACGTCATCCGGCTGAAGCATGAGTTGGCGTTTGTCTTCCGGCGGCGGCGCCGGACGCTTGTCGAGAATCGGCGTGTTGGTTTCGCCGGGATACACGCTGGTCACACGAATACCGAATTCGGCCAGTTCCTGATTGGCGAATGCGCCGATGGTGCGTGTGGCAGCCTTCGACACGCAATACGGCAGACCCGCCAGTTTCAGGGCGCGAATGCCCGCCACCGAAACCACATTGATGATCAGCGCGTCGCCCTTGGCTTTCATGCCGGGAATCGCCGCCAGCATGGTGTTGAATACGGCCGTCGTATTGGCATCCATCACACGGTCGAAATCTTCGGGGTCGACATCGGCGAACATGCGCTTCGCGACATTGGTGCCCTGGCTGTTGATCAGAATGTCGGGCGCACCGGCCGATTGCGTGAGCCATTCGAACATCGCCTTCACCGAAGTGCGATCGGTGGCATCGCAGGCTCGGACCAGCGCCTTGCCGCCGAACGCCGGCGCTTGCGCGGCAGTATCGAGCGTGGCCTGCGTACGACCCGCCAGCGCCACACGGCAGCCTTCGGCCGCAAGCGACTTCGCAATGCCCAGGCCAATGCCGCTGCCACCGCCCACCACGAGGGCGACTTTGTCTTTCAAATCCATGAACT
Source organism: uncultured Phycisphaeraceae bacterium (assembly GCA_942491355.1). Lineage (GTDB taxonomy): Bacteria > Planctomycetota > Phycisphaerae > Phycisphaerales > Zrk34 > CALOAZ01. The sequence continues at coordinate 12,177 of CALOAZ010000025.1, forward strand.
TCCTTTCGTTCAGTGCTGATTCAATGTCGGACGCAATTCCGCGTCGGTCCACGATTGCGTGCGGCCGGCGGTTTGTGCCCGTACACGCCCGACTTCTTTCGCCGATACCGGTTCGGCCCCATGGCTCCAGGCGCGGCGCACGTAGGTCAGTGTGGCGGCCAGATCCGCATCATTCATCGCCGTCAACGGCGGCATGGCCGGCAACACATCCGGTGGATGATACTGCACACCGCCCACTTGAACGGCACCCTCCATGCCGTGAAGCGTAATTCGGATCAGCGGGTCGGCCGATCCGAGTACCCATTCCGAACGGCGCAGCGGCGGTGCCAACGGCTTGATGCCCCGCCCATCCGCACCGTGGCAGGCGGCGCAGGTGGTCGCATAGATGGATCGCCCCTGAGCAAACTGCTTCAATTCGGCCGGGCGCAAGGCCCGCGCCGCAACCGACTTGACCGGCTGATGACCAGGCCAAGCCATGGCGACGGCGATTTGTTCAAAGCGCGGTGCGGCATCGGCTCCGTAGGCAGCGCGATGCGCCCAGACCGCCGGGGGCTGCGCAAGCTTCAACGGTTCACCTTCATCCGCCATCAGGCGCAGCGACATCCCTGCAAGGACTGCTTGCTCAAACCATCCGGGGTTCGACGTGGCCAGATGTGCCAACAACGCATCAATCACCTCGGGCCGGCGCGATGCCGTCGTTGCGCTGCTCAGTGCCTCGACCCACAGGGTGAGTCCGACAGAAGGCAAAGCCATCCGCACTTGCTCGATCAATGCCAATTCGCGGCCCTGCATCCCGCTGATCGCCGCATCGCGCATCAGGGGATCAGCGGCATCCTGAATCATCTGATGTGCCAACACGCCGACCGCTCGATCGGCGTCCAGTTCAGGCAAGCGGCAGCATGATTTCGAGACGCACTTCAATCGGTGCCGTGGCAAGATGTTGATTCAGCGCGTCAAAGAGCATGGCCTTCTGATCACCGGCGAGGCGCGTCATCACGCGCACCGCCTGCGCCACCAGCGAGACACTCGGATCATCCAGCAAAGGCAGAAACGCCTGGAGATCACTCGAGCCCAACGCCTCGATCACCCACAAGGCATGCGTTCGCGTGCGCGGGTCTTTGTCCGATTGCGCCAACTGAATGAGCGCCGGAACCACTGAACGATCGGCTCGCCCCACCAGAAGGCGCTGCGCGGTATCGCGCACCCAACCGTTGGCATGCTGCAATGCGGCGATCAGATCCTGGTTTGCGGCCGATGCCAGATCGCAGCGCGTGCGCTTCGTCGTGCCTTGGCGTGTCAATCGGTAAATGCGTCCCATGTGAACCGGCACTGCCAGTCGGCGTTCTTCAGATTCGCGATGCAGATACGTGGTCATGAACGCCCGATGCTGAATCACGCCGCGATACATGTCCACAATGTAGAGAGCGCCGTCCGGACCGTTCGCCAGATTCACCGGCCGGAACCGTTCGTCGGTCGATGCCAGCAGTTCGCGATCCGGATAAACATCGACCGCAGATAGATTCAAACCGGTCTGCGTGATCCGATTGCGCTTCACCAAATTCGCGCCGGTGCCGCACACCATCGCGTTGCCGACCCAGTCGGCGCCCAGCGCATCGCCGCGATAGATCAGCGGCCCGCAGGCCGAAGCGAACTGAGTCAGATAACCGCGCTCATCCAGCACGCCGGGCCGGTAACCGCGATTCACGCCGGTGCCCATGCGCACCGGAAACACGCGCTGCGACAGGGCCACCGCCGCATTCGACCCGGTGGTCGGTTCGTGATGCGGGTGGCGCATCAGAGCATTCGGCGAAGCGGTATCGGTGCGCAACTGATCCCAGTTGTAGTTGTAGTACAATCGCCCGAAATCATCCTGACTGATGCCCCACTGCCCGCGCCGTTCGGTGCGCTGCCAGATCCATCGGCCATCGACGAAGCGATAGCGCTTGGTGGATCGTGCGTTGTAATACCAGTTGTCCATCGCGCGACATAAGCCGTTGGCACGATGTTCGACGTTGCCGTCTTCGGCATAGGCTTCATCCACCACCTGCACATCGTCGGCGCGACCATCGCCATCGGTGTCTCGGGCAAACAGAAGACGATCGTGATCGGCGATCAGTGCCCCGCCGTGCGCCGGTGCCACGGCGCGCGGCAAGATCAGGCCGTCGAGAAAAACGGTGGATCGATCGGCGCGGCCATCGTCATCGGTGTCTTCCAGCACCGAGACGCGACCCACCGGCTCCATTTCGCCACTGCCTTCGAGATCCGGCATGAAGCCGCGCATCTCCACCACCCAGGCGCGACCCGCTTCATCGAATGACATCGCGATCGGATCCTGAATCATCGGCTCGCAGGCAAACAACTCCAGCTTCAAATCGGGTTCGGCCAGATGGAAGCTCGCCAAAGCCTGCTGAGGCGTGAGCGCGGGAGACGCCGGCGGATTCAGATGCGCCGGTCGCGCACTTTGTGGTTCATCTTCGCGATCGCCCTGCTGAGCCTGCAAAGGCGCGACCAGAATCATCGTGCCCAACATGGCAAGCACACGCCATGGACGTCGGACGTGAGATGTCGACAAGACCCTCAACAATGAATGAGCCCTTTTCGTCGCTGCATGGCCGAACACACACCCGATCTTTGATCGGCGCAGGAGTCCCCGATTGCAACGTCCGATCGGAAAGATTTCTTGCGACTCAGGCGAATTCCAATCCCGGCATGGTGCGCTTGCCCGAGGCGAATTGATCGGTTTCGATACCCAAACGCTGCAGCATGCTGACGTACAAATTCGCCAGCGGCTCGTTGTGCTTTTGATCAAAGGCCAGATGCTGTCCATGACGGAAGCCGCCGCCTGCGATCAGCACCGGCATGTTTTTGTTGTCGTGACTCGCGGCATTGCCGAGGTTCGAACCATACAGCACCATCGTGCGGTCCAACAACGTCTGACCGGATTCCTTGACGGCCTTCAAGTTTCTGAGCAAATCACCGAACACACGCGTTTGCGCGGCCTCGATGGTTTTGAGTTCCTGGGATTTTTCCGCATGCCAGAGGGCGTGCGTCAGGCCGTGATGCCCCTCGTTGACGCCGGGCAGATTCACCTTCGGATTGTGATTCTCGTCGATCAGAATCGAAATGGTGCGCGTCGAATCGGTTTCGAAGGCCAGGCGAGCCATGTCGTACATCAAGGTCGATTTGGGAATCAGTTCGCGCGGATCATTGATGTCTTTGGGGGCTTCCACGCTGACTTTGGGCTTGGGCTGCTGCTGCCATTCCTGCGCCTTGGCCAAACGGCGCTCGGCTTCGCGCACCGAATCAAAATATTGATCCACCTTGCGTCGATCGGCTGTGCCCAACTGTTTCGTCAAACCTTTCGCATCTTCGGAGACGGCATCCAGAATGCCTGCGCCCGATGTGCAACTGGTTCATCTGGGGCGCGATCTCGACTCCGAACCGCGCACAAACAACTTCTTGAACACCGCCGAGGCTTGACGCTCCGGCGGAATCATCACGCCACCGGCTGTCCAAGAAATCCCCACCTTGTCTTCCACACCCACCTGAAGCGCCAAATAGGGAGCGCGTCTGGTCGCCCACACGTTCGGCCACGTATTGATCCAGCGAAATGGTATTGCGAAAACCGCTCTGCCCCGGATGCGGTGCTGCAGTCAGAAACGAGATTTCAGCATGATGTCCGCCGTCGACCTGCGGATGCGACACACCGGAAAAGACCGTGAAGTCTTTGCGATGCGGCTCGAGCTCTTTCAAGTAATCACTGGCCTTGTAATCGGTGCCCTTGCCTTCCGGAAACCAGTAGCGCGGAATCATGCCCATGTTCGTGCAGATGTTGAGCATGCGGCGCGGCGGCTCGCCCGCGCGCGATGCCGCAAAGGCCGGCATCATGGCATCCAGCCAAGGCAGACCGAGACAGACACCCGATGCCTTGAGAAAGGCACGACGGTGAATGCTCTTTTTCGAAACCGTAAAAACGTTTTTCATTCCGGCACGCTCACTTTGTTTGAAAAATCGGACTCGCCACCACAGCCTGCACCATGGATCGCAATCCGTCATTTTTGTCGGCCACCTGATCGAGCACGGCTTCCACGCCCGCGCGGTCTGCAAAACCCACACCGGCACCAGTGGCATAAGCCAGCAGACGCTGCGCCGCATTGCGCACAATTTGTCGCCGATCACTCAACAGCAATTTTCGGAATTCCTGGATGTCCTTGAACGGACGGCCGTCTGCCATCGCCCCCGTGGAATCCACCGACATGGCAAGTTTGAAGCGCGGCTTGCGCCCTTTGATCTCGCCCATGACATTGTCGCCTTTGCCCAGCGAGCGATAGCGATCGCGCCAGGCACCCATCACATCGAAACTTTCGAGTGCAAAACCCGGCGGATCGATCATCGCATGACAGGATCGACAGGCGGCATTATCGCGATGCTGCGCCAATTGCTCTCGAATGGTGGTCGCGCCTTCGATGTCAGGCTCGATGGCCGGCACATTGGCCGGCGGCTTGGGCGGCGGCGTCCCGAGCATGCGGTCGAGTACCCATGCACCGCGCGTGACCGGTGACGTGTTGGTGCCGTTGGCCGTCACCACCATCACCGCACCCTGCGTGAGAAATCCGCCGCGCGGACTGCGCGCCGGACGTTTCACCGGACGCATCGCCACACCCTCCACGCCTTCGATGTCGTACAACTCGGCCAACCGCTGATTGATGATCAATTCATCTGAATCGATCAAACGCATCACACTCTGGTCCAGATCCAGCATGCGCCGGAACGTCGCATGGCTTTCCAGAACCATCGATTCCTGCAGAAGAAGATCGAATTCCGGATAGAGCTTTTCATCCGGCTGCGTGAACGTGATCCGATTGAGATCCATCCACTGCCCCAGCAGATCGGCAATGAATCGGTCAGATCGTTCATCGGCCAGCAGGCGCTCCACCTGAGCGCGACGCCCATCAGACTTGTTCAAATCACCGCGTCGCGCCGCAGCCAGAAGTTCCGCATCCGGCAGGGATTTCCAGAGAAAATAAGACAGGCGCGACGCCAAAGCATCGGCATCCAATCGACCGGGCGTCTCGTTAAAAAACAGAAAATGCGGTGAACACAGTGCCGCCTGATATCCGGCGCGCATGGCATCCTGAAAACAGACTTTGTGATCGAGCTCGGTCTTCACGATCGCAAAACAACGTTCAAGCATGGCGGTATCGGCAGATCCACGACAGGCTCGTTCGATGAATGACTTGAGCAACCGACGCGCATCTTCTTCAGGTTGCGCAGACTGCACCCTCCAGAACACCGGGGCGGATTTTTTTTGCGCTCCGGGCGAGGATCCCGCCTGTGGAGGCGCCAGGCCGCTGGCTTCATCCCAGGCCACCACCGGAAGAGCTTCAAACAAGGCGTGGTAGCTCGCCGGGGGCCACTCGGCAACCAGCGGGCCTTCAACACCGATGCGTTCGATGGCCACACCGGGCGCCACGTAATCCTTCATCTCGGTCTTGCCCAGATTACGGTCATCCATCGTGACCAGCTCGATGAAGACCTGCTCACCTTTTCGCACATAGGCTTCGAACTCGATCAACGTGGGCTTTGCCGGATCGCGCGACACATCGGCCGAATGCAACCAGCGGCTGACCGATGTTCCCGAACTGGCATAGATCGAAACCACATGCGTCTGTCGGGCTTTTTCGACCTGACCGGCATTCCAGTGAAATCCGAAGGCTTTGACCTTCATGCGATAGATACCATCAGCTTCAGGCTTGAATTTGCCGATCCACCAGGGTGTCTGCGCTGAATTGGGCTGGCGCAACAAGCCCACGGCGTCACCGATGCGCACCGCTTCTTTGCCCTTGTCGGCCACCTGCCCGATGCGACCCGCCTGCAGCGCGGGAATGTCCCATGTTTTTTTCTCGGGCTTGGGCCCGAGCACCATGGCTGATTCGAGCGCAGCATCCGCCGCTTCGAGATAACGGGCCAGATGCACGTAGGACAATTCGAGCGCCTCGGCCTGATTGTCAAAACCTTCGGCACTGCCATCGGGCGGCAACATGTTTTTGATATCCAGTTGCGGCAATGCCAGTAAGTCGCGCAATGTGTATTCGTACTCCACCCGATTCAATCGGCGCAAAACCGTACGCCCCTGTTCGGCGTAGCGCTTCTGCTCAACTGCAATCAGAGGTTTGCTTAAAGAAGCCAGGAAGGCTTGAGCCTCATCAGGTTTGGGTTGCGGTTTTTTGGCCGGCGGCATTTCACCGGCCGCAAGTCGATCGTGCACCTTCACCCATGTCGCGCGGGTTTCGGCGTCTTCGGGCGCAAAGGCAAGCTTTTCGAGGTCGAGACCACCCTTGGTCACACCACCGCCATGGCAGTCGTAACAATGCTGTTCCAGAAAACCTTCGAGCACTTCGGGGTTGGCGGCCGGCGCCCATGCAGCAAGACCGCTCAGGATGCATACCGCTCCGATCCATATTCTGCCATGCCCCATTGTGTGGTTGCCTCCAGTTGAGGGCAGCCTTCCGAGCCGCCACCCTTACATCGTCATATCCATCCCGGACCGCACGCCTGGGTTGAAAATCGGTGAACCTGAGCATTCCCAAGGCATTAGAGATGCCTCGCCTCGGCGATTCCGTCTGTTTTTCGCCCTATGATGGCCACACGCCATGTCCGAACCGACCCCCGAAACCACGACCGAGCGCCTGCTGCGTCGCGCCTGCGCCGATCTTGAACAGCGCCTGCGCGCCGGCGAAACCGTCAGCGCCGAAACGGTTTTCGCCGCGCACCCGATCCTGTTTGAAACCGAAGCCACCGCCATCGAAGTGATCTATGGCGAATACGTCACGCGCGAGGCGCTGGGGCAGCCACCGGATCGCGATGATCTGATCAAACGCTTTCCGCGATGGACTCAGGCTCTGCGCGATCAGTTTCACGTGCATGATGCCCTGCGCGCCAGCGGCTTTTCCGAAACCGCGCCGGCTCTTCCGGCTTCGGTGGCACGACTCGGCCCCTACGCGCTGATCGCGCGCGTGGCCCAGGGTGGACGCGGCATCGTGTATCGCGCCCGCCACGAAAAGCTCGGGCACGACGTCGCACTCAAACTCTTGAACATCACCACTGATGCTCCACGTCTGGCCCTCGAAGAAGCCTCGGCGATGGCACGGCTGGCCCATCCGAACGTGGTGCATCTCTATGAAACAGGCGTCACCCCGGAGGGTCGCCCCTATCTGGTGCTGGAATGGATTGAAGGCGAAACCCTTGCCGCCAGACTCGATCGCGATCCCATGGCACAGCACGATGCCGCCGCTCTGGTGGAAACACTCGCCCGCGCCATTCACCATTGTCACCAGCGCAACATCCTCCATGGCGATCTCACGCCGCGCAATATTCTCATCGATGACCAGCAGCGCCCCCGATTGACGGATTTCGGTTTTTCACGATCCACACATGCGCCTCAGGAAAAAGCGATTCGCGGCACGCCCGCCTATGCCGCGCCCGAACAATTGCGCCCGGATCATCCGGTCGGCCCTGCGACCGATGTCTACGGCCTGGGCGCCATCCTTTATGAACTGCTCAGCGGACGCCCGCCCTTCCTGGCGGATTCTCCGCTCGAAACCGTGAACCTCGTGCTGAATCGAGAAGTAGATCCTCCCACACGCCCCGGCGTGCGTGTGTCGCGCGACTTGAGCACCATCGCCCTGCGCTGTCTCGAAAAAGATCCGGCACGGCGCTATGCCGACGCCGAAGCACTGGCTCAGGATCTCCATCGTTTTTCATGCGGCGAACCCATTCACGCGCGCCCCATCGGTCTGCCGGAACGCGCGGTCAAATGGGCGCGACGTCATCCGGCACGGGCTCTCACCGGCGCGATGCTGTTTTTGATTCCGGTTTCGGTGCTGGTCACCGGCATGTGGTACGTCGGTCAGTTGCGCGAGGCCACCACCGAAGCACAACTTCAACGAGCGCACGCCGAACAGCAAACCCGTCTGGTGGAAGATCAACTCGAAGCGGCGCGACGATCAGCCTACGCCCTGCAACTCGCGCAGGTCGACACGCTCTGGCAGCGCGACCCGGATCGCGCGCTGACCTTGTTGAATGATCCGGCGCGATGTCCGATTGAATTGCGCGAATTCACCTGGCGCTTGTTTGAATCGTTATGCCATGGTGAACGGCGTGTGATTCAGGACCAGCCCGCCACCGTCTTTGGTGCCGCGTATGCCCGGGATGGCCGATCGGTCATCACCGGCGGGCGCGATGGCATCGTCAAACGGTGGGATGCGGCCACGGGCAAACTTCTGGCGCAATACACCGGCCTGAACCATTTGATTCACAGCGTCTGCTTTTCGCGCACGGGTCAGTACGTGGCCGCCGTGGGCGACGGCGGAGCGCTGTTCATCTGGGATGCTTCACAAAAAACGCTTCTTGGTTCGTGGCATGCTCATCAGGATATCGCCCGTCATGTGGCGGCTGATCCATCCTCCGATCAACTGGCCACGGTGGGCCATGATGGCCTGATCCGTTTCTGGGCGCTTGATCCCCTCGGGCCCGCGCAGAGCATTGACTCGGGTCTGAAACGTGCTTCGGCCATCTGCTATGCGCCGGATGGATCGCGCCTGGCTCTCTGCGGCGACAGCACGCTGCAGCTTTATGACGTCCATTCGGGTTCGCGTCTCTGGGAAGTCTTCATCGAACAAACCAACGTGCGCATGGTGACTTTCTCACCGGATGGTCGGCATCTCGCCGTGGCCGCCAACGCGCTGGGCGCTTTGGTCTTCGATGCAAACACCGGCATGCGGCAAACCACCGTGCGCGTGCCGAACCATCGCACCACCGCACTGGCCTTCTCGGCCGACAACACCACGCTGTTCACGGCGGGTTCGGATAAAACGCTGCGCCGATGGCATCTGCCCGAAGGCACACCCGGTCGTGCCGCCGCGGCGCATTCCGATGACGTATGGCACATGGCGCTGTCGCCCGACGGTCGAGAACTGGTCACGGCCGGCGGCGACGGCACCGTGCGCTTCTGGAACTTGGATCCCTCAGCCGCCAATCCCATGGCGCTGGAACAACACGCTCGCTCCATGTTCGCGATCGCCGTATCGCCGGATGGACAGTCGGTGGTTGCCGGCGGCTCGGGCAATCTACGCGTCAGTTCACTTGATGGCCTGCGACACGCTGAAATCGCTTCCTCTTCGCGTACCCATCGCCTGGCCTTTTTGCAACAGGGCAAAACACTGCTGGCCATTGCAAGCGATCGCGTGCGCGCCTGGTCGTGGCCCGATGGCGCAGAAGTCGAAAATCTGCATCCCAAACAAGCTGTGACCGCGCTCGCGGCGCAACCGAATTCCGAAGTCGCTTATCTGCATGGTCCACAACTGGCACTGCAATGGCGGGGCAAGGCGCAACCCGTCGGCGCGCCCGATGGACCGATCAGAGCCTCGGCACTTTCTCCGGATGGCGCGCTGGTGTTCGGCGGTGCCGATGGAAAATTGCACGTGGGTCCCGGTGATCAAGGCCCATGGCGCACAATTGAAACTATCTCCGATCGCCCCATCGAGTGCATCGCCTTTTCACCGGATGGCAAACTGTGCGCCACCGGATCGGTCGACAGCACGCTCGTCTTGTGGGAGGTAAAGACCTGGACCCCGCGCTCTCTCCTGCGCGGTCACTCGCATGCCATATGGTCGGTGATGTTTTCACCCGACGGGCGCACGCTCGCATCGGGCACCGGATCGATGGGCGATGATCTGCTTCCGGGTGAAGTCAAGCTCTGGGACGTGGCCACGGGATTATCACTCGCGACGCTGCCCGGCATGAAAGGCCCGGTGGCCTTCACGCCCGATGGCGATTCACTGCTGACCAACAGCGAGGCCGACACGCTCTGGCGATGGCGCGCCGTTACAACCAGTCCGACCACAGATCCGAATCTCTCAGGCGCTGGCGCAGTCGACTGAGCCGCGCCCGCAACAGATTGTCGGCGACGCCCAGAGCGTGAGCGGCATCTGCCGTGCTATGACCGAGCAGACGCAATTCAAGCGCCCGACGATCCAGATCTTCAAGTTCTTCAAGCATCCGTTCAACGCGCTCGGCGCGATCCAGAATACGAGCCGGATCATCCTCCGGCCCGGTGGCGGACTGCATCAATGCCGTCAAATCGCCGCGTGCCACGCCGTCACTGAGCAGTTTTTCGCGCCGCGCATGCCGACGCCAGTGATCAGCCACGCGGCGCTTGGCCATTTTGGTGGCCAGCGCCACCAGTTGCTCCGGCTGACTGACATCGAATTTATCTTCGCGCAGACCAGCCACCAGCGCGACATAAATCGACTGCGCAATATCAGTCGAATCCACATAAGGCCGCAGCAACGGCCCGAGAAAAGCACGAACCGAACGGCGAATGGCCGCTTCGTAACGCTCCACCAATTCGGTCACTGCCGCATCATCACCGCCGCGCACGCGCGTGATCATGGCGTCGTATTCGGAAATGTCAGTCGGAGAGTCAGACACGGTCTTTCCTGCGGAATAAGCATATCATAGAACATCTTAAGAACGCCGATCGAACTGGATAGAGGCACCTGCGGTGAATACGTCGGCATCTACAACCTCCGGGGGCTGTCAACTTTTCTACGAAAGTCGCTTTATATAAAACCAATTAATCGCCATGTTCCACGACAAGATTTGGAAAAACCGTAACGAATGCATCTGGGGAATTACAAATGCCTGAAGCTCGCAGTGACGGCCTGAAATCACACTTGGCCCAATAATGAACTTGCGTACGCGTTCTGCGTCAAATTACCCGGTGTGTTTCCCCTACAAACCCATTACTGCTCTCTGTTGATCTCAAGGAATGAATCGCTAGCATATGAGGTCCACCCTGCCCCCTAGTCCGGGCCCTGGTGATAAATATGAATGATTCGGGGTATGGCCGTACAACCGGCCCAGCGGTGTTACCGCTCCCCACCTCATCAACCGCCGGGTATGAAATCACTTGCCTCCAAACTTCGATGCACCATCGCCCTTGTAGTGATCTGCCTGTGGGGCGGAACGTTCGCAGCCAACACATGCTCGGCCAGCGACATCTTTGATGTACCCGGCGCTCTTCGTCGCTTGGCCCAGCAAGAGGCCCAAGCCACACGCGAAGCCCGCAAGCAGGTCCTCACGCCTGCACCACAGATCAATGCCGATAAACCGCGGCAAGCTGCTCCCATCCAACCACAACTTGAGCGTAAAGGCCTCGGCACCGAAGCCGCCCCACTCACCGCTGATCCCAAGGTTTCTGTCTTGCAGGCCGAAGCCGCCCATTACTTTCACAATGGCGTGGCAGAACTGCTCACCCATCAGCGCAAGAAGGCTGTCAAGATTGCAGAGCACCTCGCTGAACTGGATGAAGACCCCGCCGCGAATGCCGAAGGCAAAATCTTCAGTGATGCACTCTGGCTTCGCATCCATCACGTCGAAGCTCGACAATCGCTTCTAGAAAAGACTCTGGAAACACTACCGACGCCCGAGGCACTGGCCACCAAGTCTTTTGCCTGCCAGCTCGCCGTTGCAGACGGCTTGTCTCGCCTTGGCCCCATGCACGCGCCCCCTGCTCTTGAGATCTATAACCGCGTGGGACTAGCTAGCCACGCATTATCTCGCGTGTTTGCCGCCGAGGGCATGAGCGATGCCCTGGTGTCGCTCAACCGATTTGATCAGGCTTATGACTGGATTCGTTTTTCGATCCAGACCTTGGATGATCTGCCCAAAGCAGGCATCACGACGCGCCGCAGAGCGTATGACTTCCGACAGGAACTCGACGCCCAAATCGCCAGCCAACACCGCGAGCGCCTCATTGCCAAGCGCGATGAGATCGAAGTGATCTTATCCATCATCAAATACGGCCTTGGCTTCGCCCTGTATGAAGGCGCCCAAAAAGCCCGTTTTGCCGATCAGAATGAGACCGCATTACGACTGTATGACCAGATCATCGAACTGGCCGACCGCAATAAAAACTCAAATATGACCGCAGCCGATGTGCTTCAAGCCAAAGCATTCGACCCCGAAGCATTGCTCCGCTTGCCGATCAGCGATGTGTATGCCGAGGCCTCACGTTTTTACCGCCTTGAATGCATGGCCCGCACCGGCAACTTTGCCAAAGCTTATGCGGGCCTTGGCCTCTATACGAAGAACAATCCATTCCGGCTCTATACCGCCGAAGCCTACATCCTGATGGGCGACATCGCACTCGAAGAAGGCCAGGCGCCCACCAAGGCCATGCGCCATTACACGCAGGCTATCGACTGGTGCAGTTCGATCCGCAAGTCAGATCGCAACCTGGATCGCTTTCAGGTTCCAAGCAAAGCCGAGAGCGTGACGGCAGCCCCGAAAGAAATGAAGGGATCAGCCGGATGGGGCAACATCGTCTGGCGAGAGCCCAAACCCGGCGCCATCGTCAATCGACAAACCACGCCCTGGTATCTCGATTATCAACGCATGATGGCGCAGACCCGGCGATCGCTCTGCCACTTCATGCTCGGCCAAGAGAAGCTCGCCCTGGCTGATATCGAAATCATCACCGAAGTCGATGAAGCTGATCGAGCGATGACCGTCCGCAATATGCCCAGCAATTATTTGCGGCTCCGCGACGGCTACAAGGCCGGACGTCTCTACGCGACCAAACCCGAACTCGCCCAGTTCCCGCCCGAGCGCCGCGCCCTACTGATGATCGCGGAGTTCTACTTCGAAATGGAGCAGTGGGATGAAGCCCTGCGTCGATACCGATCACTTCAGAAGCGATTCGACGATGTCATGAGCTTCAATGAGAAGGCTTACTTGGAATACGCCATCGGTGCAGGCGCCTGCCTTAGTGGCGATGCCGAGCAAGGCAAGACGATTCTTGAGCGGTTCATGAAAGACGAATACGCCAACACGCCCTCTTGGCCCAGAGCGATCACAATCCTTGCCGATCTCGTGCCAGGCATTGATCAGAAGGCCAAACTACTCAGAAGCGTCTACAAGCGCAACAGCAACAACGATCTGGGCAAACGCGCCCTGATGTACCTGGGCCAACACTACTACTCAGCCGACAAGATTCCCGAAGCCCGCGAGGCGTTCATCGAACTCGCCAGCGTGGCCAAAGGAACCTGGATGGAAATCGGAGCGAAGAATTTTCTTCGCCACATGGAAAAGTGAAGGGGTTAAGGATGTCGAAAGGCAAAATCGCTTTCATCACAATGCTTCTATTGACCGGGGTCGCTTTATTGGCGATTCGTGTCGTGGCAATCGCCGCTGATCCGGCGGCGAGCCAAACCAAATCAGTAACGGTACCCGAACCCAGCACAAGCTTTGCTGTGGATTACGGGCTGGTGAATCGTGGGGACGTACTCGAACTCAACGTGAACCCAAAACCCTACGACTGCAAATTGACCGGCAATGTCATTGCCGGCAACTGGAAGGGCTCCGCACCTAAATTCACTGTCATTGTTCCAAGTGATTTCATCGGCGAACACACAGGGAAGTTTGAAGGTACATACAGCTGCGCTGATGGCCCTGGCAAGCCTCCGACCTGGGAAGGCACCGCTACTTTCCACGCTGAAGGCACGATCTCCGTCAAAGTTGACCCCCCCGTGGCCTGCGTAGGCGATGAAGTCAATGTGATCGCCATAGTTGACCCCGCAGTCCCAAGCGATGTGAAGGTAAAGGTCAAATTCACGGTTGACGGAGAACCAATCAGCCCAAGTGGATCTGGCGTTTCAGGCGCCCATAGCAATAGCGAAATCGCAGGCGGCCAGAACAGCACAAGCATCACTGTCAAAATCAATAAAGCCGGCAACTACAGCTTTAAAGCCGAGCAAGATGGCGCAGCCGGCAGTAGCGGTACAGGCAGTGTGAAATACAATCCGAAAGACCAACCCGCAATTGCCAGCGGAATCAACCTTGATTTGGTCGTTCAGGGCAAAGCGGAAGATAAATCTTCGAAGGCGCCGCATGAGACTGACCCCGGCGCTTTTGTCTTACTGAACACGGATGATGATGACTTTAACAACCAACCAGACAACACCGAAATCCGAAAGATCATTAAGAATCCTTTGATCGACTGGTCCAACGACGAGAATGATTTAGTCTTGATTGAAACCAAGCACGAAAATTTAGAAGCTGGCGAGAAATTAACACTTGCCGCACCGAAAGGCGCTGGAACAATCCGTGTATGGACAGAAAAAACTAAAGGTGACCACAGTAAATTGGTAACTCTACCCTACACAGAGACCGTTGCGAAATTCCCGAAGGAATTATGGCTAGAGGGCATCAATCGAAGTAGCGAATACCAAGGCACTAGCCTGTCACTGACTTACTCCAAGGGGGCCTGCCCAGACTTAGTGAACATTACGGTGATCGATCTCAATATTCTTCGAGTTACCCCAGGGCAACGCAATGACATCACACACCAAACTCACGATGGTGTTGTGGGCCATAAGATCAATGTTGTGCGAGATTATTTGCCGGAACTACCCAAGCGCATTCAAAATAGATATGTAAAAAACGGGCTCTGGGCAGTGACGCACAAACATCTGGAAGACTTCAAGGTAACTAATTCGTCAGGCAAGCCCATTGAGCTTAAACAAGGCACACTTAAGCTCGATCAAATCAAGTTTCATTGGGTCGGACTGGACATGCCAATTAACCCATCGCAACGCCCCCAACCGGACCCAATGCGAAGGCTGACTTATAAACTAGAATTTGATGGAGTCCCATTCGAAGTATTCACACGATTTAACAATGCCGAGCCAGGGGCAACGCCTGTGGCTTCGATGCCCAGTACCGTTGATATCCGAAATATTTTTGACCAAACCGGAATACAACAGGCCGGCATTCGTCTAAGCGTTGGGGATACTTTTGAAATGCCAGGAAACAATGGATTGGTTCAAGGACAAAACCGATGGGTCGGCATCATTCTTCGTGGCGATGAATTACAGCAGCCTGAGAATGCAGAAGGAGAGTTTCGATGGGCACAGGTTGCTACGCCCTATAGAGCTAGGGTTACTCCAAAGGGGAGGACGGTTGTTCTCGCGAATACGCCTGGGCTAGACAACGACTTTCCAGCCCCAACCGATTTTTCAGACGTGCTTCCTGCCGCGAATAACAATGGCCCACGAGCACGACTGTGGGACTCGCCTAACCAGCAACTCACCAGTATTAATAAAAGGTTGGCATCAAGTGTGATAGCCAGTGACAGATTCGAAACTTGGCTTATTTTCCGTCCGATCAGACTCAATGGCGAAGATATTCCAGAAAATCAAGCTGAGTGGGTCCCCTTATTCAAATACGGCTGGGGTTGGCAAGGACGAGCTGAGCGAGATAAGGGAGACGCCACGGTATGGAGCGTTGCAAATGACGAGCCAGAGCCGATGGAAATCGCCCCTGTGCCGATTCTCCTGCGACCTCTCCCTGCTAAAGCCATGTACCCTGATTGGGACAGGGTTTTAAGGGCGAGAAATTAACAAGGAATTGCGAACAACCCATAAGTCTCTCTACCACGTAATACGATTGCACCTGGAAACAAAATCATGAAATACATGCGACCAGCATTAACCACGATCGTCACTGCAGGCCTTATGGCCCTCACAGCCATTACATTTGCGAACAATGAAAACTTGCCAAATGGACGCTCTCTAGGTGCGCCTGTCATCGGCAAGATTGAGGTGAAGGCCTGGGGAAAGATCGCCGAAGGCCAACAGCTCGCAATCTCAACAGATAAAGATGTCTACGACGTTGGTGAGCCAATTTTGCTAACGATCACTCGGCAAAATACGTCCGATGCACCCATGACCATCAAGCTCAATTGGCTACCTTTGGCCTATCGATTCATTGTCCAAGATGATGTTGTGATCAAGGACGCAGATGACAAGCCCATCGCCGATGAAGATCTCGAAGACGAATCTGGAGAAGTCGATCGGGAAGCCCGGTACATCCAACATACGCGAGTGAGAGAAGCCAGCCAGATTCGCGCGGCTGCCGAAAGCATCAAACTCAATCCGGGCGAGATGTTCACGCAAACTTTTCGGCTGAACGCCATCTGGGATCTGACTCGTCCCGCGACTTACTCTGCGACCATCCAAGGATCGGCACCTGGCAAAACATGGGCCGAGAAGATTGAAGCATTTACTAAAGCAAATCCGAAAAAAGAAACCCCAGACGCATTGTTCTACAACCTCATATCCAACTCAATCTCGTTTACAGTGAAAGATCTAGGATATCAGGCCTGGATTGGCCGATTGCACAAGTAATTCCGCGGTTAATATGCCGATCTTTTTGAAAATAAAATTAGTTTGGAGGCTGATAATGAGACCCAGCACTCAAGTCGCGACTCGATCGCAGTCTCATTACCACACGCTTAACAACTTAAACTGAACAGACTCTGATTCGCCCAGACTCACCAATTGGAATCCGCACAGCTAATTACTCTATCGCACCGCCATGCACACACTTATGGCCATAAGGATTGAGTCTCACATCGCACGAAAGCAGGGCCAGCCTTTCGCCTCCACCACCAATAGCGCGGCATGCAATTAAGGCGAGATATCCATGGCGACCAACCACATTGCGCACCTTGATCGAATGGCAATGCTCATATGCGTATGCTCCCTCTTCGCGATAGCGAACACTCCCGCTTTTGGGGGACAAGAGCTAACCGGCCAAGTCAAAACCACCGATGGCAAACCCGCCGACTGCATTATTTCATTTGGCTACATCGATAATCCGGAAATACCGTTCACCACAGCCGTGCTCAATGAGTCGAATTTTTCTGTTCAACTGCTCCGCAATATGACGGATCCCAAAAAAGTTAAAACCATGATTCGCCGCGACACACAAACAACCGATGGCGGTCGGTTCACGCTCAAAGGGGTGGATCGTAAACGAGATTTTTTCGTCTTCATCGAACAAAAAGGCATTTCAGACTTCCGGTATTACCGATTGATCCGGCCGACCGATATCAGCCCGGACCTCAACATAACGATCCCTGCACCAGCATCACTGCCACCTCGACACACCGTCACGCTCGACTTGTCCATCGATGGGAAATCCATCAGCGATCGCAAGGGCCACGGCCTGCTCACACTGTATGACCCGAAAGGAATGCGGATTTCTTCCGTCATGGCTCCAGGTTCAACACCAAAACACTTTTCGTGGCCAGGGCAACTTCCCAGACAATACACCTTGTGCATCGCAACCAGTCACCCCGAAGACCAATACTCAATTTTATATTTCAAGCAAGCACTTTCTATCGGCGAATCAGACGATGTTAAACTCAATTTAAACATCAGATCAGATCAATTAAAACGCACGCAGGCCGCCGACCATTGGTCGATATCCATCGAAACCGTCAAGCCAACCTATGTGCTTGGCGAGCCCGTGGTTGTTCAATGCACCATCCAAAACAGCAGCGATAAACCACAAAGATGGCTGCCATACCCTTCGATGCGTGAAATCAGCGTTGCTCAAGACGGCCAGCAATATCAAAAATGGGAAAGACCACAATCCGATTTAACCGGAGAATTTTCGGGCAAGCGCGTCGTAAAAATCCTGCCTGGCGAAAAAATCACTCATACCGATCGTGTTCTTGTCAGCGGCTTCACCGAGAACAACCCATCTCCGAAACTCCTCTTTCCATCGGCGGGCAAATACCGAATCCGAATTGATGTCGGCACACAGAATTACCAAATGGAGTCTGCCGACACGATTGTGACCATTGAAGATCCCAGCCCCGCAAACCAACCTGCTTGGGCGAAGTACAACGACCCAAATATTTTCTTGGACGTACAGCTTGAGAATAGCTTGGCACACTGGGCCGAAACCGGAGAGCAGCTACTGAACGAAATCAATGCCAATATCAACGGTGCCTCAGAAACCCAGCGCAATCGCGCCCTTAAATTGGCCGATTCAATCAAAAAACGACTGGCCAACATCAACATCGAAGCCGTTCACGCCAAGAAAAATGAAATCATGGCGACTTGGCCCGAATCCGTTTACGCTAAAATTCTCGCCGCAAATAAAACCACGCCACCATCCGTCGTGGAGGGCGGCGACCACAAACCCATTGACCCGGAAAAAATCTGGCAAGAGGTCAAAGGCAAGCTCGACAAAGAAGGCTACAACCTTGCGCGCATCATCGCCAAATACCAGGATGAATATCAAAGAGAATATGTGGACATCGAAAACAAGCTATTGCTTCGCGTCACAGGAGATGCGAAGCCTCCTCTCGAACTTGAAGATTTCTATCGCCAGACAACAAAGGCATACGAGCAGTTCATCCGAAAACATGGCGACCAATAACGCGCTGCTCGCCCGAGCTAAAATCGACTCTATGCCGAATCAAGACGTTCTTATGATCGGATTCCTTTTGGACCCGATTTCTCTTCTTGCACATTCTTTTCTGAGCAACACCTGTCCTCATTGCCTCTGCCCATCTGGACGTCACATGCGGCGCAGTCGGATGGGATACGCGCCGCCGGCATTCCACTGCAGCACATAAAGGTGGCCAGCACGGTCCACGCACACATCGTGCACGTGGCGGAATGTGCCGTTGGCCTGATGCATGGGTTGCAGTTTGCCGTCCTGATATTTCGGTTCGGTGCCGCCGGGATTGGAAATCACACGGTTTTCACGATCGAGAATCGTCACGAAGCCCGAATTCGGCAGACGCTTGCCCGTGCCGTCCTGCTTCGACCAGCACACACCGGCATAGAGATGATCGCCGTGAATCACCGCCTGACCAGCAAAAGCGCCGGGCAGATCGACCGTCCACAGATATTCGCCTTCGAGCGTGAACCACTTGAGTTGATTCGATGAACGCGAACTGACCACGAGCCGGACCTGCGCCGGATCGCGCGTGTCGATCGAGATGCCATGCGAGCCATTCAGGCGCGCTTCGGGATTGGGATCCTGTGGTCCGCCGAATTTACCCAGATACCGACCATGCTTGTCATAGCGCAAGACCCACTGCGAACCGTATCCATCCGAGACATACAAATCACCATTGGGCGCTGAGGCAGCATCACAGGGTTGAAAGCGCTGCCCGGGTTCGTAAGCGCCCACAGTCACCGGATGCCCGATGGTGAAGACGTGTTTTCCCTCGGGCGTGATCTTCACCACGCGACCTTCTTCGCGACTGGCTTTGCCGTCGTCGCCGCGCACCATCCAGCCGCCATCGACCACCAGAAAGAATTCCTGATCGCCTTCGCGAATTAATTCCAGGCCATGCGCACCGGGATATTCGGTGCCCCATGATCGCACCAGCTTGCCCGAAGGGTC
>CALOAZ010000026.1:0-50178 GCA_942491355.1 uncultured Phycisphaeraceae bacterium
AGGTTTTGCCAAACCACGCGCGGGATCACCACATCATCCGGACTGTGCGCCAACACATCCATCAGCGTGCGCACGGCATCCACATCTTGCAGCTTGCGTGCAGCAATCGCCACCTGCAGACGCACCGCAGGATCCGGATCGGTCGCCATGGTCAACACGCGTGAGCGAATCGTGCCATCCACCTGGCCGAAGTTACCTGCAGCGCGCACGCCCCAGGCACGGAAGGTCGGATCAGCATCGCCGAGTACCGCACCATGCAGATCAGGCTTCAGCAGACGCGCGGCCGTCAACGTCCAGAGCGCGTGCAGACGCGCCTGTCGATCGGCCTTGGCGTCACGCACCACCGTTTCGAGTTTTGACACCGTGGCCGGATTGGAGCGTTCATCCAGAAGACGCTGCGCGGTTTCGCGCACGTACACATTCGGATGACCGAGGCGCTTGACCAGCGCATCGTCATCGAGCTTACCGAGATCAACGGTCTTGGCGCGCGGGTTGGCGGCATACCGAATGCGATACAGGCGACCTTTCAGGCGATCAATGCCTTTCGGATCGGCATTCGCATCCTGATAGCAGTGATACCGGTCGTACCAGTCGAGCACATACACGCAGCCGTCGGGACCGACTTTCTGGGCCACCGGCATAAACCATGCATCATTGGCCGTCAGAAAATCCGGCTGACTCGTGCCGCGATAAGAACTGCCGCGGCGCTCCACCGTGTCGGCATTCAAACAACCGCCGTGAATGTTGCCCATCAACAGACGCCGACGATAGGCCTCGGGATACGCATCCGAATCAAACCACACGATGCCGCAGTAAGCCGCTTTCTGGTGGCGGTAATCCACGATCGAATCGATCTTCCATGTGAAAGGCGGATAAGGGCCACCCTGCCGGTGGTAATAACCCGTTTCACTCAGATGCCAGAGATGATCGATCACGCAGGCGCTGAGAAAGGCTTCGCCGTTTTCGTTGAACGCGATGCCCCATGGATTGCTCGTGCCTTCGGCAAACAGATTGAATTTCTTCGTGCGCGGATCCACGCGCCACATCGCACAAGTGAAGTCCCAGGTTTTGTCGTCGTCAACTTTGCCATCCTTGTCGAGATCCTGCGTCACATGGCAATGATTGAACACGCCGTTGAGACCATACAGATTACCGTCCGGCCCCCACACAAAAGCATTGGGTAATTCATGCGTGTCTTCGCGACCGAAACCAGTGGCGATCACTTCAACTGAATCGGCTTTCAGATCGCCATCGAGATCCTTCATCAACAGAAGGTCGGGCGCATTGGCCACCCACACGCCGCCATGCCCCACCGCAATGCCCGAAGGAATATTCAAACCCTCGGCAAAGATCGTGACTTTATCGATCTTGCCGTCACCGTCGGTGTCTTCCAGAACCTTAATCCGATCCTGACCCGGTCCCGGCGAACGGCGCGGATACTCCAGACTCTCGGTCACCCAGATGCGCCCCTTTTCATCGAAGCACATCGCCACGGGATTCACGAGATCCGGCTCGGCGGCCACCAGTTCGACGACGAAACCTTCAGGCACCGTCATCTTTTCGATGGCCTGCTGCGGGGTATAGGGATCATTCGGGGGACGGTCGTGCCGGCGTGGAATCGCGATCTCAGCCAGAGCCCCGACTGTCATGCCCAGGACCATGAGCATCGGCAGACACAAATTCAGATGACGGTTACCCATGAGATGAATCACTCCAGCGGTGGAATCGCTAATCCCGCACCTTCCTCATGCTAGAGCCTGCTCGTCGACCGACCATGAGGATTTGCGAAGGCTTCCTGAGAATACTTACCTGCCGACAAAATACGTTAAATCATGACTCAATGGCACTTTAATGTTTCTACACCCCAACCACATGATTCAAGCTTCATACGTTTTTTAGGCGCATCAAAAAAGCCCGGCCTGAGAAGGCCGGGCTTTAAAATCAAAGCATCAGGAAACAGCTCAGAATGACAGTTGCCAAGCCACGGTCGCGAGCCAGTCCACCTCGAGCTGGTAGCCATTGACGTTTTGGTAGATCGGGGCACCGAACTCGGCAGCCAGACGATGGCCTCCGCCCAAGACCGCGTTGACACCCACCAGAGCATCCACTCGGAAACCGCCTTGATTCTGATTGCTGGCGGTCGGCACGGTGACAGGGCTCAGCAATAATTCATCGTCCACACCGTCGATCCGATCCTGCCAGGTTTCACGCAGTCGTGCTGAGAAACTGACCGTGGGAGCCGCCTGCACGGCGATCCACTGCGACCCTTCGACCGCATCACCCAGACTGTAGTCATGGCTGTTGCGACCCACGCGAATGGTGCCGATGGTCTGATGACCCCACGACCAACCCTGCCCCTGCCACTGATAGGTCAGGCCGGGCTTGAGATCCCATGTGCCCGATCCGGTCTGCATCGCATAGGGCAACTCGGTGTAACCCAGCGCACCAGGCACGGAGTCTTTGAGATCAATATGACCCGTGGGCGCCGTGGCACCCACGTTGAAGTGTACGCGCTCGGGCCCGATGTCCCACACCTTGATCAGTGCACCAAAAGCGGTGTCACCAAAGTCATCGGCATTCGTGCGAAAACGCACGCCCGCAGCATTGCGATGCACCATCGACTTCTTGATATATGACGGCATCAGAAAGAGCGTCACTTCGTCGCTAGGGGCGTACATCACATCGATCATGGTCATATCCATGGTCATGTTCAGCGGCTCGACGGTAGAGCCTGCCGCGAACAACTGCGTCCGGTTGATGCGCAGAATCGGTGTAGCGCATCCCGTCCATTTCCATGAACATGTAGCGCACACCCACCATCACTTCGCCGGCAGCGTGCGTGTGATCACCCATCACGCCGATCGGCGCATGAGAATCGGAACGCGAAGAATCATAATGCGGAATCGATTCCACACGCGATGGAATAATGCCGTCGCGCGGCTCTTTGAATCCGCCGCCTTGATGATCGCCCATCGCGTAGGTTTCCACGCGAGGCTGGATCGACAGATCGACCAGCGCCGCGCCTTGTTCCCACACTGCGGGAGAAAGAATTTGTGATTCGATTTCGCGAACAGGTTCGGCAACCACAACGGTCGTCAGGCACAACGTGGCGCTAAGAAAAGCGGGAAGCTTCATGGGAAGGCATCTCCAGATGCGGCTCAAAAGACCGCCAAAGGTCGTCATCCACCATTTCGAATGGGCGAGGGTACGCAGGTGTCTCACCGATGTCACGTACCGGGGCTGACCCTGTCGGTAAAAGTCGGCGGCGAGGCGTAGCCCCTGCGTCGCCACAGAAGGCTATTGCAGCCCTAACCCGTGTGAGGCCAGAGTGATCGGTACTGCAACCGACATGGCATCGTGCTGATTCAGAGTCCCAGCGCACGAGCCATGGCTGCACCCATATCAGCGGGTGATTCGGCCACGGCGATACCAGCGGCTTTCAATGCCGCAATTTTGGAATCAGCCGTGCCCTGGCCACCACTGACAATCGCGCCGGCATGCCCCATGCGTTTGCCCGGAGGCGCCGTGCGACCGGCGATAAACGCGGCCACCGGTTTTTTGACGTGTTCTTTCACAAAAGCAGCGGCGAGCTCTTCATCATTGCCGCCGATCTCACCGATCATGATCATGCCATCGGTCTTCGGATCATCATTGAACATGCCCAGCAATTCGAGGAAGTTCAGTCCGCGGACCGGATCGCCCCCGATGCCGACGCACGTGGTCTGACCGATCCCGCGCGACGAACACTGCCAGACCGCTTCGTAAGTCAGCGTGCCGCTGCGCGAAATAATGCCCACCGATTTGCCGCTTTCAGCTTCGGCGGCAGGCTTGTGAATATAACCTGGCATGATGCCGATCTTGCATGCGCCCGGCGTGATCACACCCGGACAATTGGGACCAATCAAATAGGTGTCGGGATAGGCCTTGAGCGCTTCTTTGACACGTGTCATGTCTGAAACCGGCACGCCTTCAGTGATGGCCACAATCACCTTCACACCTGCTTCGGCGGCTTCGAGAATGGCATCGGCGGCGAACGGCGGCGGCACAAAAATCATCGTGGCATCGGCGCCGGTTTTCTTCACCGCATCGGCGACCGTATCGAAGATCGGCAGGCCGTTGGCGTCTTTCTGGCCCCCCTTGCCGGGTGTCACACCACCGACCATCTGCGTGCCGTACTCGAGACATCCTTTGGTATGGAATGCCCCGGCTGAGCCCGTGATCCCCTGGCAGATCACCTTCGTGTTCTTGTCGACCAGAATACTCATGGCACAAACGCCTCTTTCAAATCAAGTCAATGAAGCGGGTTAGGATAACGAGCCCCCTCACCCCTCTCAAGCGGCTCCCACGCAGCCAGAAACCCATAGTCGCGTGCCACACAGATGGCACAAGATCACTTTGCCCCCCCTGCCGCACCCCCGAATAATGGTCACGTCCGGAGACAAACCGGGGGAGAGTAAGAAGTTCTGAGGGGAGGGGAGCAGCGCCATGGTGTACGGCCATCCCAAAACGTCCGGCGATCTTCGCGATGGGATTCTCATCGCAGATGACGATCCGCTGATCTGTTCATTCATCTCACACTGCCTAACCGAAGTCGGCTGTCACACGCTGACCGCCAACGATGCGATCAAAACCATCGATTTGGCGGCCCATCGGCGTCTGAAGTGCATCATTCTGGATTGCCACTTCGGCGCGTACGAACGTGGACTGGAACTGATTCGGCCACTGCGCCTGCTGGCGCCCACGGCTCCGATCGTCATGATCTCGGCCGACACCCATTGGGCTCTGGCCGCCGACGCGCTCAAACGCGGCGCCTTTGTGTTCTGGCGCAAGACCGATGGCTACATGGATCTGATCCAAGCCGTCAGTGTCGCCATGCAGGAACACGAACATCTGGCCGCCGGCGGCGAAGCCATCGATCTGGATGAACTCGAACGCGAAGCCATCCTTGAACATCTCAGCGCCCGGCACGGCAATCTGTCGTGTACGGCGCGCGAAGTCGATCAGCATGTCGACCCTGTCTCTGTCTTGATGAAAAAACACGGCATTCCGCAATGGCGGTAAATGCCTGAAACCGATTCCCGCCCCCCGTCCGGGGCTTTGAGTGGTTCACAACGGGCCCGACGTCATGCGTCGGGCCCGTTGCCTGCTTAGAGGGGTGCTATGATGATGCCGCACGTCCGTGACGGCATGGAGGCCCGAAAGATGGATCCCGCAACACACGCTCAGGTGCTTTGCGCCGCCACCGTGGTCGCTGGCGCAGATGGACACATCGATGACCTTGAGCGCAAAGTGCTCGAACGTCTCGGCGCCCGTCTGGGTGTCGGCCCGCGCAGCCTCGATGCCCTGCTGCGCCAGGCCCTCGGCGATCCCTCTTACGTACAGAAAAAACTGACTGAATTGAGCGCCCACGCCGCCGACACCATGAAAATGCTTTTCACCGTCGCGGTGGCCGACGGCACGCTCATGGAAGACGAACTGGCCGTTCTTCGGGAACTCTCAGATAAAATCGGTCTACCCATCGAACGCTTCGAGCGTATCCACAGCGCAGCCAAAGCCTTTCTGGCCACACGAACCGCCTGACCCGCGCGGTATCATGGTGGAACATCGCGACTGTTGCGAGGAGGACCACCGCCATGATGTGCCACCGTCTATCGATTTGGATCTGTCTTGCCGCCACAAGCCTTGGTGCGTTCGGCTGCGGTGCCACCACACTGCGCATCGGCGGCACGCCTCCGGAGGCACCCGTCACTCCCACGGTGGTGGATGCCCATGATGGCTGGTGGGTGGAAGGCCGTGTGGCCATTGTTGAAATCAGCGGCACCATTCAAAACGGCAAAGCCCAAGGCTTCATGAGTGAATCCGAAAATCCGGTCGGCGTGCTGCGCGAATCCCTGAATGCATGCGCGCAGGATCCAAGCGTCAAAGCCGTCATCCTTCGAATCAATTCGCCGGGCGGCACCGTCACCGCATCCGATGCGATGTATCGGGAAGTTCAACGCTTCAAGGCCGATACCGGCAAGCCGGTCATTGCCATGATGATGGATGTCGCCGCCAGCGGCGGCTACTACGTGGCCTGCGCCGCCGATCAAATCATCGCATACCCCACCACCATCACCGGCAGCATCGGCGTGATCATGCAGACCATGAATGTCCGGCGCGGGCTGGGGATGATCGGCATCGAAACGCAGGCCATCACCAGCGGACCGAACAAAGCTGCCGGCTCACCCTTTGAACAGATGACCCCCGAACAGCTCGCCATCTTCCAGCAGATGGTCGATGACTTCTATCGCCGATTTAAGGGCATCGTGCGCGAAGCGCGGCCCGGCATTCCAGCCGATCAGTTCGACACGGTCACCGATGGCCGAATCTTTACCGGAGATCAGGCGGTCAAACTGAAGCTGGTTGATCGCACCGGTGATATTCATGACGCGTTCGCATTCGCCAAACAACTGGCGGGTCTGCACACCGCTCATCTGGTGCTGTACAAACGTCAGGGCCAGTTTGCCCGCACGGCTTATGCCCAGGCACCGGCATCTTCACCTGGGATTACCTTGGGGCGGATCGATTTGAGTGAAAATGCCTTCCCGGACGGCACCGGCGTATTTCTGTATCTCTGGCGTCCGTGATTCGAATATCCCGGACCCGCAAGAATCAGCCGACCTGACGCGTTGTGCCCAGACCTCTCCCCGGAGCCCGACGCATGTTCACCCGGCTGTTGCCCTGCTGTCTTATCGCCCTCTGCCTGACGGCATCGACACTGCACGCTCAATCCAAGCCCAATATCCTGATCATCCTCTGTGATGATCTGGGATTTTCAGACATTGGTTGCTACGGCAGCGAGATCCAGACGCCCGCCCTCGATCGGCTCGCCGCCAACGGCCTGCGCTTCACGCAGTTTTACAACGCCGGCAAATGTGAATCGACGCGATCCACACTGCTGACGGGCCTCTATCACAACGAGGCCGATATCGCGCAACTCGCGCACAGCCGCACCATTGCCGAATCCATGCGATCGGCCGGCTATCACACGATCATGTCCGGCAAGTGGCACATGAAAGGCGAGCCCACGCAGCGCGGCTTCGATCGTTACTTCGGACATTTGTCAGGCGCCACCAACTATTTCATCGGCGACGACACGTTTCGCCTCGATGGCAAAAAGTTCGACATCCCGAAAGATTTTTACACCACCGACGCGATCACCGATCACGCCATTCAGTTCCTGACCGAAAAACCTGCCGACAAGCCGTTCTTCTTTTATCTGGCCTACAACGCGCCGCACTATCCGCTTCAGGCGCCCGAAGCCGATGTGAAAAAATATCTCGGCAAATACAAAGCGGGCTGGGATGCCTTGCGCCGACAACGCTATGCAAAACAACTTGAACTGGGCCTGTTTCAAAAACCCTGGAAGCTGAGCCCGCGCCCGGAAGACGTCCAAGCCTGGAACAGTCTCACCGACGAACAGAAAACCTGGGAAGACATGCGCATGGCAGTCTTCGCCGCCATGGTCGATCGCATGGATCGCCAGATCGGCCGCATCGTCGATCACCTCGAACAAACCAAACAACTCGACAACACACTGATCGTCTTTCTGTCCGACAACGGCGGCTGCCCTTTCGAACGCACCAAGGGCAAAGACAAAATGCCGTGGGACCCCGCCTCGCACTGGACCTACGACCAGGGCTGGGCACACGCGGCCAACACGCCCTTCCGCTGGTACAAGCAAAATCAGCACGAAGGCGGCATTTCCACGCCGATGATCGCCCACTGGCCCGCCGGTCTCAAAACCAAACCAGGAACCATCACCCACCAAACAGCCCATCTGGTGGATCTCTACGCCACAGCGATGGATCTCGCAGGCAGTACACGTCCCGACACCTTCGAAGGCGAAGCCCTCAAACCGCTACGCGGCCTGAGTCTCGCGCGCCGATCTTCAAAGGCGAAACCCGCACGCCCCATCCTGCCCTGTTCTTTGATTTCGCCAACAAGAATCACGCGGTGCGCATGGGCCAGTGGAAACTCGTGAGCGCGAACAAAGGTCCGTGGGAACTCTACGACATGGACGTCGATCGTACGGAACTCAACGACCTTTCAAAACAGATGCCTGATCGCGTGGCCGACATGCGCAAAGCCTGGGAAACCTGGGCTCAACAAGCGGGCATCCTTTCGGGTGGCAAAAAGAAAACCAAAACAACACAACCCTAGAAAGCAGCCCGCATGCCACGTCTATTTCTGACGCTCATACTCCTCTGCGCCGTGGCGGCGCATGCCGCCGACCGACCCAACATCGTCCTGATCATGGCCGACGATATGGGCTACGAATGCGTGGGCGCGAATGGCTCCACGCATTACAAAACACCGAATCTGGATCGGCTGGCCGCTTCGGGCATTCGATTTGAAAATTGTTATTCGCAGCCGATCTGCACGCCTTCACGCGTGCAGATCATGACCGGCCGCTACAACCATCGAAACTACGTACGCTTCGGCCATCTGGCTCCGACCGAGATCACCTTCGGCAATGTACTCAAGCAAGCCGGCTACGCCACCTGCATTGCGGGGAAATGGCAACTCGAAGGCGGCTTCGATGGGCCGACGAAATTCGGCTTCGACGAATACTGTCTCTGGCAACTCACGCGCCGACCCGGGCGCTACCCGAATCCCGGCCTTGAAATCAACGGCAAAGCGGTTGATTTCAACCACGGCGAATACGGGCCGGACATCACCAGTGATTTTCTCATCGATTTCATCAAGCGCCACAAAGACGGGCCGTTCTTTGCCTACTACCCGATGATCCTACCGCATTACCCTTTCGAACCCACGCCTGATTCGACCGATTGGAATCCGGCTTCCAAAGGTGAGCTTAAAGGCATCGGTGACAAAAAATACTTCCGGGACATGGTGGCCTACGTCGACAAGATGGTCGGCAAAGTCGATCAGGCGCTGCGCGATCTCGGCGTTCGCGATAACACGTTGTTGATCTTCACCTGCGACAACGGCACCTACAAAGGACTCGCCTCGCCCTTCCGCGATGGCGAAGTGGTCGGCGGCAAAGGCACATTGCCCAATGCCGGTACACACGTACCGATGATCGCCCACTGGCCGGCGCGCATGAAATCGGCCGTGGTCAATCGCGACCTGATCGATTTTTCGGATGTGCTGCCCACACTCGCCGAACTGACCGGCGCAAAACTTCCTGCCGATCGCCCCATCGACGGCGTGAGTTTTGCACCGCAATTGCGCGGCGAAAAAGGCGAACCGCGCGACTGGGTTTTCTGCTGGTATGACCGCAACGGCGCGCGCGGCGAAAACAGCACGCAGCAATCCGCTCGCACGCAGACCTACAAGCTTTATCACGACGGTCGCTTTTACGATGTACCTTCTGATGAACTTGAAAAGCACAATCTGAGCCCGGCCGATCTGGATCCCAGAGCACAGAAAACCCGCGAAATGCTTCAAGCCATTCTCGATACGATGGCCGGTCATAAAATCGAAGTCACATTGCCCGACCTGAAATCCAAGAAAAAGAAATCAAAACCATGACCCGTTTTTTCAACTGCCTACTCTATTTGTGTTTCGCCACCACCGGATGCCTTAGCGCACCCACCACGACGCCGGGCCCGGCCAAAACGCCTCCCAACATTGTCCTGATCATGGCCGACGACATGGGATTTTCCGACATCGGTTGTTACGGCAGTGAAATTGAAACACCCCATCTCGACAGTCTCGCACGATCCGGACTGCGCCAGCCAGTTTTACAACACCGGGGGCGCTGCTGCCCGACGCGCGCGCGCTGATGACCGGTCTTTACATGCATCAGGCCGGCCTCGGCCACATGACCGGCAATGCGGGCATCCCCAGCTATCAGGGCAACCTGCGCGACGAATGCGTGACGATTGCCGAAGTCTTGAAAACCGCCGGCTACACCACACTCATGGCCGGCAAATGGCATGTGGCCAATCGCGAAGACACCTGGCCCAACCAGCGCGGCTTTGATCGGTTTTACGGCACACCCACCGGCGGCGGCGTCTACTTCAAAGACAATTTAAAAACGCGCGGCACGGTGTTCTTCACGCTCGACGGCAACAAAATCGACGTGCCCGAAGATTGGTACGTCACCGATGCCTTCACCGATCATGCCACGCAATTCATTGAAGAAGCGGCGCAGAAGGACAAGCCTTTCTTTCTGTATCTCGCGCACATCGCGCCACACTGGCCGCTGCAGGCCAAAAGCAAAGACATCGACAAATACCGCGATCGCTATCACACCGGATGGGACGTGCTTCGCACGCAGCGCCACAAACGATTGATCGACGAAGGCTTGATCGATCCATCCATAAAGCTTTCGGAGCGATCAAAAGAATCGCCCGCCTGGGCCTCTCTGCCCGAAGCCAAGCGCCAGGATCTCGCCTTGCGTATGGCGGTCTATGCCGCGCAAATCGACTGCCTGGATCAAGGCATCGGGCGACTGGTTGAAACACTCAAGAAAACCGGCCGTTACGACAACACGTTGATTCTGTTTCTTTCTGACAACGGTTCATCGGCCGAACAGGTCAACCGCGGGGGCATTCCCGGCCGACGCGTCGACGAACCGGGTTCGTATTTCAGCGCGGGACTCCCTTGGGCCAATGCCGCCAACACGCCGTTTCGCAAATACAAGATGTGGACACACGAAGGCGGTATCGCTTCGCCGCTCATTGCACATTGGCCTGCGGGCATCGATGCATCGCGCCACGGCAAAATCGCAAACGATCCCGCTCACGTCATCGACATCATGGCCACATGTCTGGATATCTCGGGCGCGACGTATCCGAAACAGTCGCGCGGCGCAACCGTCACGCCGATCGAAGGCGTGAGTCTCAAACCTGTATTTCACGGCGACGCGCTGCAACGATCGGCTCCCTTGTTCTGGGAACACCAGGGCAATCGCGCCATCCGTGATGGCCGATGGAAGCTTGTCGCCGCTCACAAACAGCCCTGGTCGCTTTACGATCTTCAAACGGATCGGACTGAAACCCACGATCTGGCCGACCAACATCCGGATCGCGTGAAAGCCATGGCCGCCACGTGGGATGCCTGGGCCGCGCGGGTCGGCGTGGAGCCTTATCCCGTTAAAAAAGCGAAGAAATAGAAACCAGCTTCCGACCGATTGCCCGCCTCGGCGGCAAAGTTCTTACATTGGATCCTTATCCGGAAATCGAGTTCGAGGAGAATCACACGTGATGCATCGCACCGGCCTGATCATCCTTTCCATCCTGACACTGATTGCATCGGCCGCGCATGCCGATGTGCGCCTGCCTGCCGTGCTGAGTTCCAAAATGGTGTTGCAGCGCGACACGCCATTGCCGTTCTGGGGATGGGCTGATCCCGGCGAAGAAGTCACGGTGCGCATCAATCAACAAGCCGTGAAAACCAAAGCGGGCGATGACGGCACATGGAAACTGACTGCCAAGCCGCTACCTGCCGGTGGCCCGTACAAAATTCTGGTGCAAGGCAAAAACACGCTCGCGGCTCGAAGATGTACTCGTGGGCGAAGTCTGGGTGTGTTCCGGTCAATCCAATATGGCGATGTCCGTCTCGCGTTCCAATGATCCGGATCTCGAATCACTCTCTGCCCACCATCCAAGTTTGCGATTGTTTTACGTGCCGCGCATCACGGCCGACACACCTCAGCAAGACACCAAGGCTGACTGGACCGAGACCACACCCGAAACCGTCAAAGAATTCTCTGCCGTCGGCTATTTCTTCGCGCGCCAATTGCATCAAACTCTCGGCGTGCCGGTGGGCATCATCTGCACTTCATGGGGCGGCACACCCGCCGAAGCCTGGACGCGCCGCGAAGCGCTCGAAGCCAAAGACAATCTCAAACCCCTGCTTGAACGTTGGGACAAGCAAGTCGCTGAGTTCGATCTCGATAAGGCCAAAACGCAGCACCAGGCCGCGATCGCCAAATGGAAAGAAGCTGCGGCAAAAGCCAAAGCCGCCGGTAAAACGCCGCCGCGCCAACCGCGATTCAACAATCCGCTTGAGAGCCCGCACCGCCCGGCCAGCTTATACAACGGCATGATCGCGCCGCTGGTGCCCTATGCCATCAAAGGCGCCATCTGGTATCAGGGCGAAAGCAATGCGAGCCGCGCCTATCAATACCGCACGATCTTCCCGAACATGATTCAGAATTGGCGCACGGACTGGGGACGCGGTGATTTTTCGTTTTACTGGGTGCAGCTCGCGAACTTCAAGCCAGTGAGTCTCGAACCCGGTGAATCGTCATGGGGCGAATTGCGCGAAGCGCAATCGATGACTTTGAAACTGCCGAACGCCGGCGAAGCCGTCATCATCGACATCGGCCAAGCCAACGACATCCACCCCACCAACAAACAGGATGTGGCCAAGCGCCTGGCGCGCTGGGCGCTGGCAAAGAATTACGGTTTTGAGATTCCGTATGCCGGTCCGTATTTCAAATCGATGTCGACCAAAGAAAACAAAATCGAACTGACCTTCGATCATGTCGTCGGCGGCTTGAAATCATTCGACCGCGAACCGCTCAAGGGTTTCGCCGTCGCCGGTGAAGATCACAAGTGGCACTGGGCCGAAGCCAAAATCACCGGCAAGGACAAAGTCACGGTGTGGAGCGCCGAGGTCACCCAACCGGTTGCCGTGCGCTATGGCTGGGCCGAAAATCCGGTCTGCAATCTGCAGAACTCTGCCGGTCTGCCGACTTCACCCTTCCGTACCGATGACTGGCCGGGCATCACCGTCGACAATCACTAGAGGCTGTTTCCAAACCTCTTCTGGCTTCGATCGGCGCCCTTGTGCTTCTGGGGGCGTCGGTTTCCATCGCCGTATCAGCAATACGGCTGCTTTAACCTTCTACCCAGAAGCACAAGGCCTTGATCTCGGGCCGACGAATAGGTTTTGAAACAGCCTCTCAAACCACCGGAAGCAAATGCAACATCTTCCACTTCAGAAGCCCGAAGCAGGCAATAGTCTGCCCGGGCAGCCGTTCAAACACAGATCTATCAATCAAACGCCCGCGAGCCCCCACTCGGAGATCTCCCGTGAAACGCCTGATCATCGCCATGCTCTGCATTCTGCCGGGATTGACCGCGTGCAGTACGCCTGCGGCACAAGCCACGGATTCTGCCCAGGCCGCGCGTCCCAACATCATCCTCATCATGGCCGACGACATGGGGTTCTCGGACATCGGCTGCTACGGCGGCGAAATCCAGACGCCCAACCTCGACGCGCTCGCCGCCGACGGGCTCCGCTTCACCCAGTTCTACAACACCGGCCGCTGCTGCCCGACGCGCGCCTCCCTACTCTCCGGTCTGTATCCGCATCAGGCCGGCATCGGCCACATGATGGAAGACAAAAAACTCGAGGGCTATCAAGGCGATCTGAGTGATCGCTGTGTCACCATCGCCGAAGCGATGGGGCTGTTCGGCTACGACACCTACATGTCCGGCAAGTGGCACGTCACCAAAAAGGTCAAACCGCAAGGTGAAAACGATAAGGCCAACTGGCCGAAGCAGCGCGGCTTCGATCGCTTCTTCGGCACGATTCACGGCGCAGGCAGTTTTTACGATCCGAATTCACTGACGCGCGACAACACGTTGATCTCGCCGCAGGCCGATCCGGAATACGAACCCGACTTCTATACTACACCGACGCGATCAGCGATCAACGCGGGCGATTCATCCGCGAACATGAAGAGCCACGACAAGCCGTTTTTTCTGTACGTCGCCTACACCGCTCCGCACTGGCCGATGCACGCGCATGCCGGAGGACATCGCCAAATACAAGGGCGTCTACGACAAGGGCTGGGATGCCGTTCGTACCGCGCGCCACAAGAAACAACTGGACATCGGCCTGCTGAAATCCGACTGGGCGATGACACCGCGCGATGACAAATCACCCGCGTGGGAAGATGAACCCATGAAAGAATGGAACAGCCGCTGCATGGAGGTTTACGCGGCGATGATCGACCGCATGGACCAGGGCGTGGGACGCATCCTCAAAACCCTCAAAGAAACCGACCGTTTTGACAACACGCTGATCTTCTTCCTCCAGGACAACGGCGGCTGCGCCGAAGGCATGGGTCGCGGCGAAGGCGTTCAAGGCACGATCGAGTGATCCTTCGACATTGCGCCCGATGCAGGCGACCGATCTTCAATACGACATGATTCCGAAGTTCACGCGCGACGGCTATCCGATGCGCCAGGGCAAAGGCGTGATGCCCGGCCCCGCCGATACCTACATCGGTTACGGCCTTTCGTGGGCCAATGCCTCGAACACCCCCTTCCGCGAGTACAAGCACTGGGTCCACGAAGGCGGCATTGCCTCGCCGCTGATCGCGCACTGGCCTGCGGGCATTGATGCATCGCGCCACGGCAGAATCGCACATGAACCGAGCCATCTCGTCGATCTGATGGCCACATGCGTCGATCTGGGCCGCGCTACATATCCCAACGGCGCGCAACGGCAAGCCCATCCCCCCCATGCAGGGCGTGAGCCTGCGCCCTGCGTTCAACGGGCGCATCGCTGCAACGACCCAATCCGATTTTCTGGGAACACGAAGGCAACCGCGCGATGCGCGACGGCCAGTGGAAACTCGTCGCGAAGGGTGCCCACGGCCCATGGGAACTCTACGACATCGATGCAGACCGCACCGAGCTCCACGACCTATCAGAGAAAATGCCCGAGAAAACCAAGGCCATGGCCGACCGCTGGGAACAATGGGCACTCGAAGCCCACGCAAAACCCTGGCCGTGGGGACAACCGAAAGCCGACAAGAAGAAAAAGTAAACGAAAAAAGGCCGCCCAATCGGGCGGCCTTTTTCATCGTTCAATCAGAACCGACATCACTTCGCAGCGGCGCATTCCTTGCAAGCTTCGCCTTTCTTCGCCGCATCCTGACAACAGGGCTTCTCGCACACCTTGCCATCGGTCGCGTTCGCGCAACAGGCTTTGGCATTGCCTTTGAACGGGCACTGACAACCGACAAATGCAAAAGCCGCTGTCAGAGTCAAAATCGTCATCAATGTCTTGAACATGGTTGAAGCTCCTTTATTACCAACTGGTTATCACAAGCGTATCGGCCGAACTGACCGCTCGCCAGCCTTTTTCATCGCCAAAGGTCCAGACCCGGCTTGAAAATCGGATAACTTATTGAGGCTGGCCTAATAAACATAAAGGGATGGAAACGATGCCCAAGACCCCCACTTTCATCGCCACATTGCTGATGGCATCGACCCGCCTGCTTATGGCGGGCGCCGGCGATCCCACGCTGCGCACCGATCATCCGATCTATCCCGGCGAAGGCGCGTTCCAGACGATCGAAGACTGCGTGAGCTTCGCGACAAACGACCAGCGCGATGAACAAGCCAAGGCCATCGCCCTGTTCAACTGGATGCTTCAGCACCAGTTTCATCTGGCGAGCCCGCAAGAACCCACACTGCCGGGCATCACACCCGACACTGAAAACAACCACTATGACACGCTCGTGGAAGATGCCGAACGCGCGCGGTTCAGCTACGGATATGGCCTCTGCGGCACCGTGCATACCTGGAACGAACCTTACTGGGCAGCTTTGAACATGCGCGCACGCCGACGCGCCTTTCCCGGTCATACCAATTCCGAAATTGAATACGGCGGATCGTGGCACACGTTCGACACCGACATGGCCGGCCTGGTCATGCGCCCCGACGGCGTGGTCGCCGGATACGAAGACATCATCAAAGATCCATCCATGGTGCAGGTGCGCCCCGGCGCACCAGTCTGTTACCCATTTGCATGGCCCGGCGATTTCGAAGGCATGAAAAAAGGCTGGCAGGAAGTCTCCAAAAATCCATCGAAGTATTACAAAATGTATCAGAGCGGCTTTGCAGCGCACCCGGGCATCGTGTCTCTGCGGCGCGGCGAAACCTTCACGCGTATTTTCGATCGCGACCACTTCGGCGGCCCTGACAAACGACGCTACTGGCACAATCAGCAAAACGGTCCGGCGCGCAACTGGACCTTCGTCAACAAAGACCAGGTCACGCAGGCCAAGCCGAATCCCAATGCACTCGGGAACGCCAGCTATGCCAATGCGCTGTTTGAATACGAGCCTGATCTCAAAACCCGCGCCTACGAAGAAGGTGTCGCACATCGATCCGACAATCTCAAATGGACACCCGGCCATCTGCAAAGCGGCGACGGCAAAGCGGCTTCGATCACATTCGCACACTTCTCCCCCTATGTGATCTGCGGCGATCCGGTCGACAATGTCGATCCCATGACCAAACCCGCCACCGACGGCTTGGTCATCAGCGGCCAGTCGAAAGGGACCGTTTCCGTGCAACTGTCCACCGATCAGGGACAAAGCTGGCAGGAACCGCTTTCACTCAAAGAAGACTTCAAGGTCGATCTGACCGATGCGATCAAGGGGCGCTACGGTTGGCACCTGCGCTTCAATCTCGAAGCCGGTGCCGATCTGAGTGCCTTGCGATTCGTCACCACATCGCAAATGGCTCAGCCCATGTATCCCCGCCTCAAGGCGGGTGGCAGTCAGGTGACTTATCGCACGGCCCAACGCAGCGCCTTTGAGGCCACGCCCAATTTCGGCCTGATCGAAAGCGAACTTCAGTCGCGCGGGGTTTCGATGTCGGACAACGTGCGCTACACACCCCGATCACCGAAAAACCGGAATGCGTTCACCACCAAGAACAACAAACCCGGCGACGTGATTTTTCGAATCGAGGCTCCGGAAGATCTGATTGAAATTCGCGCCGCGGCGCGATTCGGCGTGCGCATTCCGACACCTGACAACGCTGACTTCCATCTCGAAGTTTCATTCGATCAGGGCAAGACGTGGAAGACCTTCGCCAAGACGGATATCCCGAAAGACAATGACTATTCAAGTGGATGGGTTTACGGCCAGGCCCAAGTCAAAAACGCGCGGCAGGCACTCGTGCGCGTGCATTTCTACAACGGGGGATACACCGCCAACCTGCTTGACGTGCGCCTCTACGGCATTCATCGCACACCGGCCGCCACACCGGCTCATATCACCTATGCCTGGCGTGAAGGCGGTAAAACGCGCGAATTCACCACACAGGCTCAAAAAGCCGAACACACCTTCACCGTGCCCACCGGCGCGATGATCGAAGATCAATGGGTGCGCATCCAGATCCCATGAGGGATCACTTCGGCTGGGCGCCGATACAGTAGAGAAATCGGTTCGTGCGCAGCAGCAAACGATCTCCCGTCACCGCCGGGCTTGCATCGATGGGCACATTGTCCTGCTTGAAGACATTCTGCGCTGTGATTTCGAATCGCGGCGCTGCGGGCATCACCAACACACCGCCTTCGCGCATCGGTGCATAAAGATATTGACCCGCCAATATGATCGATGCATACACGCGCGTGCGCGTGGGCATGCGTTCGCGATAAATTTCTTTGCCATCGGCCAGTTGAATACAGGTGGCGATCCCGCGATCGCTCGCCCAATACAAGTGCCCGTCATGCACCACCGGCGAAGTCACATTCGCACCCACATTGAGTGACCAGACCACATGCGTAGCGCTGACATCGCCGCGACCGCCGAGACGCACGGCAATGGCCTGATTCTTGCGACCGCCCAGGCAATAAGCGATACCGTCGTGTACCACAGGGCACGGCACCACGTAATCCTGAACACCCGTGCATGACCAGAGCTGCTTGCCGGTTTTCGGATCGATGCCTGAAATCGTGCCTTTCTGACTGAGAATCAATTCATCCGATCCATCGGGCGCCTTGCCGACCACCGGCGTGGTCCACGCCGACTGAACATTCTCCACGCGCCATGCCGTCTTGCCGGTGCGACGATCGACGGCGACCATCGCGCCGCCTTCGATGCTCGCATTCACAATCACCAGATCGCCGTACAACAAAGGTGATGATGCCGAACCGAATCCTTTGCTGGTGGTGCCGAGTGAAACGGCCCAGCGTTTTTTGCCGTCGTGGCTGTAGGCCGTCAGCCCATTCGGCCCGAAATACGCGTAGACCCCCAAATCATCACACACGGGTGTCGGTGTGGCATAACCGTGATTGGTGACTTGGCCGTTGTATTCGGGCTTCACATGTTCAGCGGCAAAGGATGTATCCCAAAGCGATTTGCCCGTCACGCGATCAAAAGCCAGCACATGCAATTTCAGATCTTCGGGTTTGCCGGGATTGCTTTCTTCCTGACCGTAACCGGTGTACGCCGTCAGGTAGATGTGATCGGTCCACACCACCGGACTCGACGTTCCCTTCCCCGGCAAATTGGTTTTCCAGACGACATGGGTTTGATCATCCCAGGTGATCGGCACCGCAGCCGCTGCACGAGCAAAACCGTCGGCACCACGAAAACGCGACCAGTCTGCTTCGGCTTGCGCCGATGGCGTCATCAACGGCACACTGAATAACATCAACCCCGCTGCAAGACCGATCTGCATGACACCAAGTTTCATCTCGGGTGGCTCCCATGAAACGAAGAATGGCTCGAAGAACGATAAGCCCGACACGCTATTGCGATCACTCGGGTTTCATAAAAAAGACGCCGCGTGCAACACGCGGCGTCTTTTGTTCAATCTTATCAATCGTCCATCAGGCAAACGGATCGTACACACCCGGCACGGCCACTGGGTATTTACCATCCGGACCCTTCATCGCCGGCGGATCGGAATTCAGCGTGTACTTGTCGATGCCCGGGCACAGATCCCTGCCCTTGGCCAGCAGGTCATCCCACTTGAGCACGCGACCGGAGTAGCATGCTTCGCGGCCGAGAATCGCGGTGAAGGTGCTCTTCGCGCCGTAGTCGGCTTCGTTGTAGATCTCGCCCTTCATCAGGGTTTCGATCAGATCGTGCTGTTCCTGCTGATGGCCATCACCCTTGCCGCGCGTGCGGTAGGCTTCACCCTGAAACGGCTTGATCGACGAACCGGGTTGCGCCACACCCTTCGAGCCGTGTACGTATTCCGCCACTTCATGGAAAGTATTCTTGCCGCCGAGATGGCGCCCCTGGCTGTACATCTTGGTGCCGTCGGGAAAGGTGTATTCGACGAAAGTGTGGTCGAAGATCTGACTCTTGGTGCGGTCGCCGCCCATGCGCTGTTCACCGCCGCCCATGCCGTTGGCTTCGACCGGATACATGCCCTTGAGCCAGCAACCCACATCCAGATTATGGATGTGCTGTTCGCAGATCTGGTCGCCGCAAGCCCAGACGAAGTGGTACCAGTTGTTCACCTGGAAGCCCATTTCGGTCTGATCAGGCTGACGATCGCGATACCAGATACCGCCACCGTTCCAATACACACGCACCAGATTCACGTCGCCAATGGCACCATCCTGAATGCGCGAGATGGTGTCTTTGTATCGCTCTTCGTGACGGCGCTGCAGACCGATGCCCACCATCAGGTTTTTCTGTTTGGCGATTTCATTGGCGGCCAGCACACGGCGCACGCCCGGCGCGTCGGAGGCGACCGGCTTTTCCATGAAAATGTTTTTGCCTTTGCTGACGGCATATTCGAACTGCTGCGGTTTGAATCCGGGCGGCGTGGCGATCACCACCAGATCGGCACCCGAATCAATCGCATACTTGTAGGCATCAAGGCCTTCGAAGATACGTTCTTCGGTCACTGCCACTTTCTCTTTGTGATTCTTGCGCAGGCGCTCGACCGCCGATTTCGCCTTGCCGGCATAAGCATCGGCCACCGCATGCAGCTTGGTGTTGCCCTTGCTGTTCATGATCTGGTCGGCAGCACCGGTCCCACGACCCCCGGCACCGATCAATGCAATCTTGATTTCGTCACTGCCGGCCGCGTGAGCGGTATGAGCTGCGGCACCCGCCAGCGCGACCACGCTGGCCGTCGTGCCGGTTTGTTTGAGAAAGGTTCGACGCGAGGATTCTTTCGACATGAGAAGCTCCATGAAGTTTCGAGGACTCTGCAGGCTGAAGTTAACCTAACGCCTGCGACCCGGGGGGTATTGTCTGCGACCTGTAGTGTAATGTCGCAAAAGTAAAAAGCGTCACGGTGACACCCACTCCTATTGATTCCCTGCCCGACGCAAATCTGCCCTGAATTCGCATTTGCGACCCCTCTTTTCTATTTTGCGCACCGTCTGGGCCCATCCATGCATCTCAGGCCCGTTGAGAATTCTCCAGTCGCGATCAAATCCCTGCCGATGAGATGAATTGACGCATTCTCCCTCCATCGGGGCATCGAAGACCATGCGCAGAGAATTCCTGATCGGTTCAGTTCTGCTGATCGCCCTGATGGCCATCGGAACCTGGTTCTGGGCACCCACCGCGTGGTCCATGGTGGTACTCGGCCCCCTGCTGGTTGCGGGCTTCTACGACTATTTTCAGACCCCCCATGCCATCCGACGAAACTTTCCCCTGCTGGGCCGGTTTCGCTACTGGCTCGAAGCCATCCGTCCGGAGATCAATCAATATTTCGTCGAATCCAACACCGACGGCACACCTTTCAATCGCGATGAACGATCGCTGGTCTATCAACGGGCCAAACATGCTCTGGACACCATGCCTTTCGGCACACGCCTGAATGTCTACCAGGATGGCTACGAATGGGTGAACCATTCGATGGCTCCGACGCATGTGAATCCGAAGGACATGCGCGTGATGGTCGGCGGCCCCGACTGCGCTCAGCCCTACAGCGCCAGCATCCTGAATATTTCGGCCATGAGCTACGGCTCGCTGAGCGGCAATGCCATTCAAGCCCTGAATGGCGGCGCGAAAGATGGCGGCTTTGCACACAACACCGGCGAAGGCGGCCTCAGTCCACATCACCTGAAACACGGAGGCGATCTGATCTGGCAGATCGGCACTGGTTATTTCGGTTGCCGCACCATAGATGGCAAATTTGATGAAGGCCTGTTTACTGAAAATGCCGCACGCCCCGAAGTCAAAATGGTGGAGATCAAGATCTCGCAGGGCGCCAAACCCGGACATGGCGGCATTCTGCCCGCCAAAAAAGTCACGCCTGAGATCGCCAAGATCCGCAATGTGCCTCTGGGACAGGACGTACTGTCTCCGCCGGCGCACTCCGCGTTTTCAACACCCATTGAGATGATGCATTTCATCGCGACACTGCGTGAACGATCCGGCGGTAAACCTGTCGGATTCAAACTCTGCGTGGGCAAACGCCGCGAATTCCTCGCAGTCTGCAAAGCGATGGTCGAAACAGGCATCGCGCCCGATTACATCGCCGTCGATGGCGGCGAAGGCGGCACCGGTGCCGCCCCGGTGGAATATTCGGATCATGTGGGATCCCCCAGCGTCGAAGCCCTGATCTTCGTACACAACGCTTTGGTGGGTTTCAATCTGCGCGAGCGCATCCGCGTCATCGGATCCGGCAAGGTCTCCACCGGCTTCGGCATGATCAAGAAAGTCGCCCTCGGTGCCGATATGGTCTATGCCGCACGCTCGATGATGCTTGCGCTCGGCTGCATTCAAGCCTTGCGTTGCAATGCCAATATCTGTCCGGCGGGTGTCGCCACGCAGGATCCCAATCTCGTCGCGGGACTGGTCGTGACCGACAAGCGCAAGCGCGTGACTGCCTATCACGCTGAAACTGTGGAAAGTTTTGCCGAACTGCTGGGCACGATGGGCCTCAAGCACTCACACGAACTGCGCCCCTGGCATCTGATGCGCCGCACCACCCCCACCGAAACCAAACACCTGGGCGAACTGTATCGCTACCTGAAACCCGGCGAACTGCTCGGCGATCAACCCCCGGTCGAATACGCACGGGCGGTTCGGGCGGCTTCGGCTCAGAGTTTTGCGCACGCCGAATAGTCTTTGACCGAATCACTTCGATCAATGCATCACGCACTGATCGGTCCCCGCGCACAGGTCGCAGGCATCGGCTTTGCCCATGGCGTGCTTGAGGCAGTGCGACATACGCTCGGCCACCACCTGCATCAAAGCGTCGTGCACACCCAAAGGCGCGGTCACCAGCCATCGCACACCCGGATGCGCCAGCGCCGCTTCGGCCATCAGGGCCGGCACATCCTGATTCCAATGTCGCCCCGGTAAAAGAAAATACGGATGACAGACCACCGTGGTCGCACCCCGCGTCACACACCGCGCGAAAGCCTGTGCAATCGAAGGTTCGGCCAGCTCCATATGAGCCGCTTCCACCATCGGATGACCGGTCAACGCAGCAAAACGTGCCACGATGGTTTCGAAAGTCTGATTCGATGCCTCCCGACGTGATCCGTGATCCACCAAAATCAGCCCCACGGTTTCGGCAGGCACCCCTTCGGGAATTTGCAACCAGTTGGCAGACATGGATTTCCCCGATGATTCAGACACGCGACCGATGGCCTCTGAAATCGATGCTAGCAACCGACAGGGGCGATTGCGAACCCGTAAAGCCAGTCCTACGATGGCCGCTTCGCGAAGGAGTTCGACCGCACGACCCGCAAGGGTTGCGCTGAGTGTCACGGAGGACATTTTTTTCATGTCTCCCCTCGAAGCCACTGATCAAACCGTTGAAACCATTGATGTAGTTGAATCGATGCAAACCCCTGACACGCTGAACCCATCCGACACGTTTCCACGACGGCACATCGGTCCGGACGATGGCGACATCGCTGCCATGCTTGGCACCCTGGGTTTTAACACGCTCGACGCACTGACCCAGGCCATCGTGCCCGAAGCCATTCAACTCTCGACGCCACTCACACTGACCGGCGCAAGCGCTGGTCGGGGTGAACACGAACTGATTCGCGATCTCAAGGGTCTTGCCCAACAAAACAAGGTGCGGCGATCCTATATCGGCTGCGGTTATCACGGCACGATCGTGCCGCCGGTGGTGCAGCGCAACATTCTTGAAAATCCCGGCTGGTACACCCAATACACACCCTACCAAGCAGAAATCGCGCAGGGCCGACTCGAAGCGTTGTTGAATTTTCAAACGCTGATCGCCGACCTGACCGGCCTGCCGCTGGCCGGCGCATCGCTGCTTGATGAAGCCACGGCCGCTGCCGAAGCCATGGCCATGTGCCATGCGGTCGCGCGTAACCAAAAGCCTGCTTTCTTCGCCGCCGATCATTGCCATCCGCAAACGCTTGCCGTACTGCAGACGCGCGCCGAATC
The DNA here is from genome assembly GCA_942491355.1 of uncultured Phycisphaeraceae bacterium. Taxonomy (GTDB): domain Bacteria; phylum Planctomycetota; class Phycisphaerae; order Phycisphaerales; family Zrk34; genus CALOAZ01. The sequence goes on from CALOAZ010000026.1 coordinate 23,120, forward strand.
CATGGGCATCACACTGCGCATCGGCCCACTGGCCGACATGGATTTAAGTGCCGGCGATCTAAGCGGCGTACTCGTGCAATATCCGGACACGTTCGGTCATATCGAAGATCACGCCGCATTGGCCGAAACGATTCATGCCGCAGGCGGCCTGCTGGTTGTGGCGGCCGATCCGCTCGCGCTCACGCTGCTGCGCCCGCCGGGCGAATTCGGCGCCGACATTGCCGTGGGTTCCACCCAGCGCTTCGGTGTGCCGATGGGTTACGGCGGACCGCACGCCGGCTACATCGCCACACACGAATCGCATGCACGCAAAATGCCCGGACGTCTGGTGGGCGTCTCCAAAGACATCCATGGCCAGCCCGCACTGCGTCTGGCCATTCAGACGCGCGAACAACACATCAAACGCGATCGCGCCACCAGCAATATTTGCACCGCACAGGTTCTTCTGGCGATCATGGCCGGCATGTATGCCGTATGGCATGGCCCCGAAGGACTCAAACAGATTGCAAACCGCGTGCGCGGCTGGACGCGCGCCCTCGCCCAGGGACTGCGGCTCGCTCAATCTCGATGTCAGCGAAGGCCCGATCTTCGACACGCTTCATGTCCGCGGCGCTGATTTGTCAAAAATGCGCACCGCCTGCGACAAGCACGAAATCAACCTGCGCCATTTCGAAGACGGATCGCTGGGCATCAGTCTGGATGAAACCGTCGGCGCAGAGGATGTCGAAGATATTCTCGTATGCTTCGGTGCCGCCAATCCTTCAGCCGAAACGCTGACTCAGGCCACAGCTTCCGAACTCCCGGTGCCCTTCAAACGCACCAGCTCATTTCTCACGCATCCCGTGTTCAGCCTTTACCACGCTGAACATGAAATGCTGCGATACGTCCACCGACTCGAAGCGCGCGACCTATCGTTGAACACGTCGATGATTCCGCTGGGCTCATGCACGATGAAGCTCAACGCCACCAGTGAAATGATTCCGGTCACCTGGCCTGAATTTGCGAACATGCATCCGTTCGCACCGGTGGATCAAGCTCGCGGCTACGGCGAACTGTTCGGCGATCTCGAAACCTGGCTGGCTGAAATCACCGGGTTTTCAGCTGTATCGCTGCAGCCCAACGCCGGATCGCAAGGCGAGTACGCAGGCCTGATGGTCATCCGCGCGTATCACCGCGCGCGGGGCGATATGCATCGCGACATCTGCCTGATTCCCGTTTCGGCGCACGGCACCAATCCCGCCAGTGCGGTCATCGCCGGCATGCAGGTGATCCCGGTCAAATGCAACGCGCGGGGCGACATCGATCTCGAAGATCTCAAAGCACGCGCTACCGAACATGCTGACCGACTCGCTGCACTGATGATCACTTATCCCTCGACGCACGGCGTGTTCGAACCGGGCGTGCGCGACATCTGTGAAATCATCCATGCGCATGGCGGTCAGGTTTACATGGACGGCGCGAACATGAATGCGCAAGTCGGGTTGTGCAGCCCCGGCGACATCGGTGCCGATGTGTGTCACCTCAACTTGCACAAGACATTCTGCATTCCGCACGGCGGCGGCGGTCCGGGCATGGGTCCGATCGGTGTGGCCAAACATCTGGCACCCTTCCTGCCGGGCCACCCGGTGATCGCACCGGCTTCGGCAGGCAAGCAGGCGATGGGACCTGTTTCGGCGGCACCTTACGGCAGCCCTGCGATTCTGCCGATCTCGTGGGTTTACATCGCGCTGATGGGCGCCGACGGACTGAAAAAAGCCACGCAAGTGGCGATCCTTTCAGCGAACTACATGGCCAAACGCCTCGAAGGCCACTACGACGTGGTCTACACCGGACCCGGCGGACGCGTCGCGCACGAATTCATTCTCGATGTGCATCCTTTTGAAAAATCAGCCGGCGTGCGTCCTGAAGACATCGCCAAACGCCTGATGGATTACGGCTTTCACGCTCCGACCATGAGCTGGCCGGTTCCCGGTTCGCTGATGATCGAACCGACCGAAAGCGAATCCAAAGCCGAACTCGATCGTTTCTGCGAAGCGCTGATCAGCATCCGCCATGAGATTCGCGACATCGAATCCGGTGCGCTGAATCGCGATGACAATCCGCTCAAAAATGCGCCGCATACCGCAGAACATGTCACGGCCGATGACTGGACGCACGCGTATCCACGCCGACGCGCCGCTTATCCCGCCGCTTGGCTGAAGGACTACAAATTCTGGCCGCCGGTGGGACGCATCGACAATCCCTACGGCGACCGGCATCTGGTCTGCAGTTGCCCCCCGATGCAGCCCGCAGATTAATCCATGTCCGCACTTCAGATGCGCCGGTACCGTACAATCAACGACCTTTCACCATTTGCCTCCTGAGGATGAATGCCATGCGCTTACCCTGGATTCTCACCACTCTGGCCATTGTGATTCCCATCACAGCACTCACCGCCATTTTGCCCGCGCAAGAATCAGGTAAACCGCTGAATGTGCTCTACGTCACCGGCGGCGGCTGGCATGATTACGACAAGCAGGCCGAAATCATTCCTGCCGGACTCGAAGTCCGTGCCAACATCAAAGTGACCGTCAAAAAAGTGGCGGCCAGCCAGGAAGCCGAGCAACGCCACCCCGCTTATGCCGGTGAAAACTGGGCCGAGGGTTTTGATGTGGTGATTCACAACGTGTGCAACTCGGCCAACACCGACGACGCCGAATGGATTGCCAAAGTCACGCAGCCTCATCGTGATGGTGTGCCTGCCGTGGTCATGCACTGCTCGATGCACTGCTATCGGCCGAAGCGTCCCAACGAATGGCAGAAGCTGCTGGGCGTGCAATCCATGAATCACGAAAGCCACCACCCGATCACCATGACCAATGCCAAGCCGGATCATCCGATCATGAAGGGTTTTCCTGCCACGTGGACCACACCGCAGGGTGAACTCTACCGCATTCTCGAACTCGGCCCGAACACCACGCCGCTGGCCAAGGGCACCGCAAGCGAGAAAAAGGAACACGTCTGCGTCTGGACCAGCACGTACGGCAAAGGTCGCATCTTCGGCACGACCATCGGGCATCACAATGAAACGGTCAGTGAAGCCACCTACCTCGACATGCTCACGCGCGGTGTGCTCTGGGCCGCTGACAAACTTGCCGAAGACGGCAAACCCAAAGCCGGCTACGGCAAATAATCGCGCATTCCGAAAGTTTTTTCAGCAGGTCGACGGCATGCCGTCGACCTGCTTTGTTTTTCATCTTTGGTGATGACACGCGTGTTACAATGCACGCATGCTCGGTCTCACCTTTCTTTCTCAGGCCATACGCAGCCGTCGCGATCGCGATATGTCCGAAGACCGGGCACGTCAGCGTCATGCCGACATGATGAAGTCCCTGTCCGCCAAGCACGATCCGCAAATGCGTCTCTCCGAAGATCAGCGTGCCATGCTGGCCAGTCTTGAAAAACAAGTTCAGGCCAAGCCGCCGCGGTGGAGCGACAAGCGCTGCCCGCAATGCGCCAGAACATGCGTCCTGGTCGATCTGCATGATGCCGAAATCGATTACTGCACGCAGTGCCGGGGCTGCTGGTTCGATCCGGGCGAGTTGAGCCTGACCACCGGCAATGCCATGGACATCCCGGGCGAACGCCTGGCGCATCGCGCCTCGAAATACACCTGCGCCGTCTGCCACACACCGATGACCGAACACGTCTATCTGGATCCATACAACCTGCTGGTGGATCGCTGCCCCAAAGGGCACGGCGTCTGGCTCGAAGAAGGCGAACTCGAACGCGCCCTGCGCCTGTCCTGATTTTTCAGGCAACCCGGATGAATGTTCGAGCGTAATCCATTTCATCCCGCGAGCAGACCCTCCATGACGCGCCATCACAACATCAGCAGCGTTCTGTTTTACCTGCTGTGCAGTGCAACGATCACTCTTGGCGCTGAACCTTACGTCATTCAAATCGTCGATGCGCAAACCAAGCGCGGCATTCCGCTGGTGCGCCTCGCCACCACCAATGGCATTGAATATTGGACCGACAGCGCCGGCCTCATCGCTTTTGATGAACCGGGACTGATCGGCGGCACGGTCCATTTCGAAATTGAATCCCCCGGCTATGCCTACCCCAAAGACGGCTTCGGCATTGCGGGCAAAGCCCTGGAAACACGACCGGGCGGATCGACTACGCTTGAGTTGCCGCGCACGCAGATTGCACAGCGCCTCTACAGACTGACCGGCCAGGGCATTTACCATCACAGCGCCGACGCCGGCCGGCCGACGCCCTTGAAACACCCCAATCTCAACGGCCGTGTCATGGGTCAAGACACCGTCATGGTCGTGCCCCATGATGGAAAACTGCACTGGTTCTGGGGAGATACGGCCCGGCCGGGATATCCACTGGGGCAGTTTCGTACCTCGATGGCCACCTCTGCTCCAGCCACCCAACTTGATCCGGATCTCGGTATTGATTTCACGTATGCCGTCGATGCCAAAGGCTTCAGCCGATCGATGTTCGAAGGCGACAAGCCTGGCGTGATCTGGGTGCACGGCATGACTGAAATTCCCGATGCGCAGGGTAAACTGCGCATCGTCGGCCACTACGCACGACTTGAAAAACTCGACAAACGCCTCGAACACGGCATCTGCGTCTTCAACGACGAAAAACAGATGTTCGAGATTGCGGCGCGCTTTCCCGATGACGCGCCGCTGCATCCGTTCGGCCAGACGCTGCATCACACCGAAAATGATGTCGAGTATGTCTACTTTTGCACGCCCTATCCCGTCTCACGCGTGCGAGCGACGTGGGCAGATTTCACGAATCCCGATCGCTATGAAGCCTTCACGCCGTTGATCGCCGGAACGCGCACGGTCGATACCGCCAAACCCGCTTTGGAAATCGATGCGCAACAAAACGTGCGCCATGCATGGAAGCCCGCCACGGCCAAAATCAATGCGAAGCAGTACGCTCAATGGATTGACCGCAAACTGATCGTCCCGGACCAAGTCCCGACTCTGACACGCGATCGCGCCGACCAGCAAATCATCCACCTGCACACCGGTTCGGTGCGATGGAATGCGTATCGCAAAAAATGGATCATGATTGCCGTGCGAGAAGGATCACCCGAATCCTATCTCGGCGAAGTGTATTTCACGGAATCTGATCACCTGACCGGCCCGTGGTCGGATGCCGTCAAAATCGCGACGCATCCCAAATACACGTATTACAACCCGGTCCACCATGCCTTTCTGGACCAGCAGGACGGACGCGTGATTCACTTCGAAGGCACATACACGAACAGCTTTTCAGGTAACCCACATCGCACGCCGCGCTACGATTACAACCAGTTGATGTATCGGCTGGATCTGGCCGACCCACGTCTCGCAGCGCCGTAAATAAAAAACCCGCCGCCGGAGGGGACTCGGCGACGGGGCACAACGAACAACTTGCGCGGGCTCGGCACGAACTTCAGACGTGCACGTGACGCTTGTTGAACAGATATAGAATCACGCCCAGCGCAATCAGACCCACCAGTCCCTGTTCGCCCAGACTCTTGATCAGCGTGATCAAATTTTCCACCACGCCGGATCCGAGGAAAGGCATCGTCGGGCCGAACAGAATCCCGAACACCACGGCCAATGCCACCAGCATCAGCCCCACTTCGGTCAGCTCGTGCAGCCAACCTTTTACCTTGTGCAGCATGTCCATGACTTTTTCTCCCTTCATCTGAGGTCCGCGGGGCTCCGAGAACACGCACACCGTCCACAAGACGCTGCACCCCCCTCGGAGTCACTGACCGGATCAAAGGTATGGAAAATGCCTGGAAAAGAAGACGATCGGCAACTCCATTGCATTCTATTGGCCCTACTGAAAACACCCCGAACATCCTGCACGCAGGACGTCAAAAACACGGCCCAAGAGGTTTAAACCTTGCTCTGAGAAAGTTTTCACAGAGTGGACAAATCCGCAGACCTCTTCGTGATCGGCTAGAGGGTGTGATGGAATTGAGCCGCCGCGAAGCGCACTTTTTCGAGCTTCTGCCGCCGTGTTGGGGGGCGGAGGCGGCCTTTTCGGCCGCTGAGGTCCCACGACCAATGGCAGAGGCTCGAAAAAGTCGCTGCAGCAAGTGCGAAAATGCATCACACCCTCTAAACTCCCGCCTTCTTTATGGCTGTCATGTTCGACATCTTCGTGCGCGTGTTGTTGCCGGTCCTCGCCTTGGTGGGCTTGGGTGCTGCGGTTCAACGCTGGAAGGCGATCGATGTTAAAACACTCGTTGCGCTGAATCTCTACGTCTTCGTGCCCTGCTTTCTGTTCGTGCGCGTATCCCACAGCGACTTGAGCTGGACCGACATCGGCATGATCGGCGGCGCGGTGTTTATTCCGATGCTGCTGATGGGCGGAACATTGTTCGGCGTCATGCGCGGCTTGCGCATCGAAGGCGGCACCACTGCCACCGTGCTGGTCGGCGGCTTGGTGTTCAACGCCGGCAACTTCGGTATCCCGGTCGCCCAACTGGCCTTCGGCGATGAAGGCGGTCAGGTGCAGGCGCTGATCGTGATGTTCGTCAATACGGCGGTGTTTTTTCTGGGCTATGCCGTTTTATCGTTGCCTCAGGGCGGCGGTATCGGCCAGGCGCTGTTGGGATATTTCAAACTGCCGATGATCTACGCGATCGGTGCCGGCCTGCTTGTGCGCGAACTGGGCACGCAGCCACCGCCGGGGCTCGCCTGGCTGGATCAATCCATGAGTCTGGCTGCTGACGGCATGGTTTCGATCGCCTTGATCACGCTCGGTGCCCAACTGGCGAAAGAACCGCGCTGGCCGAAATGGCGCATGATCGGTCCGATCGTGATCATTAAATTGATTGCCGTTCCTGCAGGCACCGGACTGGTGGTCTGGATGATGGGCCTCTGGCCGTGGCCCGGCGCTCAGCTCGTCCTCGCCGCCGCAGGCCCTACCGCCATCAACACACTGCTGTTGACCATCGAACTGGATGGGGATGCCGACTCAATGGCCGACGCCGTTTTCTGGACCACGCTCGCGTGCGCCCTCACGGTCACCGTCACGCTCGGGATTCTTCACCTCATCGGCGGCGATACTCTGCCGTGGATGGGCTCTTAACCGCATTCACACACGACCGCGCAATCACTTCGCGTCATCGGATTCTGGCGCGGGTTCAGCCTCGACTTTGGGCGCTTCGGGCGCCACTTCCACCACCGGCGGTTGCGGCGCGTCGAGGACGACCGGCGCAATCGCCTGCTCCACCGGCAGATTCCACACACGCGTGCGCGCAATCGCGTAGCCGGATCCGAAATCCGGTTCGAGCGAAACGGTCACCACTGCGGGCTTGCCATCGATCGGCAGAATGATGTCCAGCGTGGCATGCAGATTCCGAATCAACACCTGCGCCACGCGCACGGTCGGCTCACCGGCCTGAAAGGCCACCGGCTCACCCGGAAGTTTCGAGAGTACTTTCTCGTAGGTGACTGCCGTGGAACCATTGGGCAAATGCACCATGTAAGGCCCTGCCGGTGCCCAACGCGTGAGCACATGCGCCAGCGCCGCCGCCTGCGCCTTGGCCACGGATGCCGTATTGGGATCAGAAGAAGCGCCGCGCGTACCTTCCTGCGCCGGAATATTCACGTAACCGGGCACCTTGGCACTGCCGCCGCAGGCACCGAGTACACCGCACATCACACCGAGCATTGCAAATACGCCAAGACGATTCATGCCAGAGTCTCCAACCATGTTCAACATGGATTTCCGAATGCTTTTTCTCATTCCACCGTGACGCTTTTCGCCAGATTTCGCGGCTTGTCCACATCCTGACCCCGAAGGACCGCAGCGTGATAAGCCAGCAATTGCAAAGGCACCACCGTCAGCAACGGCTGCAGCGGCTCGGGCACCACCGGCACACGAAACACGGTTTCGGCATAGCGCTCGATATGCGTATCGCCTTCACTGGCCACCGCGATCACACGACCACCGCGCGCCCGCACTTCTTCGATATTGCTGATGGCTTTTTCATATTGGCTGTTGCGCGGCGCCACGAACACCACCGGCATGCCTTCATCGATCAATGCGATGGGGCCATGCTTCATCTCTGCTGCAGGCATCCCCTCGGCATGGATGTAACTGATCTCTTTGAGCTTGAGCGCCCCTTCCATCGCAATCGGATAGTCGTAACCACGACCGAGGAACAACCAGTTGTCTCGATCGACCACTTTCGCGACTTCGTCACGAATGTAATCCGACTGCTGAAGCACCTGTTCGATGAGCGACGGGATGCGCTCCAACTCTTCAAGATAAGTCTGCGCAACCGAAGCCGAGAGATGCTTGCGCCGACCGATCATCATGGCGATGAGCGTCAACACTGCGACCTGTCCCATGAATGCCTTGGTCGAAGCCACGCCGATCTCCGGACCGACATGCAGATAAACACCGGCGTCGGTCTTGCGCGCAATACTCGACCCCACACCGTTGACCACACCCAGGCCCAGCGCGCCGCGATCTTGCGCCTCGCGCAGGGCAGCGAGCGTATCGGCGGTTTCACCGGACTGGCTGATCGCCACCACCACCGTGCCTTCTTCGACAATCGGGTTTCGGTAGCGGAATTCCGCGGCGTATTCGGTTTCGGCGGGAATACGAGCCAGATCTTCGATCAGGTATTCACCCAACAATGCGGCATGAAACGCAGTGCCCTGGCCCGTAAAGATAAATCGACGCGCACGCACCAGATCGCGCATGTGCGAAGACAAGCCGCCCAAAACCACTTGTCCATCTGATGCACGTACACGGCCGCGCAGCGCATCGGTCAGCGCCTTGGGTTGCTCCATGATCTCTTTGAGCATGTAGTGCGGGTAGCCGCCTAACTCGATTTGGTCGAGGCTCATTTCAAGCTCTTCGACGGCGGGTGAAACCAGCACGTTATCGATGGTGGTGGTTCGAATATCGCAGCCGTCGGGCCCCACGGTCAGCTTGGCAACCTGATCATCTTCGAGCATGACGACCTGCGTGGTGTTCGACACAATCGCCGCTGCATCAGAGGCTGCAATGAAAGCGCCTTCGGCCAAGCCAACGATCATCGGTGAGCCTTTTCGAGCCACCACAAGCGTGTCAGGCTCATCGGCGCATACCACGGCAATCGCGTAAGCACCTTCGACTTCTCGCAGCGCCGCTTGCACCGCAGAGATCAGATCCAGCTTGCCATTGTCGCGCAACAATCCGATCAACTTGGCGAGTACTTCGGTATCGGTCTCGCTGGTGCAGACCACGCCTTTGTCTTTGAGGTATTGGCGCAGCGCGACGTAGTTTTCAATGATGCCGTTGTGCACCAGCGCCAGACGGCCCGAGGCATCGGTATGCGGATGTGCGTTGTTTTCAGTCGGCGCACCATGCGTGGCCCAGCGCGTGTGCGCAATACCCAGTGATCCGGACAAAGCGCCCTGATCACGCAGCTTTTCTTCCAACACGGAGATCCGACCGGCACTGCGCACCACGCGCAAAGCACCATCGGCACCGAGGACGGCCTGCCCGGCCGAGTCGTAGCCACGGTATTCCAACCGCTTGAGCCCTTCGAGCAACAGCGGCTGGGCTTGTTTGGATCCGATGTAAGCGACGATGCCACACATGGGCCGGGGCTCCTTCCGTGGAACGGGTGGCTATGCATCCAGCGATGCGGCCGTACCCGGCAACGGGTCGACAATCGCGTGCGCCGACCAATCGCCATTCCGGTGCGGTTTATGATAAGTCAACGCCCACGGGACCGCCTCCCCTGTCGCAGAATCCGCATCAATCTGCCAAAAACCCTGCCCAGCCGGCCACGATCCACCCACATGCAACGGCGCTCCGGCATCCACCACACGCAGGTGAGAGGCCTCGGCAGGTCGGTAGCACCACGGCACGTGTTCATGGCCGTGCAGGTACAGGATCGGTCGGGATTGCGCGACAAGGATTTCGAATAGAGCATCCGCATCGGCCAGACGATGCTGAGGATCTTCCGGGGGATGTCCCGGTGGCGTGCCGATCGGGTAGTGACACAGAATCACCACCGGCCGGGACGGCCCGATGGCATCGAGTCGATCCGCCAAACGCTGCAATTGCGCCTGGCCCAATTCACCGCGCGCCGTCAGCCAACGCGGCCGGGCGGCATCCAGTGCCAGCAAGATGCCGGCCTCACCCAGATCACGCTCGGCCGGCCAGCTCTCTGAAGACCAGTCACCGAAAATCTTTTCAAAAGATCGGTGACGCACCGAGCTGAACGTGTAGCGATCGTGATTGCCGGGAATCACAAAAGAATCATGCGCCTTGAGCAACGGTTCCAGCACGGATCGCGCCTGAACAAATTCAGTCATGAGCGCCGTGGTGGTTAGGTCGCCGGCCAGAAGCAATTGATCAGCCTGAATCGATCGCACCTGTTCCAACAGCGCTGGCAGCCGATTCAAATCAAAGACACGACACCGATTCAACCAGAGGTTGGTCTGCCCGAGCATCCGCTTCGAGAACATCTGCCAGGGCCAGAGCCCGAGCCGGTAGAAATGCAGATCACCCAATAACGCGATACGCATGGATGCCGATGGTACTACCGATGGAACACAGTGGCGAAATCGGCCGCCTGGATTAGGGATTGCCCTGATCCATACAAGTCCATAAAGCGCCTAGGATTCCGCGTCATGATCTCGATGGACTGCCCAAAATGCGGCCACGAGATGCACCTCGACGAAGGGTTCCTTGGTGGGGTGTGTCGTTGCAGTTCCTGTGGGGCGATGTCGACCGTTCCCGCAGAACTCGGTGATCGCGTGCGCGCGGCATCCGACACGGTACTGGCCTCCTCTGCCAGCGCTGAATTATCTGACACCGCTTCATCCGTGATGACCGCTTCGCAGCGCCTGCGCCGAAGCGGTTTAAAAACCTCATCCCAGTCCAGCTTATGGATCGCAGGTGGCGTGGGCGCGGGCCTGCTGGCGCTGATGCTTGCGGTCATTCTCAGCAGCCGATCCGAGTCGGATCGACCGGATCCGATCGCGCCCCCTGCATCCATCGCCGCCACATTCGAAGCGCCCACACTCGATCAATATCGCGCCGCCATTCCCGATGCGGATGAACGTTTTCTGATCATCCAGATGAACAAGGCCTATACCTTGCGTCAGGCCAAATTGAACTGGGAATACGAGCGATCTCGGCGCGCATCAGGCGAGCCTTCCGAACCGGTGCCCACGACCACGCCCAAAAACCTTCACATCATCGTCGATGATGCCGAAGCCCATAAAGAAGGCAGTTGGATTTCATCCACTTCATCCAAACCGTACATCGGCACCGGCTATGTTCACGATGAACACAAGGATGCCGGCAAGAAATCGATCGCGTTCACGCCCGATCTACCGGAAGACGGCTTGTACGACGTGCAACTGAGCTACACCGCATCCGGCAATCGCGCCACGGCTGTACCCGTCATCATTCAGCATGCCTTCGGCATGAAAACTCAAATCATCAACCAGCAGAAGACGCCCGCCATCGCCGGCCAGTTTCACTCTCTCGGTCGGTTTGGGTTTTACAGCGGACGACATGGATCGGTCACACTGCGCAATGATCAAGCCAATGGCCATGTGATTGCCGATGCCGTGACTTTCACGCGCGTGGGACCGATGCCGGCTGCCCCTCCTCATCCGGATGGACTTTTGGCGCGATGGAGTTTCGATGAGCGCCCTGCCGACGGTGCCGAATTCTCAGCCATTCTGCAGGGAAGTGAATTCGGCGCAGGAAGTCCTGCCGGCGGGCGCACACTTCGCCTCAACAAGGATCGCGCCAGCGCTCAACTCGGACTCGTCCCCACCGGCGATCAGTTCACCGTCATGGCCTGGATCCAAGTCGATCCCAGCGCCTCGCATATTCAGACGGTGGTGGCCAATGGTCCCGGCAATCACATTTCAGACGGGTGGAAACTCTTCATCAACACCTCTGACGAACCCAAGAGCCGGCGATTGGTCTTTGAATGCGGCAACGGCACTCAGGGTGGCAAAGCTTCGTCACCCATCCATGTGGTGGATTTCGGTCGATGGGTTCACGTGGCGGCAGCCGTGGATCGTGTCGACAAAACAGCACAGCTGTTTGTCGATGGCCGCGAATCCTCGGAACGCATGAATATTGTCGGCGATTTTGCGGCACAAGCGCCCATGCGCGCCGGAACGATGACGGACATCAAACACGGCTTCCGTGGCGAAATCGATGACATCCGACTCTACGACCACGCCATGACCGCAGATCAAATCAAAAAACTGATCCCCGTAAAAGAGACTGCACAAACCATCTGGCGTTTTGATTCACTCACCAGCGTAGACGGTCGCTGGCCGATCGCGCTGCATCAGGGCGCTGACTGCGTGCCATCCTCTTCAGGGGGGCCCGCTTCCGGCGCCTTGGATCTGACACGCCCCGGCGCATGGGCCATGACAAGTGGCGTGAGTCGCTCTTATGAATACGCCACCACGCTGGCCTTCTGGTTCAGGCCAGACCCGAAAAAATACGGCCCGACCCTGGATGCCGAAGATCCGACTGTCGTCATGATCGGTGATGACAACGGGAAGGCCCGACCCGAAATCATTTTCAATCCGAATAAAAAGGGATGCATGGTGCTGCGTGTCCAGATTGATGGTCAAGACATTGGCCTGCCCACCCAAACCCGGCAATGGCCCACCGACCAATGGCATCACCTGGCCTTTACCTGGGATGGCACCACCCTGCGCCTTTTCGTGAACGGATCGCTTGAAGCCGAAAAACAGCAACCGGGGCGATTCACCACCACCGGCACTGGAATAGGCCTCGGCTCACGGGATAGCGGCAAAATGCCCTTTCGAGGCTGGATCGGCGATCTGCGGATCATGGATCAGTGCATCAGTCCGACGCTGATTCAGGCGATGCACGCCCGCTGATCACAAGCATACACAGCGTTATCCCTTTGTCAGATTTAGGCTTGTCATTAATGCAAATACGTGTGAATGGTCTATAATTCAGCGTCATGATTCACTTGGATTGCCCACAATGCGGGCACGGCATGGAACTCGACGAGGGCTTCCTCGGCGGTGTCTGTCGGTGCAGCGAATGCGGCACGATGGTGACCGTCCCGAAAGAGCTGGGCGGCGAAGTCAAATCCTTTCAGCTTTCCAAACCGAAACCGACCTATACCTCCAGCCCACGTACGACGGCCACCGATGAATTGACGCGCGCCCTGTCCGGCACTTCCGTCCTGCGATCGACCAGCACCATTGAAACTGCAAAAAATAACAAGCCCATGGTGATCGGCGGCATTGCGGCGGTCGTCCTGTTTATTCTTCTTGTGATCGGCGCAATTCTGACGTCGGGGGGTACTGAAGTGGCACCCGAGCGCGTGGACCTCACGCGATCGCAGCAGGATCATGAGCGCATTCGTCAGGGCTTGCCCACACGGGATGATCTGCGATTCGAACTTCAGGGTGCCCCCGAAACCGTCATTCAAAAACTGTACGACGATAAGCTTTCGCTCAATCAGGCTCGCGTCATCTGGCGTCAGCAACAAGAAGGCACGCCAGATCCCACACCGGCACCGGTGACGCCTGCGCCAGCGCCACCCGTCGTTGCAACAGCGCCCACACCCGCACCCGTGACGCCCGCGCCAGACCCCACACCGGCGGTGCTCGCACCCGCCGCTTTGACCTTTGATGAAATCACGCTTCCCACCGAAGCGGGCTACGCCCCCAATACATTCGATGCGGATGTGGTGACGTTCGATCTGTCCAAACAGCTCAACGTGGATGTGCTTTACAACGGATATGGCGCTTCGGCAGATAAAACGCAGGATGGCATCGACAATGGCGGCAGTTCATTGGTTTCGATGAGTATCGCCGGGTATTACCGCGGCGCTGAAGGCCAGGGCATTCCCAACAATGGGCGATTCGGTCGCAATGCCGATCATCCCGATCTGCAGCTCTACCTCAATGACAGTGACAACAACGCCAATGCCGTTCGCGTCACCAGCGCAGCTCCTCTGGTGATCGATACGCCGGCAAAGATTTACCATCACGTTCACCTGCTTGCCGTTGCCGGCGACGGCGCAGCGCAGGTCGAAGTGGTTTTGGCTTACGATTCCGGCCCGGAACAGCGCATTACCCTGACCATCGACGATTGGTTCAGCGACACACGCCCGGACCAAGGTGGCGGATCGGTCACGCCACCCGGCGATGGCGCCTACCTGTATCAGTTGATCAATGGGATGGATCGATCCAAAGGCGCCACCGGCTTCGACAACATCAATGATGCCGCGATATTCGGCTACCGATTGATCACGGATAAAACACGTCGCCTGACGCGCATGACCATTCAGCGACGCGACCAGAACGATTCTCTGCTCACAGTTTTTGGCGCCTCCGGCGAAATCGAAGTGGGCGGCACCATGAATCTGGTGCTTTCACCCTGGCAATCCATCGGACCCTTTGCCGCAGACAATATGGATGCGGCCTTCGACAAGGAATTCGGCCCGGAAATTGATCGCGCTAAGGGCCTCGTCAATATCGAATACGAGGGCCATCAATGGACGCTACAAAACTGGGCTGACGATCAGTCGCACGAATTCAATTTTGAACGGCGCGACAATTACGCGGTCTATCTGTATCGCACGGTCGAATCGCCGACCCCAGGCCGAATGGACATCTCTGTCGGCAGCGATGATTCCATCAGCATCTGGGTCAACGGTGAACGACACTGGCACCACAAAATCGGGCGTGGTGTGGACGATGCTCGTGATCGCCTTACCGTCCCTGTACGCCAGGGCATCAACCACCTGATGATGAAAATCAGCCAGGGTGGCGGCGGCGCCGGCTTTTACTTCAAACTCAACCGGGCCATTGCCGATGCCGTCCCCCTCGTAGACCTGCCTCCCGAACCCCCCATCGCCGCCGACGGCCTGATGGGGCACTGGACCTTCAACCAGGCCAATGTCACACCCGAGCGCATCGCTGATTTGCTCGGCCACCGACACGGTGTGCCAAAGGGCATGACAAGTTTCGAGGGCGCTCGTCGTTTTGAAACCGGCCGACCGGATGGCGGCGACGCGTTGCGATTCGATGGCGTGGATGATTACATTGAACTTGCCGAAGGACTTTCGGATTTCTCAAAAGGTATGTCCGTGACGTTCTGGGCCAAACCCGAAGAAAGCCGTGCCTGGGCACGATTCATCGACTTGGGCAAAGGCCGGGAAGACAACAACATCGTTCTTGCACGCGAGAACAACACCAACGCCCTGATTCTCGACATCTATCACAACAAAACCAAGGCGGGATCACTCACCGCACCTGATGCGATCGAGAATGGCGCATGGCATCACTATGCCTTCACGATTTCCGAAGATGGCACAGCCACGATTTATCGTGACGGCAAAAATATCGCCACCGGCCCGATACCTCTGCCGCTGAAGGCATGGCGCACCAGCAATCTGGTAGGCAAGTCCAACTGGGACAGCGCCGATGCGATGTACAAAGGCTGGATGGACGATCTGCGCCTATACGCCCGCGCACTGAGTGCCGAAGAAATGATGGCACTGATCAAAACCGAATCCGTCGCCGCCGCACCGGAGTCGGCACCCAAACCCGAAGAAACCGATCCGAACGTACTCTACCGCGAAGCCTTGCGCCTGCAGACTGAATTACAGAAAGCCGAGCAGCGCCACCGCATCCAATTGCGCGACAAAATCCCGCCACCCATCGAAGCCATTCAAGGTCGCTTTTTGCGCGTCACGCGCAAGGGAAAAACCGGCGTGCTTCATATCGCCGAAGTCCAGGTCTTTGACCTAAGCGATATGAACATCGCCCCCACCGGCTCGGCCAAACAATCCAGCACGGAACAGGGTGGAATCGCCCAACGCGCCATCGATGGCAACACGGATGGCATCTGGGAAAACAATTCCATGACCCACACCAAGAATGAAAAAGAACCTTGGTGGGAACTGGATCTGAAGCGCACTACACCGATCCTCAAAATCATGATTTGGAATCGCTCGAACGCGGACCCCGAACGACTCGATGGCGCCACGGTGGAACTGCTGGACGAAAACCGTCAGGTCGTCTGGGAAAAAACCACAGAGAAACCCCGGCCCTCCGCCACCTTTATCCTGCCCCGTCCTCCTGCCAATGCCGATGAGTACATGACGGAAGAAAAACTCAAGGCCCTGCGTGAACAAGTCGATGCGGCCAAGCGTCGATGGATAGAAGCAAAACGCAAAGCGGGCTCGTGAAACCCTCTGGACGCAATCAAAACCAAGATCCTGGCCTGATGGATACGATCACACCCCATCGCAAGGCGCGCTATAATAGTCGACCGCTTATGGGTCACTTTCACACGCAAACCAAGCGGCCGACACGCCTCAGGGCAGTGAGGCTTTTGGCATGATCCAGCTCACCTGTCCCAAATGCGCCAAGCAACTTCAGCTTGACGACACCTTCCGAGGGGGTGTTTGTCGTTGCTATGCCTGCAGCACCATGCTGACGGTGCCTGAAGAAGACGAGCAAATTGAATCGATCCCCGAGGAATTGTTCCTTCACGAAGAAAAAGATGCGCATGCCGGCAGCCTCGGGCGCACCACCATTTTCAAGACACGCGCCGGTCTGCAGCTCGAACTCACCGATGATGACATCCGTGCGATGCCCGTGGCCCATCATCACCAGGTGGCCATTGATGCGCAAGGATCCGCCAGCGGCGCGTGGCTGGCGCTTGGCGCCTTTGCCCTGCTGCTGATCATCGGCATCGGTTCCGCCATTTCACGGTCCGGCCGTGAAGCCGCCGAACCCAAAGTCGCGCGGATACCGGATCGCCCTGCTCAGCCGGGAGACTCCCCCACACTCGAGCAGGTGCGCAAAGCACTTCCCGATGCCGATGAAACCTTCGTCATCGGACAAATGAACAAGGGCTATTCGATCTCTCAAATCCGTGATCAATGGGCCTACGAGAAAAAGCGCCGCGCCGCCCTGCCGCCGGAAGAAACCACGACACCCGAACCCGCCATCCCCGACGAGCCGAAGACCGAACCCAAGCCACACCGCGATCCAAAACCCAAGCCAACGCCCAAACCGACACTCGAACCCGATGCGCCACAACCCAAACCCGAGCCCAAGCCGCCGGTTCAACCCGCGCCGGTCATCACACTCGCGCCGGTGACAGTTCCCCAAACATGGCAGTCACGCGTCGGCCTCATTCTTGATTCATCGCAAGCCAAACCCACAGGCTCATGGCATCGCACGCCATGGCCCGGTGCGGTTTCAGGCAATACCTTGCTGACCGATGCCCATACTGAAAAAATCGCGAGTACGCTCCCTTTTCGTTTTTTTGTGCCGCGCAACGGCCGTTATGAAGTGCGCGTGGCTTATGCCGCCGGACCCACCCATGCCGCCACCGTGCCTGTGAACATTCGACATGCGGATGGTGAAGAGCGTCTTTCGTTTGATCAGCAGATTCAACCCAACATCGACGGGCGCTTGATTTCACTGGGGCGATTTCGCTTCGACGCCCGCCAACCTGCGGAAATATCGATCTCAAATACCGGCACCGATGGCCTAGTGACCTTCAATGCCCTCCAACTGGTCTCTGAAGAATTGCTCGCCCCCACACCCCGCGCTGACGGCATGATTGCCAATTGGCGATTTGAAGGTGACCTGGCCGATTCGGTGGGTGGACATCATGCTCACTCGAAAAAACGTGTGGAATATGAACCGGGCGTCATCGGTGAAGGTGCCAGTTTCACACCCAAAAAAGGGCGCATCACCGTGCCCTACCACCCGCAACTCGCCCCGGAAAAACTCACACTGGCCATGTGGATCCGTCTGGAATCCCACTTCGAACCTGATGCCAGTCCGGCCCATGACCCCACACTGCTGATCGGCACCACCGAGCCCGGTGCGTTGGCGGGTTACGAACTGCTGCTGGATGGTGGTGAAATGATCTTTCGAATCACCCATCTGGACGGAACCACCAGCGAAGTCCGAGCGCCCATTCCGGTTTCCGATACCACCACATGGTTTCATCTGGCAGCCACACGCGACGAACAATATCTGCGCCTCTATGTCGATGGCCAGGAAATCACGGCCTCTCCCACTCAGAATCCAACCCTGTTGCATCACGAAGCGCCGTTGAAAATCGGCGATCGCTTTGCCGGCGCTCTGGATGACCTTCGTATTTATGCACGGGCATGGGGTTCGGAAGCCATCGGTCGCATGGCCGGCATCACCGCCGTCGCCACCGCGCGCGCCGTGACGGTGGATCCGATCACGCCTGTCGCGCCCATGCCCGTCATACCGACCACCCCACCACCGACCACGCCGGAACAAGTTGCAGGCGGCCAGCCTCTCGCATTGGATCCCGCTGATCTGAGGCGTCGCCTGATCCCGATCTGGGCGGCCGATGCCCGTCGCTCTCTGACCGAGCTGGGCGTGCTGCCTGACCTGCCCCCCGCCGATGCCCCGCCGCCGATCCTTAACGATGCCGTGCGTGCTGAAGCGCTGCGTCTGATGGGCACGCGGCTGGATCGCGATTCAGCCATTGATGCCGTCGTCAAAATCCGCCTGCTGCCCCTCATCCCGGATTCGAAAACACTGGATCCAAAAATGTTTCTGGATGTGATCGATAATCTGCCGCGCCCCACGGCCCCCACACCGCTCACACGATCCGAACGTGAAGCGCTTGAAATCGCGCGGCAGACTGTGGTTTCCGAATCCAAATTGCAACTGCTGGTCCAGCGCATCAACGATCGCGTGGAAACACAACGCCGGATGGGACAATCCGCGGCTGAATTGCGACGACGCCTGATCACGCTTCTGCCCGAAGCCGATGAACGCCGCGTGCTGATCCAGTTGATTGATCTGCGCGACCGATATGCCGCCGCCGATCCCGCCACCGCCGGTCGCGGGCCTGAAAGTCGCGCCCACACCGCCGACATGGATCAATTGATTCGGGACGCTGAAATCGCCTGGCTGGCCCGCACCGACTATTCGTCAAAAATGCGCGCACGGTTTGCCGACGTGATCGGCAGCCTTCAGAAAATGCAGGCCCTCGAAGCCCACCGCCAGCGTATCATCGAAGCCTCGATCGACAATCGCGGGCTGGCTGATTTCCGTATTCTCGGCACCGCGCTCAACGAAGAGCGATTCAACAACCTCAAGAAGTTCCTCACCACACGCCGGCCGGAATGATCCGCTCTGCCGGTTCGTTACAATCGGCGGTCATGCGTTATCGACGATTCGGCCGAACCAACCTCCAGATGCCCGTCTTCAGTTGCGGGGGCATGCGCTATCAATACAAGTGGGTCGACGTCCCGCTCGATGAAGTGCCACCGGACAATCAGGCCAATCTCGAAGCCACCCTCCGCCGCTCACTCGAACTGGGCATTCATCACATCGAAACCGCCCGTGGATACGGCTCTTCCGAGCGCCAGCTCGGTCTGATACTGCCGACCTTCCCGCGCGAATCGCTGATCGTCCAGACCAAAATTCCACCGCATGCTGATCCGGCCCAGTTCGTCCGAGAATTCGAGGAATCACTCGAACGCCTGCAATTGGATCGCGTGGACCTGCTGGCCATTCACGGCATCAACAATCACGAATTGCTCTGGCAATCGATTCGCCCGGGGGGTTGCCTTGAAGCCGCGCGGCGCTTGCAATCCGAAGGTAAAGCCGACTGGATCGGCTTCTCATCCCATGCCACGCTGGATGTGATTCTCGCGGGCATCGAAACCGAAATCGGCGGCGGATTCGACTACGTCAATCTGCATTGGTACTACATCAATCAAATCAACGAACCGGCCATCGCCGCGGCCACACAGCGCGACATGGGCGTATTTATCATTAGCCCCGCAGACAAAGGCGGCAAACTCTACGCCCCGCCTCAAAAACTTGTCGATTTGTGCACACCGCTTCATCCGCTCATCTTCAATTGCCTATTCTGCCTGCGCGATCCGCGTGTGCATACGTTGAGTCTGGGCGCCGCATGCCCGAGCGATTTCGATTTGCAGATGTCGAGCCTGGATCACCTTGATCACACCGACGAACTGTTGCCACCCATCCTCGACCGTCTGCGCCAAGCCATGGTGGAGACGGTGGGCGAAGATCTGGCTGACCGCTTCGCCGAAGGCCTGCCCGAATGGGATCACGCGCCGGGTTACATGAACATCAAGATCATGCTCTGGCTGCGCCACCTCGCACAGGCCTACGACATGATTGACTACGGCAAAATGCGTTACAACCTGCTGGGCAACGGTGGGCACTGGTTTCCGGGCTTGAATGCCGCACAGGTGGACCGGCTGGATCTGAACGAAGCCACAGCTCAAAGCCCATTCGGTGATCAGATCGCCGAATGGCTGCGCGAAGCGCATCACCTGTTTCACGAAGCGCCCAAAAAGCGGTTGAGCCAGGGCGACTAAATGTGATCACTGGGCCAGAATAACGATCTTGCTCTTTTTCAATTCGAGCATGTCGTAGAGCCAGTGCACATCTTCATCACCCAGACGCACACAGCCCATCGACTTTTCCTTGCCGATCGAATCCTTGTCGGTGGTGCCGTGAATGCCGTAGCCGGTCAACGTGGCCTGACCTTCTTCGTCACCCACCAGCCCGATCCAGTGCTCACCGATCGGATTCTCCGGATCATCAGGCCAATACTTTTTGCCCGTGCGCGGATTCACCCACTCAGGGTTCTCCAGCTTTGAATTCACTTTGTATTTGCCGACGGGAGTCGATCCGAATTCACCCAGCCCCACCCTGTAACTGCGCACATAAAGGTCGCCGAGATACAAATCCAAGCGAAAATCTTTCTTGTGTACCACGGCGTGGAATGGCCCTTTGAGTACCTTCAAACGATTGCCGGTGCGAATGCGCGATGCTTTCACGCGATTGATGCGCTCAAGCAATTGCCATGGTGTGGCGAACTGCGGCGCAACTTTGCCGAGCGTATCGCCTTCCTGAACCGTGTAGACATCCACATAGGGATCGCCGGGCACAATGCGGTGCGAAAAGATCATCTCTTCATTCAGCCGCGCCAGTTCATCCCGAACCGCCTGCGCATCCACCAGACTCAAACGGCCTGAAGGCACAAGCGACTTATTCAGAAGTTCCCGACCTTCGACCCATTGATTGTTGGTCACAAGCTGACGCCCGCGTTCCACCATCTTGAGCGCTTCGTCATCACTCTGCGTACTCACCAATACCACGGGGGCTTCGGTCACGGGCGAATCGGTTTTATCTGCCGGGGCCGCAGGTTCATTGATTGCCTCAGGCGTCACGACATCCACCGGAACCACCGGTGTTTCCACCGTTTCAATCTGAGGATCGGCTACCTTGGCCGTCACATCCCCCGAACCGCCCAGAAAATGCCAAGCACCATAACCGACCGCGCCGATCAAAATCAGACCGATCACCGCCTTGCCCTTGCCACCACCTTTTTTACGTCGTCTGCGTGCCATTCCTGTCAGACTCCCTTCTGCTTCAATGGCTTTGCGAAAGGCGCTTTCGGCGCCGGGGTCTACGTTCCACCTGACCCCATGAATCGCTCATGGTATCACACCCGTCAAGCCTTTCGAAAGACTTACCGACAGGCCCTCGTCAATCCTTGCCACAACGGTAGATACGTCGATCCGTCACCAGAAGAGCCACCGGCTGGTCATGAGCCTCGGTCGGGATGTCCTCAACAATCTGATCCTCCAGAGCCAGTCCGCAGGCCGTCCCGGAGAAGTCTCCGGCCAGGAATCGGTCGTACCAACCCCCGCCGCGCCCCAAGCGCCGACCATGTCGATCGAACCCCATTGCGGGCACCACCGCCAGATCAATCTCGTCGGCGGGCCAGAGTTGAATGTCAACTGGAATACGCACGCCCATGCGATCCACCTGCAACGGCACATCCCAGGCCTGAAGCACCACGGCATCCATCCGTCCCCGATCCGAGTCGACCCGCGGCACCAGCACTGTTTTGCGCTGTGCCCAGGCGTGGCGTGCGATCGACGCCGTATCAATCTCATCCCGAAGCGGCAGATAAATCAGCACGCTCTGCGCACGCACAAAAACTTCCGACTCGATCAGGCGATGCGCGGCGGCTGCACCGCGCACGGCACGATCATTTTCAGACATGGCCTTGGTGCGCTGCCGTAACAGCGTGCGCAAAACCTGTTTGGTGTCGGCGCTCATGCATCGCGCTCCGGTGAACGCACCCATTCCAGAAAACGGCGAATGCGATCTTCATAGCCGCGCCCCGTCGGCACGTAATAGGTTTTATCCACGCCCAGATAATCCTGGTCGACCCACCCCTTCTCCGAGTTGTGGGCATACTGGTAGTCCACACCGTGCCCCAGTTTCTTGGCGCCTGAATAATGTCCGTCGCGCAAATGCTTCGGCACCGGAATGGTGCGCTGATGTTTGACGTCATCCACCGCCGCACCGATGGCCAGCGTGGCCGAATTGCTTTTCGGCGCCGTCGCCATGTAGATCACAGCCTGTGCCAACGTGAGCTGCGCTTCGGGCAGACCGATCCGCTCCACCACTTGATACATGGATGCCGCCACCTGAAGCGCCTGAGGATCAGCATTGCCGATGTCTTCCGATGCCAAAATGGCGATGCGCCGTGCAATAAACATCGGATCTTCGCCCGCCACGATCATGCGGGCCAGCCAGTAAATGGCTGCATCCGGATCACTGCCGCGCATCGATTTGATAAAGGCCGACACCACGTCGTAGTGTTCATCGCCGGTGGCATCGTGCACGATGGCCTTGCGTTGAATCGAAGCTTCGGCCACCGGCCGGTCAATCACGATCGGCGTGCCTTCAGCCTGACCGGTTGATTCAGACAGCACGGCGATTTCCAACGCGGTGAGCGCGCGGCGGGCATCGCCGTCACACGCCATCACCCAGTGCTCAAGTGCCTCGGGCTCCAGTTTGATCGACAAGCGGCCGTAACCCCGTTCGGAATCTTCTGTCGCACGCCGGATCACCTCACCGATGGCCTGCGCATCCAACGGTTCGAAATGAAATACCTGCGACCGGCTGATCAAGGCGCTGTTCACTGCAAAAAAAGGATTTTCGGTGGTGGCGCCCACCAGCGTGATCACACCGCGCTCCACATCGCCCAACAGCACATCCTGCTGAGCGCGACTGAATCGGTGGATTTCATCGAGAAAGAAAATCGTGCGCCGGCCGTCGTCGCCCAGACGCCGACGCGCCTCATCCAACACCAAACGCACTTCTTTCACGCCGATGGCCGCCGCATTCGCGCGTTCAAAATGGCGTCCCGTATGCTGAGCGATCACCTCGGCCAGTGTGGTTTTGCCGCATCCCGGCGGCCCGTAAAAAATAACGCTGGTGAGTCGATCGGCTTCGAGCATGCGCCGCAAAAGAGCGCCCGGCCCCAGAAAATGCGCCTGGCCGGCAAATTCATCAAGCGTGCGCGGCCGCATGCGCGCCGCCAACGGCTCGGCCGAAGCCAGTCGATCATCGCGTTGACGGGCCCAGAGATCAGCCATGGGGCCATTCTACCGGGTCAGTTGAGATTCCGATCAAACCAACCCGCGGATTGATTCGCCACACCGCCGCCCAGATCAAACAGCGCCCCGAGATGGCCGGTCCATTCCAACGTGCGATGTTCGGCCCGGTCGCCGCCCATTCGAGCCAATCGCACGCTGTCTTCATACGGCACCACCGCATCCAGCGCGCACCAAAGACCAACGTTTTGGCCGCCGTGCGCTGCATGGCTGCACCAGCATCCACATCATCCGGATCAAAACCCGCTTCGGCCGCCGCCGCATCAATGTGCGTTTGAATCTGCCCGAGACTCATCATCCATCCCAAGAAAAACAGACCGCGCCGCGTCAACCCAAGAATTTCACCGCGCAAAGTGACGTAAGGCACCACGGCCACCACCGCTTTGATGCGCTCATCACGACCCGCAAACTGAATGGCCGTGCTGGCTCCCATCGAAATGCCCCACACGCCGACCGGGCCGACGATCTCATCGCGCCGCTCCAATTCATCCAGCACCTGAACCAGATCCTGCGATTCGATCACGCCATAGCTGATGTAATCACCGGTCGAACCGCCGTGACCGCGCAGATCCACCAGCACCACGCGATAACCGGCCTGCGCCAGACGATGTCCGGTGCCCAGTAGAAAACCCGCATTGTTGCGATACCCGTGCAGACAAAAAATCGTGCCG
Source organism: uncultured Phycisphaeraceae bacterium (assembly GCA_942491355.1). Classification (GTDB taxonomy): domain Bacteria; phylum Planctomycetota; class Phycisphaerae; order Phycisphaerales; family Zrk34; genus CALOAZ01. The sequence continues at coordinate 47,303 of CALOAZ010000026.1, forward strand.
CGCGGCACGCCCGCAGGATCCACAATCCAGACACGCAATTCTGCCGACGGCGGCCCCACAGGAATGCGATATTGCCGACTCACGCCCAACACACGTTGCATCACCGGTCCCGGATCAGGCAATCGGGCCCAAGGCGCCATTTTGTGCGGCGAATACACCATCGTCGTATTGATCAAGGATTGTGCACATCCCCACGAACCAAGTGTGCTCAAACCCAACACACTGATCCACAGACGTTTCATGGTTGCGTCACATGATCGATGAGATGCGTGTTGAACCAGTCGAGTGTGGCTTGCGGAGCTGCCGGATTGAACACATGAATGGCGATATGACCATCAAGCGGCAATTCCACGAATGATTTGGGTCCTGCTGCAGCCTCGAACACGCGACGGCCCTGCTCAAACGGCACCACCGCATCCAGTCGACCGTGAACCACCAACAGCGGACACGTCAGGCGCTGCGCCACTTTCACGGTATCCGCCTCTCCAGGATCAAATCCGGCTTCGAGACATGCCATCACAAGCCGACGCTGCACATCCGATTTGTCCACAAACCAATCGATGACCGGAATGGATTTCAAACTCACATGCGCGATCAGATCCTGCAAATTGTCATACGGTGCCACCGCAACGACCGCTTGAATGCGCGGGTCATTTGCCGCCAGACGAATCACGGTCGATGCGCCCATCGACATGCCCCATGTCCCGAGCGGACCTTTGATCCATCCGATGCGCTGCAGTTCATCAAGCAGTGCTGTCAGATCATGCGCCTCAAGCACGCCATAGGCGATGCGCGTCCCGGTGGAACGCCCGTGACCCGGCAGATCGACCAGCACCACGCGATAGCCCGCCGCAGAAAACACCCGCGCGGTCGGCAGCAGCGTTTCCATCTCACTGCGATAACCATGCACACAAAGAATCGTGCCGCGCGGCGTTTTGCCTTCCGGAGGATCCACCTTCCATGTCAGGAGCGACAATGCCGGCGTACCGAGATCAATCCGTGCCTGTTCCGTCACACCCCATGCGGCAAGAGTGGTCTGATCCGGATCCTGATCTGCCCGGACCATCCGCTGATGATTCGGTGAATACACCGTGATGGCGGTGAAGAGCGGGCCGATGCAACCGCTGCCGGTCATCACAATCGATGCCAGCCCCACCGCCAAAAACACGTTCGCCGAACGATTCATTTGATCCCAACCCGAACAACACGTAGGTTCTTCAGACGGACAATATCCTATCACCAACACCGTGAGACACACATGGCTCGCCTGATTCGACACGAAGCCACGGGACCTATCGAGGTCAAACCCAACCCGCAGAGCGTCTGGATATGCCAGTGCGGACTGTCTGGAAACCTGCCCTACTGCGATGGCGCCCACAAACAAGCCCGACAGCAGGAAACCGCAGGAAAGCTTTATCGTTACGAAAACGACCAGGCGGTCGAAATCCCTGAATCCTGATCTTTGCCGGGACGGGCAGAACCCCGGCGGTGCCGCACCCCATCTCACAAAATCAATTCGTCACCGGCCGTTCTGACCGTCACTCACTGTGGAACACGCCGACATCACCCCGCTGCTGACGCCGGGTCTGCTTGCGCCGGTCATGATGCGCAATGCGACGAGCGCGACTGACAATCCGCCGGGCCAGATCTTTCGCCGCGGCGTTCAATCGATCACCTGTGTAGATCCTGAAAAAGCGCAACATATCCGTTCGCGTGATGACATTCGTCTGATCGGCCGAAAACCAGAGTTGCGCCAGATCTTTCACGCGATAATAATCCGGCACCCCATCGCGTTTTTGCACACGCTGAATATCGACGAGCGCCAGCGGCTGCGTTTCGCGTGCGAACAAGTGACACAAATAATAATCCTGATGATTGAGCCCAGCACCATGAAGACATCGAGCCTGTTCCGCCACGCGACGCACCCACTGCGCCTTCAACTGCCAGAGCTGCGTCCCGCGCGATGAAGCGAGTCGCTCGCGCAACATCTGATCCACGCGCTGCCAGCCTGTCATTTCAACGCTGAGCGAAAAAGATTCGGCTTCATCGATCAATCCTGATCGCCTGCCTCCGGCGACGAACGTCAAAGTGGGGATCCCCGCCTTCTTGAGCCATTCGGCATTCACGCATTCCTGAAGACCACCCGGCGTGGGACCGCGAAAGCGCACCAACCGGCGCAATGTTTCGGTGGCCACACGGTAATTGCGCTTGAGATAAAACACCGTCCCTTCGATCTCGATCCGATGCAAAACTTGCACCTTACGCCCAAGCAACTGATTTTAGCTCTTCTGTATTCCAGGATTTTGAGAACGACCACGCCTACCGATTCTACTGATTCCACGCGCGCGTTGCCGGAGTCAGACCACGCCGGCAACAGTGTCGATGCAACCCAGGGGAATGAATCCTCGATTGAAGCTGCCGAGAGCGTTCCAGGAACGGTCAGCGAGTGAATCTGTTGCTCAGCCATTGCCAACTCAAGAGCCAACTGCATCTGTCTCGCAGTCCCCGCAGCCAACCGATATCGATACTGGCCCCGCAGTCGAACCTCCAGCGGAGCAGGCGCAATCGAGCGACCCTGAGCAGGCCCGACCCAGCGAACGAATTCAAATCGGTACTCAGCGTAACCTCTGGCTGAGAAGCTCCCAAGGCGAAGCCGATGAATCCCGGTACGGCAACCGAAGCTACCGAAGAAAAGCAACTACCCGCCTCCGAATATCCGCGATACCTTAACTCCAGAATTGGAAGCTGAATTAGCTGCTGCGTTGGGGGAATCACTCGACAATTTGATCGAGGGAAGTGCCACCACGGTGACTGGTGCCGAGTTGCCTGTCGACACAAAAATCACTGGCAAAGTAACCAGCATCCATCGCGACGAT
>CALOAZ010000027.1:0-17859 GCA_942491355.1 uncultured Phycisphaeraceae bacterium
GAGGAAGGGGAGTACCGGGTCCGTCAGTTTAAGCGCGGCGATCAGCAGGACTCGGGCTTTTCGGCGCCATCGATCTGACGCAGCGCAACTTCGATATCACCGACCCGCCTGAAACATTCGGCGAATGGATTTCCGGACGCTCCTTTCGTGGTGCTGGCCAGTATTTCAAAATCGAGGCACAACCCGGCAATGAAATCCAGCGCTATCAGGTCGCGTGGCGCGAACCGCATCTCTTCGAATCGGATTTCTCCTTCGACGGGCGCTTTTTCATTACGGATCGCATCCGTGAAGACTGGGATGAAAGCCGACAAGGCGCGTCACTCGGACTGGGCAAACGGCTGGGCGATGTCTGGTCAGCCGAATTGAGTCTGCGTTACGAAAATGTCGATCTTTCAAACCTTGATCCCACCGCTCCGGTGGATGTCTTTGCGGTTCAAGGCAAAAGCACGGTGGACAGCGTTGGATTGTTCGTCGGTTACAGCACGCTCGACAGCCGGTTCTTTCCCACCCGCGGCGAACGATTCAAAGTCGGCTATGAAGAAATCGGCTGGCTCGGTGGTGATTACGATTTCCACAGAGCCACGTTTGAATGGAGCCGCTATATCACCGTCGACGAAGATTTCCTGGGCCAGAAATCCGTACTGAGCTTTAAGATCGACACCGGCTTGAATTTCGGCACCCACCCGGATGCCCCCACGTTCGAACGCTTTTACGCCGGCGGCCATCGCAGCTTTCGTGGTTTTGATTTCCGCGGCGTGGGACCCCGCGGCATTCGGAACGACACCGGCACACTGAGCGATGATCCGGTCGGTGGCGACTTCATGTTTCTCTTCGGTGTGGAATACAACTACCCCCTGGTGGGCGATCAGATCCGAGGCGTCTTCTTCATCGATACCGGCACCGTCAACCCCAATGCCTCGATGGACAACTACCGCGTGTCAGTGGGTGGCGGCATCCGCCTGAAACTTCCGTTCACCGGCCAGGCGCCTTTCGCCTTTGATCTGTCCGTCCCCATCGTGCAGGAAGATACCGACGAAGAGCGCCTTTTCAGCTTCGATCTGGCCTTGCCGTTCTGAACCGGACCGAAAGCGACAGTCCGCCCCGCCTGCCTTACAATTCTCCCCCATCGCATTCTCAAATGGAGCTTTTGTCATGAACCGCCGATTTGTCATCAGCCTCGCCCTGCTTGCCTTGCTTGCAGGATTCGGCCTCACTCATTTGCATGGCCAGGCGGCCGGTGCCAAACCCACCGCCATTGCGGTGGTCAAGGTGCAGAGCGTCCTCAACGCACTGGCCGAAAAATCGGCGGTCGAAGCCCGCATCACCGCGCTCACCGAAACGTCTCAGAAAGAAGCGCTCGCTCGCCAGGAAGAAATCAAGAAGCTGCAGACCGATCTGAAAGTCGCTCTGCAGCCGGGCACGCCGGCCTACGAAAAAACCCGCGAAGACCTGGAATTCAAGACCATCGAATTCCAGTCTTGGCAGCGCTTTGTGCAGGGCAAGATCGAACGCGAGAAAGCCATCGGCATCGAAGAGCTCTACCACAAGATGAACGATGCGATTTCGCGCATTGCCAAAAAGAACAGCTACGGCATCGTGCTCTATGTGGATGAATCCGAACGCATCCAAGGCCAGAACCAGCAACAGTTGGCCGGTGCCATTCAGTTGCGCAAAGTTTTGTACGCTGACCCCGCACTGGATCTGACCGATCTGGTCACGCAATTGCTCAACAACGAGTTCAATAATCGCAAGTGAACACGCCGTCGCAAAGCCTGACTGCCGCTGAAATCGCCCGGCGAACGGGCGGCTCGGTGCGCGGCAGTTGTTCGACGCCGATCACCGGCATGCAGACCATTGAACGCGCCACCGCCACCGATCTGACGTTCATCAGCGACCAGCGCTATGCCGATGCGTGGAAAACCTCGGCATCGCCCATCGCTCTGATTCATCCGACTTTTGCGTTTGATCCCGCGCCCGACCGGGCACTGGTTCTGGTGGAAGATGTCGATCTGGCCACCGCCGTGATCCTTGAAGCTCTCGCGCCACCAAGACCTCAAACGACCCCGGGAATCCATCCTTCAGCCACGATCGATCCAAGCGCCACGGTCGATCCCACCGCGTCGATCGGTCCCGGATGCGTCATCGGTGCCTGCGCCCTGATCGGGCCGCATTGCGTGCTGCACGCCAATGTCACAGTCATGGATCAATCGCGTCTGGGCACCGGCGTGATCCTCTGGCCCGGCGTGGTGATTCGGGAAAGATGTACCCTTGGGGATGGCTCGATTTTGCACCCGAATGTTTCCATCGGCGCTGATGGCTTCGGTTATCGGCCCTCGCCCGACGGCCGCGGACTGATCAAAATTCCGCAGATCGGTACCGTCGAGATCGGCCGAGGTGTGGAAATCGGCGCCAACAGTTGCGTCGATCGCGGTAAATTCGGCCCGACCCTCATCGGTGACGGCTGCAAAATCGATAATCTTTGCCAGATCGGCCACAACTGCGAAATCGGCCGCTGCGTCATCATCGCAGGCTGCAGCGGCATTGCCGGCAGCGTCAACATCGGCGATGGCGCCATGCTGGCCGGGCAAACAGGCGTCGTGGAGCATGTGTGCATTGGTGCCGGCGCCCGCGTCGGAGCCCAATCACTGGTCACTAAAAATGTGGCGCCGGGCATAACGGTCGCCGGCAGCCCCGCGCGCGAGGCTACAATCTTTAAGCGGGAGACGGTCGCGATGCGACGTCTGCCGGAACTAGTCAAGCAGATGCGAAAGACATAATCTGTCGCCGCCCGATAGAAGATGTCGGGGCGAGAGAGCGGCCGTCATGGACCTGGATTTAACCAAACAACACACCATCGCCGAACCGGCTTCCATCGACGGACCCGGCCTGTTCATGAGTCAGCCGGCGTCGGTCCGGTTCAAGCCGGCACCCGCCAACCATGGCGTGGTGTTTGTCCGCACGGATGTTTCCGAAAGCGGCCAACCGGTCCGTATTCCGGCACTGGTCTCCAATGTGGCCAAACGCGCACGGCGCACCACGCTGCAGCGCGGCGCGGTGGCCATCGAAACCTGCGAACACTGCCTGAGCGCGGTGGCCGGTCTGAACATTGACAATCTGATCATCGAGATCAACGGACCGGAACTGCCCGGCGTCGACGGATCGGCCCAACCCTTCGTGGATGTCCTGAACAAGGCGGGCTTGGTCGAACAGGATCAACCACGGCGCATTCTGGAAGTGACCGAGCCGGTCATCGTCGAAGAAGGCGATGCCATGCTCGCCGCCTTGCCTTCCGACAAACCCTTCATGCAGGTCATTTATGACCTGGATTACGGTCCGAGCAGCCCGCTGCGCAAGCAGCTTTATGCTTATGCCGGCAACAATGGGGATTATCCGCACAAGATTGCGCCGGCCCGCACTTTTGTTCTCGAGCAGGAAGCACAAATGCTCCGGGCCAGCGGCTTGGGCAAGCACCTGTCCGAAGATGAAGTGCTGGTCATCGGCAATCAGGGTGATCCGATGGGCAACAATCGGTTCCGCTTCGAAGATGAACCGGTACGCCACAAGATCGTGGATCTGATCGGCGATCTGTCGCTTGTGGGACGACCCATTCGTGGCCGCATCGTGGCATACAAATCAGGCCACGCTCTCAATCATGCGCTGGCGCGCGAACTCACTCGCGTGCTGCGCGCCAACCGTCATCGGGAACTGATCGATGGCGATGCCTTGATCGACATTCGCCGCATTCAACAAATTCTGCCGCACCGCTATCCGATGCTGATTGTCGATCGCGTGCTCGAAGTTGAAGGCGATCAGCGCGCGGTGGGCATCAAGAACGTCACCATCAACGAACCCTATCTGCAGGGCCACTTCCCCGGCACACCCATCATGCCCGGCGTTTTGATTGTCGAAGCCATGGCCCAGTTATCGGGCGTTTTACTGAGTCGAAAGCTGGAACACACCGGCAAGCTTGCCGTGCTTCTGTCGATGGATCGGGTCAAACTGCGCCGCCCGGTCACCCCCGGTGACCAGATGATTATCGAGGCCGAAACCGTTCGATGCCGGAGCCGCACAGGCCACACGCGATGCAAAGCGTTTGTCAATCAGCATTTAGTTGCAGAAGCTGAAATCAAGTTCATGCTGATCGACGCCGATCAGGAATAAAAAAGGCCGAAACCCGCCCGGTGCGTCGATGGTATAGACTGGTGCGCGATGCATGGATGCATCACACAATGCCCCGCACCCTGTGTTCAAAATAAGTTAAAAGTCGCGGCCTCCCGCCCGACACTGCCCCTCTGGATTACCCCCGCACATGCCCAACATTCACCCGACCGCGATCGTCTATCGCAATCCCCGCCTCGCAGACGATGTCACCGTGGGTCCTTTCACCGTCGTGGGCCCGAAAGTCACGATCGGCAACGGGACCGCCGTGGGCTCACATTGCAACATCGAGGGTCGCACCACGATCGGGCGCCACAACCGCGTGTTTCATCACGTGACGATGGGCCAGGAACCGCAGGACCTGAAATATCGGGGCGAAGACGCCCTGCTGGAAATCGGGGATCACAACGACATTCGCGAACACGTCACGATGCACATCGGCACCACCAACGGTGGTAACCGGACATCGATCGGCTCTCACAATCTGCTGATGGTGGGTGTGCATATCGCGCACGATTCGCACGTGGGCGACCACTGCATTCTGTCGAACAACGTCATGCTTGCCGGACACATCACCATTGAAGACCACGCCATTCTCGCCGGTGCTGCAGCCATCACGCACTACGTGACCATCGGCCGATACGCCTTTGTCGGTGGCGTGGCCGGTGTCGTACATGATTGCCCGCCCTTCATGATCAGTGATGGACATCCGGCGCGCGTGCGCGGCGTGAACCTGGTGGGGCTCAAGCGACATCGCTTTGAAGACGAAACCATCGAACGCCTGAAGCGTGCCTATCAACTGCTCTGGGGCACGCGATCGAAACAACAATCGACGGCGGCGTCGATGGAACAGATCGAGGCTGAATCCGCGAATGATCCTGTCCTTCGGGAACTGATCGAATTTTCGCGCAACGCTTCCAAAGCGCCCAACGGGCGCTACGCCGAATTGTCACGCCCGGATGACAAAGTTTCCACACCCACCCGCTAACGGCGGCGCGGCAACTACTCCGTCAGCACATAGCGCATGGTCGGCAACTGCCGATCCAGAATCGCGCGAAAATACACGCAAATCAGCTTGTTGGCGCGATGGATGGCGGGGTCATCCTCGACGGCCTTTTCCTCAGCCACCGCACGCAACACATTCAATGTGGATCGCCGTACGCGCCAGCGATCCGACGCGCCCGTGTCGGCCACCGTGCCGCCGGCTCGCGCGCTGAAGGCCAACGTTTTAGCACGAGCGTCGAGCGGCTCACCGGTTTGAGCATCCCGATCGAGCACCGGCTTGTAACCCAGATCCTCCACCAGCCTCCATTGAAATCGCAACAACGCCGAGGCCTGATCTTCAGGCCGCGCCAATGCCGCCAGAAAATCGCGCAAGGCTATGAATGCGACCGGATGCGGATCGTGCTCCTGAAGCAGATGATGCAGAAGATCTGCGGCATACATGCCCAGGCGATGCGCATTCAGATCCCGGCGCAAATGCCAGTGCGGATCGCGCAAATCCCATTCGATGAGATTCCAGAGCGCATCGCGCCGCCCCACCACGATGACGGCTTCGGCCGACGTGAGCAGATCCACGCCACCTGAAAATTTGGCCAGCGTCGAAGGTGTCTGTCGCTTGGCGCCTTTGGCGGTCGCGGCAATCTTGCCATGCTGCTCGGTGAACAACACCGCGATCTGACTGGTTTCCGACCAGTCCATCAGCCGCAGGCACACCGCTTGATCGTGAATCATGGACATGATTTATGCCGAACCACGCCAAGCGGCCCAGGCCAGCGTGAACCATCCGACGATCAAGCCCAATCCTCCGAGGGGCGTGACCGCGCCAAGCCACCGCGGCCCCCCGAACGCCATCGCGTAGAGCGTACCGCTGAAAACAAGAATACCCATCACCATGGAACGGCCAGCCCATGTTGCACCACCCCGCGCAAGATGATTCCACCCGATTCCGATCACCAGAAGCACCACCGCATGCATCAACTGGTAGCGTGCCGCCGTCTCATACCAGCCCATGGCCTCCACGCTCAGAACATCGCGCAAACCATGGGCACCGAAAGCGCCGGCCACCACGGCCAGCCCGCCGAAAATTGCACCCATCACCGCATAACGCCGATTCATGGCGGACTCCGAAAAACCGATCTGAGCCTATGATGACCCCAATGGTACCGCCGCAGGAACGGAGCGTCTGCCTATCATCATGTTGAGTATTGTGATTCCAGCTCATAACGAAGCGGCCTATCTGGGGCCGACCCTGGATGCCGCCCGCAGCGCCGCCGAGGCGCTGGGTCTCCAGCCCGACATTCTGGTGGTGGATGATGATTCAACAGACACCACCGCGGCATTGGCCGAAGCGCACGGCGCACGGGTCCTGTCCGTTCAATTGCGCCAGATTGCCGCCGTGCGCAATGCCGGAGCTGCACACGCCTACTTTGATCATCTCGTGTTTCTGGATGCCGACACCTTCCTACCGGCGGCCACACTGCGCGCCGCACTTTCCGCGATGCAACAAGGCACGCTGGGCGGCGGCGCCCGCGTCCGCTTCGATGGGCAAGCGCCGCTCGGCGCAAAACTCACGGTCACCACCTGGAATCTGATGGCGCGTACCTGTCGATGGGCAGCGGGCTGTTTTGTGTTTGCGCACCGCCATGCCTTCGAATCGGTCGGAGGATTCAATACGCAATTTTATGCCGCGGAAGAAATCGCCTTTTCACAAGCCATGAAACAGAAGGGCCCGTTCACGGTCCTGCGTGAATCGGTCATCACGTCCGACCGCAAAGTACGCGATCACGGCCTGTGGGCTCACTGGCGCACCGCCGCACGCGTCATCTGTACGGGCGGCAAAGCCCTTCATCGCCGACAAGGCCTTGACCTCTGGTATGGCGATATCGGGTAAAATGATTCGGGCTTGGAGGTCGTCACCGATGAACATCAACTGGGAATGGTTCGTCCACGAGTACGAGCAGATCAATACCTTTCTGATGGCCAATGTGAGCTTCATCGCCAACTCGATTGCCGCCACGCTTCTCGTGCTGCTCAGCCGTAATGCCGACAAACTGTTTCGCGATAACGTTCACAAACACATGTTCGTGATCCGCACGCGCTTTTCATTCTTGTCTGCGGTGTGGGGTGGGAATTCGCCACCCGGGCCATGGAACAAGGCTTCATGTGGTTTTTGGACAAGACCGGCGCTTTCATCTTTCTGTTGCCGATTCTGATCGCCATTTTCATCGGCCTGGGCATTCTGGCCGAGCGAAACAAATACATCTGATACACCGATCGGCCAATCACAACCTTTTATAAAAAAAGGTCTTATAGCCGTATCAAGCCATAGCCTGGTTTGCCCAAAACGCCGCGCACATGCAAAACACTGCTGGTCTCTGTAAAATCCACCCCCTTCTGGGGAAGGAATGAGAACCATGCGACGCACCCATCCGAATACTGCGGATCCTGTTCCGGATCTAAAAATGACCTTTGAATGCCGAGGTTGCGGGCGCGAGCAGACCCTTGATTCGGGTTTTGCCAATTCCTATTTCCGATGCGCACACTGCGAACGACTCATGATTGCCCCGCGCCGCGAAAATGCCCAGATCATGCCGGTGGTTTGGGAACTGGTCGAAGTCTAAGCCGAACGACTTCATCGCATCAAAAATTCAGACCTTCAATTCTGCGGCCAGCGCGGGCTCCAATTCCGGATATCGAAAGACAAAACCGTTACCGATCAACGCTTGCGGCAGCACGCGCGTACTCGCAAGCAGCATCTGATCGGCCATCTCGCGCCCCAGAATCATGCGTAATGCGAAAGCCGGTGCCGGTAAAAAAGCCGGTCGATGCATCACCCGGCCCAATGTCTGCGCAAATACTTTTTGACGCACCGGATTCGGTGCCACCATATTCACCGGTCCTCGATAGACCGGCTGCTCGATCATGGCGATCAGCGCTTCGACCATGTCGTGAAGTGAAATCCACGGTAGAAATTGACGACCGGATCCCATCGGTCCGCCAACACCCCAGCGAAAAGGCGGCATCATCTTGAGCAGCGCTCCGCCGTGCCGTGATAACACCATGCCGGTTCGTGGATGCACGACGCGCACATCGGCGGCGCGCGCCGGATCGGCCGCGCGCTCCCACGCGGCCGCCGTTTCGGCCAGAAATCCTATGCCCTGCGGGCTCGATTCGGTGAGTTCCTGATCGGCACGATCTCCGTAGAAACCGACGGCAGAAGCACTGACCAATACCGAAGGCCGTGGATCCATCGCCGCGAGTGTCTGCGCAATCAAACGCGTTCCTTGGATCCGACTGCCGGCAATCAAGCGCTTTCGTTCCGAGGTCCAGCGCCCGTCGGCCACACTCGCGCCGGCCAGATGCACGATGGCATCCACACCTGATAGCCGACCGATTTCAATCGATCCGGTTTCAGGATCCCAATGGCATTCGTGAGACCCCTGCGCTTCGCGGCGCACCATGCGGATCAGCGCGTGCCCGCGCTCCATCAACCGCGCACACAGCGCTGAACCGATCAAACCACTGGCCCCGGTGATCGCAACTTTCATAAACGCATCGCCTCTGAACCTTGTACGAGGACTTCAGCGCCCACACCGGTTCCCAGATGCGCCGAAGCCGATCCGCCGTTCACGCTGATTTCCAGACGGCCGCTGCTCCCTGCAATGGCCAACAGTTCACCCGATGCCACCGCACTGTAATTCCGCGACAAGGCCATGATTCTCCGCCCCATGATCTGAATGCGCGGTCCGATCGGCAAATGCGAAGCCTGAATGTTGGTCGCGCAATTCCCGAATCGATCCACATACACCACACGCCCGATGATCTGCCCATCGGCTTCGGGGCGTGCTTCGGTATCCGGCAGTTTGATCCAATCTTCAAGAGGATGCCCCAGATCCTCAATCGGAATCCCGCGAGCCAGCGCCGCCGCCACTGGCGCAAATACATCGCGCCCGTGAAAAGTCCGACTCATCGGACTCAGAAAAAACTCGCGGCGCACCACATCAAACACGCGCACCGCGTCGGTCGACGCGAGTACTTCGGTCAACAAACCATTATCCGGCGCCACGAAATAAAATCCGTCGACCTCTGCTGCAAGCACGCGCCGTTCGCCGCCCACGCCGGGATCCACCACCGCTGCGGTCACCGTGCCCGGAGGCAGATAACGCCAAGTGGTGTTCAGCAGATAAGCAGCTGCCGGGAATATTGCCGGCTTCCACACCGTGACTCAGATCAATGATGCGTACCGACGGGCAATGCGATGCAATCACGCCCTGCATGATGCCCACATAGGCATCCTGCAGGCCGAAATCAGTCAACAAGGCCACGGTGGGATGGAATCGTTCAGTCATGCAGTCATCTTAACCGGTGCGTCAATAAACGTTACGCTTGCGCACCGACAAGTTCGCCCAATCGATCGATGACAGAATCTGCGCGATCCGCTCACCGGTTCGACCCGATCCATAAGGATGGCGAAGACGCCGACGATCCATCGCCATCGCTTGTGCCAATGCCGCCTTGATCGACTGCACCCCGTGATCACACGACACCACCGACGACGGCGTTTCACGCCCTCCCTGGCGCGATCCGATATTCACGCAGGGCGTGCGCAGGACCGAGGCTTCGATCAGACCTGCCGAGGAATTGCCGACGATCACATTCGCTCCGGCCAGCCATTGGAGAAAACGCGGGCGCGGAAGATGCTCGCATAAACTCACGCGAGCGGTTCGCGCTGCCGCACGAATGCCTTTGCAACCCGGATCGCCGTTGGGGGCGCAGACCACGCGCCCATACGCCTTCGTGGCCGTCAGAATTTCGGTCATCCAATCTCGCTCCTGCGCATCCGAAGCGCCGACTGGATGTTGGGCCACAATCAGTTCAGGCGCATCGACGGCCGCCTGAACCTGCGCCAAACCATCCACCGCCGGAGAACCGACACAGAACACATGGGATGGATCTTCGCCCATGCGAATCAACCGCTTGCGGCTTTGCGGTGTCGCCGGAAAATGCACATGCGCCATCTTACTGATGGCGTGACGCATCGATTCGTCGGCCACGCCTTCGGCGCGATCGCCACCGTGCAGATGAATCAGATGCCATCCTCCGATGGCGGCGGCAGAAGCGGCCGCAAAAGCTTCGATTCGATCGCCCAGAACCAGTACCGCATCCGGTCGCTGCGCTGCAAACACGCGCCCGAAACCGCGCACGCCGCGACTGACAGCTTCCACATCTGCCGCACGACCGACCACATCCTTGCGCTGCATACGCACATTCGCATCAATCACAAATCCGGCGTCGCACACATCGCGCCAAGTCCCCGTCACATAATGCAATCCAGCCACCACCAATCGCACTCGCAAGGCCGTGTGCGATTGAAGAGCCTGAATCACGGACACCAGCAGACCAAATTCGCCGCGAGAACCGGTGACCACCGTGATGGTTCGACGGCGTGAAGATTTAGCGGAGGATTTCACCACAGCACATCCTCCTCGTGCAAAAGCCGATCGGCCGAAACAGCCCGGCGCAGCACACAGCCAATCACCGCTTCGAAACGCGCCGCGGGCACGCCCGTTCCCGGGCGCTTGACGGTCAGATCTTCGCGTATCAACCGATGGCCCGCGGGCAAATCGCGCACCGCGCACACCGACTGGCGACTCACGCGGCGCACATCCGCCTCTGCCCCATCCTCAATCGCGCTCAATTCGCGGGCGGCGACGTGTACCGACCTGACATATTTCGCAAACATGTCAGGATCAAAACTCGCGGCATGATCAGGGCCTGATGCCATGACGTCATACGTTAAATGCTTTTCAATCACCGCCGCGCCGGCGGCCACGGCCAAAGCACCGGTCATCGATCCAGTGGTGTGGTCTGAATAACCCGCAATCACACCGTATCGTTCGCGCAACTGTTGAATGCGACCCAGTGCGGCCTGACCCGGCGGCACGGGATAAGCGCTGACGCACTGGAGCAAAACCAGCGGCCCGGCGCGGCGAGCCATCGCAATCACTTCATCCAGCGCCGCACGATCTGAAGGCCGATCGGTCGTCCCCACCGAAATGATCATCGGACAACCGGCTTTCAACGCTGCGGCGTCCAACGGCGGATTCACACTGTCAGGCGACGCGATTTTGACTGCATCCGGTTCCAGGCTTTGCAACTCGGACACATCGCCCGGACTGAACGGCGTGACCAGAAAACCGATGCCGCATTGCGCCGCGCGATCGCGAACGCGCCGCAATGCATCGATATCCAATTGTAAAGCGGCGAGCAGCTCGCGCGGATGACGAGCGCCGCGATCGCGCTGATATGCCGCCAATTCCGCATCCACACTCAACAGGCGGTCCGGATGAAATAGCTGCACTTTCACTGCATCGGCACCCGATTCGGCCGCAGCATCCACCAATTCCAGCGCGCGATTCACTTGGCCATCATGATTGACGCCGATCTCCGCGATCACGAAAGGCTCAGCGCCTCCCACCGTTCGACCGGCCAACACAAACGGCGCGGCCGGTGTCGGTCGCGCCATGGCCTGTGCAATGGACAGATCTGCCGCGACATCCACATCCATCACCGAGCCTGGCGCGGTCATCACGGCGCGACGATCTTCACCCAACATGGCATGCGGCATGGATGAATCGGCCTCCACCAGCATCGATCGGCGCACAATGAGTAAGCCGCCATCCAAGCCATAGACGCGTGGTAAATCCTGACGGCGATGAACCGTGTTGGCCACAAAAGGCGCCATGCGCCCTTCGGCGTCGAGTGTTTTCATCCAATAGGGATGATGCTTGCCCACCGGACATACCGATTGCACGCTGTCGCAACCACTGGATTCAAAAAGCGCCAAGCCGCGATCGATCAAATCCATCGGCCGATGCGGCACATTCGCATACAAAATCACCACTGCGTCATACATCAGTCCCTGATGGGTTTCTTCTGCCAATACCGCATGCCGCGCCGCATCCGCCACCGGCGCCGTATCGGTGGCCAGTTCGGCCGGACGATCAATCACTCTGACGCCATGAGACTGCACCGTTTTTGCAATCTCTGGCCCATCGGTGCTGACCACCACATGCGTGATGCGCTTGGCAGCCTGCGCGTGACGGATCGTGCGCACGATCATCGGCTCACCTGAAAGTTCTGCCAGCGCCTTGCCCGGCAGCCCTTTGCTTCCCGCGCGCGCCAAAATAATTGCGAGTGTGTTCATGGACGATGCCACTCCCGACAGCGAGCACACAAGGGATGGGCCTCAGGATGGCCCTTCGCATGCTGCGCCGCCACCGCTTGCGTCGCCGACCAGGCAGAAGCCTGCGAATGCGCCGCTTCGCGATCCAAACCCTGCCCCTGCCAATCCTGATCACATAGTGCGGCGCAACCATCCGACAGCACGGTCATCCGGCGGCCAAGCTGTCGACACACTCCGCGCGATGGCGGCGACATATCGATCACCGAAAGATCGGGCATCAGACCGCAACCGGTCGATGGGCCCTCGATCACCGCCTGGCCGCACCAGTGCGTCCATCGATCAAAAAAATCACCCAGCTCGTCCACATTCTGTGCCGTTTTCATCAAACGCGGCACGATCCATGGCACGGCCGAGCCGCGCCCCTTGATCATGCGCTCGATCCGATTCCAGACCTCCGGCAATCCTTCCACAACCATCAAGGTATGATAGGTTTCTTCGCGATCCGCATTCAGTCGCACGCTGATCAAATCCAACGGCGCCTCAAGCAGCGCCGCCACCGGATCCGGTTCCACCCGAAGATCGGTCTGAAGATGCACACCCCAGAGGCCCTGCTGACGCGCCGCCGACACAATGTCGCTCCACCGCTCATGCAGCAGAGGCTCACCGATGCCACCGATACCAAGCACCACATCCGGTTCGCCGGCCCATGAGGTCAGCCAGTCAGTCGCACGATCCACATCAAGAAAATCACGATCGAAAGCCAAGTGATGCTGCGGCGTGATCAGCCCATTCGCCGTGCGCCAGGGCGTCAACTCTAGCCCGACGAAACGCGGTGAACGCCAAGCTTCTACCGAAGCCACAGACAAAGCAGAAGCCAAGGCTTCACCACGCAAATCCATCGCCGAAGATTCCACACGGCGCAGTACACGTTGCCAGCGCGGCGCATCAAACACCGCGCGCACCATCACATCGCGCAACGCAGAAGGAATCGCGGCGCACAGATCCATGCCGATGGGATCACTTTGCGCCTTGGTCGGACGATACTCCAGCAACGAACCGATCGTGGTGCCGTATTGCGCCAGCCCTTCGAGAATTTCGCGATGGATCAGAAACCCGCCGAGACCGGGGGGCACCTGCGTGAACACCATTTTCAGATCCGGACGTTCGGCATGACGCGCCAACAATGATTCCAACACGAAAGGATCGACCAGAGGCCAATCCGGTCCGACCAGAAGACCATAATCACAATCCAGAGCCTCAAGCGCTTCGAGCATCGGCCGCGCGGCCAGCAATTCGTCGTAGCAGGTCGCGCCACCAAGTCCGCCGCGCCAACTTTCAGTGGCCCAACGCCGCGCCACAAGCCGCGCAGGCCGATCGATATCTCCCGCAAACGAAACCGACCGGCACTTCACGCGCCGCTGCAAGGCCGGATCATTCGGTATCGCCGGAGCAGAGCCCTCATGAAGCAGCGCAATCGTTTCGAGCGAAGCCACCTGCGCCAGTCGGCGCAGCGTCTGCCCCAGTACCGTGGTATCGGCAAACGGCTGCTCCCAGGCCTTCGGTAAACCCGACGGAGCTGCATGCTCGAACAACGGAATCAGCACGGCCACGCTCATGGTGTTTTCACCCCGGCAGGCTGCGCGGCACCGCATTGTTCATCGAGTCGATTCATCGCGGCTTCAAAAATCGTGATGGCCTCGTCACACGCCTGAACAATCCAGTCCACATTCTCGATATCCCGTTCAAGCTGCCGCTTCTGCCGCTCAATCGGATCGATGTCGTCTTCCACCGCCTGAATGCGCCGGTCGGCCCGCATGCGCTTGAAGACCCCCACCGGATTCACCAGGTCGATCAACATGAATGCCTCTGACAACTCCGCCACCGCCTTCTGATGCCGCTCAAGCTCCTTGAAAAGGCGCTCCATGGCCCGCTCGTTTTCCTGCGAAGTGATCATGCGGCGCAACAAAGGCAGCGTGGCCGCACTTTCGCGGCGCAATTGATGCACCTGCTCAAGCCGGTGGGCCAGATGCGCCCGCGTGGCTTCCAGGCGATCATGATCCAATCCGGTTTCCACTCCGGGCGCAGCGGCCAGTGAATCCGTGGCGAACCGATCCAAAGCGTTTGCCAGAGAAAGGCGCTCTGTGTGGCGCTTGGGCACGCCGCCTTCGGTCGCATCCACGATACGCTGAGGGGCGCCGCTGAAATCGCGCTCAAACTGAGCCAAGTACGTGGCCATCTGTTCATCGGTGTAAATCGTGCGCCCATGCACATCTTCCACCGATCTCAAATGATTTTTGTGGCGCAGGATGCGGCGCAGCTCCATCGACTCAAGCGTGTTGAAGGCATTGAGCTCCGACGCCCAGACGCGATGAATCGCCGTACCGGGGCAGTAATACAATCCATCGGTGAAGCCCAGATCCTGACCGATCAAGATGATCGGATCGCCGCCGAGCAATTGCGCGAGATAAAACGACAGATGCGCCACGGTCGACCCGGCCTTCACCGGCACAGTGGGCCGCGCAAGCGGCCCCAGCAACTGGTCGAGAAAATCATTGCGCAAAAGTCGAATCGGCCCCGGATAACTGTTGAGAATCACAGGATGGCTTTTGGGCTCGGCCACCAACGTGACATCGTCGAGCGCAGGAAGACCTTCGTAGAAGCTGCTGCGAAATCTCGTGATAATCCAATGCCGTCACGAAGTGCGGGCGCACACCGCGATCCAGAAGCGGGCGCAGCGCCGTTTGCACGGCAATGATCACCACGCGATCGCGCACGCCCGGCTCGGCCAGCAAACTTGCATTTTTGGCCAGACTGGGGCCTGCCGAAACCACCACCACCGGACGCCCGGCATACGCGTCCTTCAACGCATTGATCGTGGCACCGGCGGCATATTGCCCCAGATTCATGGTGAGATTACGACAGGTCACAGCCGTATTCACCAGCGTCGTGGCGATCAACGTGCGCATGTACGCCAACACGCGATGGAACGACTCGATGAACTGCTGCGATCCTTCGCCATCGATCAAGCGAGCTGACGGGTGCGTCATGACCTTCACACCCTGAATCAACAGCGGCGCAATGGGTTCCAACGGCACGGTCAGATCCGAATCTTCGACGGCGCCGCACCAGAAATAAACCCCCGAACGCTCCAACACATCGCTCAGATCATGCGTGGCCAACACGGCGCGGGCCAAGGCCGGGCTCGGCTCATGAATCATCAACACGCCCTTGGGCCCAAGGCGTTGAGACAGTACGCGGGCATGGTGACCGGCCCCCAGACCGACGAGCAGCACGGCGGGATGATCCGCCACCACCAGCTCTTCGGCGAATCGTTCCGCTTCTTCGATCGGACGATACCGGCTTGCGAGCGTCATGCGTTTGCCATCGCGCCACAGCATCGCACCCTGTGCCCCGTCAGGCGCAGCATCAAACCACGAAAGACCTTCAACCGGCTGTGCCATGCGCAACTGATGCGCCGCCTGAGCACTGTGGCGTTCGAGCGCATTCAGATTGCGATTCAGAATCTCGGAGGTGCCCATGCGACTGGCTTCCGCGGTATGCTGGGCGTGGCAGGCATCCGTGCCCACCGGTCAAGCATCTTAACCGATGCGGCGTTCGGCTGAGCCCTCACATGACTGATCTTCCACCCCCACCCACGTTTGAACATCTGCTGCTGGAAAATCCGTATCCAGCAAGCTTCTGCCTGGTTGCGCTTGCAGCAACCCTGCTGATCATCGGCTTGCGGCGCGGCTCACGCCTTCACCGTCACATGGCCTTAGGGAGCGGCGCGGCGGCTCTCGGCGTGATCCTTCTCGCGACATGGATCCAGACCGATCGCGAAGCAATTCTTGTCGCCACCACCGCGCTCGTCCAAGCCGTGGCCGAAGGTGATCGGTCCGTCCTCGAAGCCCGGATGGATCCGGACATCACACTGATCTCCGGCAAATCACGTTCGGAGCGCGACTGGCTGATCGCGGCCATCGAGCAAGCGATGCAACGCCATAGCACCGAAGATGTTTCGGTGCGACAACTCGATGCCGCAGCCGATGCGCCGAACTTCGGTCGCGCCCCACGCTGATGGTGATCGCCAGTTCGCCCAAAGGTGGATTCGCCAAAACCGAATGGCTGCTGAGCTGGCACCGCAACGACGCCCACGGCTGGCAATTGACCGAAGCCCGACTCGTCCGGCTCAACAATCAGCCGGTGACGTTCTGGGTCCTGCCATGATCGCTACAATGACCGCATCCCCCTTGAGGAGAAGCCCATGAATCGTTCACCTCTTATTTTGATCATGCTGCTGATGGCGATGGCTTCACCTGCGGTGAATGCACAAGACAAGGTGGACCTGCGCTCCCGATGGAAAACCGGCCAGACCAGCCGCTATCGCGTGACCGAAACTTCATTGACCACCTTCGAGGCCGAAGGTCTGCCTGAAGCGCAACGGCGTCAGATGCTCTCGGTGTTTTCAGCCGAGACCCAATGGTCGGTGCTCGAGGCACTGCCTGACGGCGGAGGTCAGGCACGCCTGAGTGTGATGAAAATGAAAATGGAAATGACCGGACCCGATGGCGAAACACACACCATCACACCCGACACCAACGATGAACGATTCGAGACCATGGTCCAGTGGATGCGCGCTCTGGCCGATCATCCTCTGACGTATGCCATCAATGCCGACGGCACCATTGCCTCGGTCGAAGGGGGCCAAGCCGTCAAAAATGCTGCCGGTGAACTCGGCGAGCGTCTTGAAGATTCTTACTTCCGCGAAGTGGGCTCTGATCTGGCCGCATTGACCGGCGGCGCAGCGCAACTCGATGCCGGCAGCACGTGGTCGCATCGCCACAGCGGCAAACGACTCAATGCACCCGAAGGCGATGTCGACTACGAAACCCAATACACGCTCGCAGGTGTCGAACAGATCGCCGGCGTGCCGATCGCCATGATCCAGCGCCAGACGTCCATCCGCTTCACACCGGAACTGCCCGAACTACCTGCGGATGCTCCGGCGATCGACATTCGCCTTGTCGATCAGAGCAACAGCGCCCAATTGCTCTACGACCGGAGTCGCGCCGAACTGGTGGGCGCGAATGACAACACCACGCTGGTGTTCGAAATCAAACAGACGCTTTTCGGTCGGCAGATCACCACGCGCATCACCGAAAAAGGCAACACGCAGTTGATCCGCATTTCAGAGCAGTAGATTAACCCGCGGGTATCCAAGCCCTGCGACTGACCAATCTCATGCACAACGGCATAGCGTGGTTATGGTTCGGGAATTTCCGACAGGCAAGACAACCTCTTTTTTGCTTCCGCCATCTCATTTGTGCGCGTTAATGAATTGCATCGCAATCTCGGCTGGAATCGCATAGCCGATATTCTGAACTTCGCGACCTTCGGATGTTTTCTCCAGGCGCGATACCACAACGCCAATCACGTAGCCTTGATCGTTGAACATGGGGCCACCGGAATTTCCGGGGTTGACTGCGGCATCGGTCTGGATGAGTCGGAGGCTG
>CALOAZ010000028.1:0-20895 GCA_942491355.1 uncultured Phycisphaeraceae bacterium
AAGATCCGCCATATCAATTTTCCTTGGCCGGTTTGGCGGGCAAGGGTGATGCCCGCCACAGCCCGCGCGACGCATGACCATCGTTGAAGGTCAGGATTTTTCGGAACCCGTGCTTTGCCAGAAGCTGTTCATCGGTCGATCGTGACAGCGCAACCACATCCACCGGTTCACCTTCGCTCGCCAGCGTGGCCAGACGATCGGAGGGCATCGGCACAATGCGCTGGCGTGTGTACCAACTAAAAGCCGGATGAGGTGCGGAGTCGATCACATCGGTTTCCAGATAGGCCAGGTGTCGATCGCCGGTTTGATCCATCACACGCTGGGCTTCCGAACGGGCGGCGCTGTGATGACGATCGGATCGGCCATGCGACCAGAAACCCACTGTCATCGCCACAAGCATCCAAGCCACCGTGGCATAGACTGACAGCCGAACGCGCCATTTCATGTGCCAGCGCAAGCCTGTCACGGTGATCAGCAACAGCACTGCGGCAAGCATCGCAGCAGCCCAGTAGGGAAGGCCCGGCAATTCGATCTGATCAAGGTATCCGGCTTCCACCAACTGCGGCTGCACGGCAATCAGCAGCGGGCCGAAAATCGAGGCCAGCCCCAAAAGCAACCAATGAGGTGCTCGCAATAAATTAGCGCCGGAGTTTTCTTGTCGTTCAGAAGCAAGGCGCACGTGATAAGCCCATAGCTGCCCAACCATCAGCGCCACCGCCGGCAGAACCGGCAACAGGGCCCGCGGGTGTTCGGCGCCGGGCACCGACTGAATGACAAACAGCAGCACAAACCAGAACCATGCAATCAGCAACTGGCGTCGATGTTCGCTTTCTGCCTGAAGGAAAGGCTGACACAGCGCGCCGATCAACCAGATCAGCCAAGGCAGAATCAACAGGGCGAAACGGACATGCGAAGCGCTGAGTACAAACAGTTGATTTTGAAGCGGCCAATCCTGCATCAACTGCTCGCGTGCCCCCGGCACACGATCCAGCGCATTCAGATACCAGGGTGCCGCAGCCACGAGCGCCACCATCACGGCGAAAAGCAAGCCAATGGTGTTATCCGTGCGACGAAAGCGCGTGAGAATGATCGCGGCCACAAGAGGAGGCAATACTTGCAAAAGAGCAACGGGCCCGAGGGTCAAAATCGCGGCCGACATCGCCATGCCGGCAATCAGCCAGCCCAGCACACGACGTCCCACCCAAGCGATGGGCTTGAGTGGCCGCATGGCCCACAATCCCGCCGCCACTGCGAGCGCCGTCCACCCCAGCGCCACCGATAGCGGCGCCGCCATGGCTGCATTATCCACAAACAGAATCAACGTCCCGAGGCACATGGCGGCGAATCGGGCCACACGCGCGCCGCCAATACTCATGCCGGCCCAGTAAGTCGCCATCACCGTAATCAAGCCCATCACCACCGTGGCCCATCGCGCGCGCCAAGCCAGACGATCCGGCGATGCGGTCTCTGCCTCCAGATCCGACCAGGCGATCAGATGCAGCCATGTGATGAACGGCGGCGGGTCCAGACTCGGTCGCCCATGAAGAGAGGGCAGCATCCAAGCCATGCGATCCGGCTCACGCTCGCTGGTCATGCGCTGCCAGGTCTCTTCGCTGCGCAAGAGCATTTGAGCCTCTTCGCTTTTCACCACTTCGGCCCCGCTGAACATCAGCGCCATTAACGGCAAGAGACTCACGGCCACGCATAAAAACACGCCGCTCCAGATCACAATGCGATTCGAGGGTTCGGGGGGAAGCGCCACGCGCTTGGGTTGCGCCGGCGTCGAAGGTGGAGGCGTCGGCCGCTTGGGCAGCGCCGCTTCTTCTTCATCGAGCGCCGCATGGCGAATGCCCGAATCGCCCATTTCCGGATATCGACGACCTGACGAAGCCAAGCGGGTGTCCCTTCAATACAAGCCCCGGCCGAGCAACCGCTGGCCGGGGGCATCAAAGTTTCATTTTACCGGATTAGGCGAGTCGAGACCGGTTTACGCCACCGGGACACACTGTGGCGGCAACATGCTGGTCGGAGCGGCGTTTTCGTGCTTGCACCGGATGGCATCGAACGATTTCTTGAGATCGGGGCCGCCCATATTTCGATCGATCATCAGATTGCGCTGGATCTCTCGCAAAATCGCCTTACGCCACTGCTGAGCTTTGTGTCCATCCTGACCGGCCGTCTGTTCGTGATGCTGATCGTAGATCGTCAACTGACCAAGGCCCGCACGCCAGAACACCATCGGCTTGGGGTTGATGCGCGGATCACCCAAACCTCGACGCACACGCAGATACAGATCCAGCGCCGGCTTGAGCTCGCCCAATCCCTGACGCGCATCACCCAGTCCCACCAGCACCTCCGGATGATCCGGTTGTGCCTCGTTCAATCGATCGAACAACTCGCGTGCTTTGTCATGACGCCCCGCACGATTGAGACGATTTCCCAATTGAATTTCAATCGCAAGCTTGTGTGCCGGATCGGGATCCAAGGCCATCAACCGTTGCAAAGTCTGAATGCTGATCTGCGTATCACGCGCGATGCGCAAAGCCCAGTTTTCGGCTTGCTCTTCGTGTTGATCCCGACGCGCTTGCGCCTCGGCCAGGCGCGCGCCTTCAGCCCGCTGATCCAATGTCTGAAGAATCTGGATCAACGTATTCACGTCGGCCTGATCCAGACGCACAAGAATTTCTTCGAGTGGCGCACGATCCAATTGCACGCGAAGTTCCAGCCGACGCTTGTCGGCCAGCAACTGTTCTTCGGCTTCAAAACGCTGTTCGAATCCTTCGAGCAGATGAGCCACTTCGGCCATTCGACCGGTGTCCATCCAGCGTTCGGCCAAAAGAAGCAGCACATCACCGAGCTGCCGACGCGAAGCGGCATTCTTATGATCTGCTTCCAGCAGCGGTCGTGTTTTTTTCGCCATGTCTTCAAAAACCTGGCCGGCTTTCTCGCGTTCGGCTCCCAGTTCGGCGCTACCCCATTGGGCAAAGCGGGCAAGCACCAAAAGATACTGCGCGTCGAGATAAACGGGATTCTCCTCTGCGGCCAGGCGCTGAGGCACTTGCGTCAGATCTGTAATCGCCCCTTCAACTTCCTGCCGTTGCAGCCGATCGGACGCGCGATCCACATACAGATGGCGCGCCGCCAGATCACGACCTGCAAAACGCGGGATCAATCGGTCGCGGACTTCCCGACCTTCACGCGAAAGTGTCGCATCGCTCGGATGTGCGTGAATCATCTTCGTCAATGTGACGTATCCGTTGCGCGCCGCTCGCTCCGCAAACTCTAGATCCGTCGTGCGCATGGCCAAATCGAGCCACAGTGTGATCGCGGCACGCGGATTGCCTTGCGCCATGCGAACTTGCGCCAGAATATCGGTGGCCGCATCATGCTCTTCCGAACCAATGTGCGCGGGGTCTGCTTCAGGACGCGCCGCTCGCTCGGACAATTGCGTCAGCCATTGCGACGCCATGGCCAGACGTTCCGATGCCCGTTGCTCAAGGCGTAATTTGTCGTGTTCGGCAGCCTCTTTGGCGGCGGCTTGATCTGCCACTGCGTCGCCGGCCATGACGCGTGCCACAAGCATGACCAAAGGAGCCGAATCCTTTTCGCCCGAAACCGGTTGGTCGGCGGCGCGGCGATCGAGTTCTCGATCCACCAGAAAACGTTCGACCGCCGGTCGCTGTGTCGGATCCAGCTCGCTTAAAAAGCGACGAAGCACCGTGCTGTGCGTTTCGGAAGATCGCAGCGCCACACATCGGTCGTAAGCGATAATCTGAAGAAAGGCAGACGACTTCACTTGCTCGCCTTCGGCGATACGATCGGCTTGCTTGATCGCTTCGTCCGCATGGCCGGATTGCTCCAAAGCCTGCGTCAGCGCCCACGCTGTGGTCACTTGATCTACCGGCGGGCGCGCATCTTCCTGAAGAACCGACTTCAGCGCGTCGGCGGCTTCGGTCGCCAGCGCATGACGCGCGGCGCCTTCAAGAGATTCAGCCTGGCGCAACATCAGGCGGGCCCGCAACGCGTCCACATTGCGCCGGGCCGCGACAGGAAGATTCGCCACGGCAGCCGCGCGACGCAACGCAATCACGGCATCGGCCAGTTCCTGCGGTGGTAGTTTGGTGCCCGCCATCGCCGCGTGATGCACCGCCCACGCATGGTAATACGGAATGCGCACGCGCCCGTAATCTTCATGCAACAGACGCCACCGGCCATTGTTGACGAACTGCTCATTGAAATCCGGCTCAATGGGAAGGCGACGTTCGAGTTCGAAGTGTTTCTCTGTCGCTTCACGCATCCAGTCCAGCGCTCGCGAAGCCTGCATTTCAAAATTCAATTCCGCAGCGAGTCGTGGTCGTCCGAATTCCACAAAGCGATCGGCAAGATCGTGGCAATAGGGCAGCACGACTTCGAGAAGGAATCGCGCCTGATCCGTGCGCGCCAGATCGGACGGCGCCAATCGGCGGGATGGTGCTGCACCAGTTGGTCGTACAGCGCCAGAATGCTGTCTGCCGCTTTCGTGCGTTGATCCCATGCCAAAGCAAAATCGTTGAACCGCGCCTCGGCCAAAGCAATCTGCATCGTCAGGCGCTCGGCTGAATTCGAGGGAGCCAATCGGGCGAGTTGATGTTCGAGCAGCCGCCACTGGCCCTGATCGCGAAGCGTTTCCACAAACACGCGATTCTGTTCTTCGGTCCAGATCGAAGGCTCGGGCGGAGACGCCGCGCGAGCCAAAGAAAAAGCGGCGGTTGTCATCACAACCGCCGCCAGACTGGATTTCACGATGGAATCCTGACACTTGCTCATCACGAGCTCCCCTTTCGGTGGCGCCCGAGCGGCCTGTCAGAACATAAAACGACGTCAGGCTTATTACGGCTCGGGCTTGTACTTTTCAGACAGGCGAATCAGCTTGCCCTTGGTGATCGGGCCGCCCATGTCTGCATTTTTCGCTCGGAGCTGCAAAATGTAGCGGTACAACTTGGCGCCTTTTTCTTTGCGCTCTTCGGGCGACATCTGATCATAGCGCTTGTCCAGAACCTGGGCCATGGCCAACTGCGCTTCCCAGTACACCGGATCATCCAAATCCTGCACGCGGTTGGTGATGTCCTTGGCGATGGACATCACCTGATCATCTTTGCCCAGACGCAAGGCCAGGCGCAGGCGCATGGCAATCAGATCCTTGTGGTTCTCTGCCGTGATCGGCTTGCCGTCTTCGGTCTTGCCGATTTCCTGCTTGGCCAGTGTCTCGATCAGCTTCGCGGCTTCGTCAAACTGCTCTGCTTCCATGAACTGCCGAGCCACCACCAGATCGAAGTAAAGCATGTTCGCAGGCTTCTCGGCAATCCACGGCTGGTTGCCGGCCCAATCGCGGAGATAGCGACCAATATCCACGCCCATCTTTGCCAGATCCTTCCACTTCGGATTGTTGGCCAGACGGAAGGTTTCTTTTTGCTCGTTGAGCGCCAGCAACACGCTTTGAATGATCGGGCCTGCGTCCTTGGGCGATTCTTTGGTGAAAGCTTCGATTTCAGAACGCGCTTCATCGATGCGGCCCAGATCCACCAGAATGTTAATCATCAGGCGGCGCTTGGAATACATCAGGCGCTTGAAGTCCGGATTGTCCGGATCCTTGTTGTATTTTTCGTCGAAATCCTTGAGGACATTGCGTGCCACCACCGGCTGCTTGAGCGGGCCGGTAAGCAGTTCGCCGCGAATCAGCACGGCATCGCCCTGCATGTAAAGCAATTGGGCGTTGTTCTTGGCCGGGCCTTCCAACGCCTTGATGGCTTTTTCGGCGGCCTGCGCGGCCTTGGTGGCGGCGTCTTCATTGGCCGCATCGGAGCGCCAAATCTTGTAATAGCTGAAGGCCAGCTGATAGAGCGCTTCGGCTGAACCGGTGTGCTCGGGCTGGACTTTTTCGAAGGACGCTGCGGCTGCGGCATACTCCGTGGCCTTGAGCTGGAACATGCCCATGTGGTACCAGTTGCGCTGCGTGAACGGCGTGTCGGCATACCGCGCGAACAAAACGGTCAGCGCCTTGCCATAAAGCTCCTGGATGGCGGGGTTGTTGGCGAACTGAATCGCCAACTCTTGGCTGGCCAGGAAGGCGTTCTTGGCGGCGCGGGCTCCGGCCTCTTTCAGATCCGACTTGGTGAGATCCGCTTCTTCAGCAAGTTTGATCCATGCCTCGACAGCCTTGTTGCGCTGATTGGCTTCGAAGTCGACATGGCCTTTCTTTTCTTGCGCCTGCTGGCGAATCTCCGGCGGCAGATCTTCACGGGCGAGAAACTGCTCCAGAATCGTACTGGCCTTGGCCAAGAGATCTTCAGCCTCTTTGACTTCGCCGCGAACCTTCGCCGCTGCGCCTTTCTGACTCAACAGGTCCACACTCGAAAACACCACAAAGGGGCGCGTCTTTGAGCGGGTCGACCTTTTCCGGATCCTTCACTTCGCGCTGAGCGATGTACTGCTGGATTTCACCTTTCCATGGCTGAGCCGCAGGCTCCTGGAACAGTTTGTTGTAATGACTCTTGTCTCCACTCATGACGACGCGAGCGTCGTAGAGCAGAATCAGCATCATCGGATTGCTCTTGGCCGGATCGACGGCTGAAAAGGGCTCCAGCAATGAAATCGCCGCAGCGCCCTGGCCCGCGGCATTGAGAGCCTTGGCTTTGGCCAGCGTGGCGACCATGGCAACGACCGGATAATCCTTGCCGACATTGATAGCCTCATCCAGATGCTTGATTGCCGCCTGAAGCTGCTTCTGTGCATCGCGTGATGGACCGGCGGGCTTTTTGTCTTTCTTGTCTTTGTCGTCGCTTTTGGCTTCTGGGCCTTTGGCCAGCATGGCGATCCCGCGAGCCGTCGCAAGACGCCCGAGCAGACTGTGAACCTGGGCCTTGCCTGAATCGTTCAACGTCTGATTGGCCACCTGCTGGAGCTGATCATAGGCCTCTTCGATCTTGTCCTGGCCCTGCGGCACTTCCATCAGCGTCGCGTACAACACCGTCCATGCTCGACGGAAAGGTGTTTTGATGTTGCCGTACACTTCCTTGATCTGTTGCCACCGTCCGGTGTTGACGAATTGCTCGTTGAAGTCGTTACGCTTCGGCAGATTCAATTGCAGCAGGAACAATTCGTTGGCGGCTTCTTCCATCGACGCGTAATTTTCGGCGGCCAGTTGATCGAAAATCGTGCGCTGCTCGATCGTGGTCACACCGAATTCGACGAAGTCACCTGCGTAGACATAGCGCAAAGCCAAGACGCCTTCAAACGCCCACTCGGCCATATCCGTGCGCCAGATCGGACGCTTCCAGTTCCAATCCTGCGGTGCGCTTTTGATGATCTGTCGATAAAGATCCAGCGCCAGCAGCGCGGCCGAAGCTCGCTCCGTGACATCTTTTTTGTCATCCTGAAAGTCGGCTTTCGCGATCTCGATGTCGACTTCCAGCTTGACCACCGGATCTTTCGGCGGATGAGCATCAATGTAATGGCGTAACACCGAGGTCATGCCCCGCTCGCGCAGCGCCTGAACGAAGCGACTGTATTTGTCGCCTTCATCCAGCGTTTTGAGTTGCGCTTGAGCCGGCGTCGCTAGGCCGATCAGGCCGGCGACAAAAACCGTGGCGACCACGGCCCAGCGGGTGCGGGACATCAAGGCGGACACGGCGTTGAGGGTCGCGCGTTCACGCATAAGATTCAACCTGTCTTGTCACGACACGAAGCGACCCGCACGAACGTGCGGGTCGTCATCGCGTACGATCTTACTACTGAACCTGGGCGAAATTCACGCTCTTGAATTTCGCACGAATGGCCTGATTGAAGCAGTTCACCACATGCTTCCACGGCACGTTAGCATCCGGACGGATGTTCACAGGGCTCTTTTCGTCATACACCGTACGACGCAGATCCTGCATGCGGCTGTAAAGCGACTTGAAACTGGTCAGCGCATCGGCCGACCCTTCAATCATGATCTTGATGTCGTCGCCACCCGCGCTCGACAACACGATATTCAACGGCTGTTCCGGGGGCTCGTCCTCACTCGTGGAGGGGCCTTGGCCGAACGGCAGATAGGCCGGAAGAATGCCTTCACCTACAGTGAAACTGGCGGTCAGAATAAAGAAGATCAGCAGCTGAAAGCACACATCCATCATGGAGGTGAGGTTCAGATCTGCCATCTTGTTTGTTTTCTTCTGCTTCTTGCCTGTCTGCTCATGGTGAACCGTCTGCGAGTCAGATACGGACTTGAGCTTGCGTGGATCTGCCGCGCCTCGGATGGGTTGCTGAGTGGACATGACTATTCCTCCTGGTGCGCCACCATGTTGATACGAGCGATGCGCGCCTGGTTGATGGCTCCGATGACCGGAGCAATCTGGTCGTAAGCCAGCGTGGAGCCGGCGCGGAGATCAACCTCGAGTTTGTCGGGTTCGCCGCCGCGCTCGTCAATCGCCTTCTGGAGCATCTCCGTCAGAATGCCTTCTTCGCCGGAAGGAATGATCTTCGCATCCACCACCAGTTCTTTGGCCGTGGTTCCTTCGCCATCATCCGAAGGCATCACATTCACCACGATGCGCTGGGTGTCCAGCGCATAAGCTACCGATTCATCCGGCTTGGGAACCTCGAGTTCCGGCAGCTCATTCGTGGTGAAATTGGTCACGAGAAGGAAGAAGATGATCAACTGAAACACGATGTCCATCATGGACGTCAGGTTCAGCTGAAGCGGCTCTGATTTTTGTCTTTTTTTTCTCGCCATGACATTCGTCCTCAATGGGCCCGTCGATGCCTTAGTAGTGACTCGACCTCAATCTTTAGGACGGGCGCGGCTTGGGCGCGGCGGATGACGATGGCGAACTCTTCTTCGCACTCGGCTGGAACTGACGAATCAGCGTTTCAGCCTGAATCATGGCTTCGAGCATCAGACCATCGATCTTGTTCTTGATCATGGCACCTGCGGCCACAGCCGGAATACCGACGATCAGGCCCCAGAAGGTTGTCACCAGCGCGGTCGAAATACCACCGGCGAGCAACGCGGGATCGGGGCGACCACCGGCCTGCACCAGCTGGGCGAACGCATCAATCATGCCGTACACCGTGCCGAACAGACCGACCATCGGGCCCACGCCGCCGAACACGTTGAGGATTTCCACCGCGCGAACGCGCTTGGAACCCACACGATCGGTTTCTTCCTCCACCGCGCGAGCCATGGCGCCATAGCCATTGGCCGCTTCGGTGAGCGCGGCGCCGATGATCTGGCCGAAAGCGGTTTCATCCGCCTGGGCTCGCTCAATGGCTTCGCGAAAACGTTTTTCCTGAAGCAGTTGCTCATAGGCCACGACGGTATCCACCGGCATGATCTGGGTGGCGCTGTTATCCATGATGAACTTGATGATCAGCGCCATCACACAGACGGACATCAGGATCAGCAGCCAGGTGATCAACATACCCATGATGTTGCCGCCCGACATAAAGAACATCTCGAACACGCTCATTCCCTGCGCGGGAGGCTTGGGAGCCCCTTGCGCCAAGGCGCCCTCGCTGAGCAAAGCCATCGAGAAAAGGGCGGGAACAGCCGCCATCCATTTGCGTGACACGTCAAAGCGCATACTGCCTCCTTCTGAAACGAGCAGTTCGACTCGTCCCTGAACGGCGCGGCACCCCCCACGGGAGGCCACCCGACAGGGTTGTGGGGTTACCCCCCGACACTCGCCAGGAGCTGCGTCAGCTCCTTGAGCTTGTCGGGGTCGTTGTGGGCTAAATCCTTGGCCTCAGCCCAAAGGGCTTTGGCATGACTCTCGTTGCCGAGCTTCTTGAAAAGCTTGCCGGCCTCGATGCGACTGTCGACCGACCATTTATCGTCGGGATAGTGCACGATGACGCGCATGAGACTGACGGCGGCATCCATATCACGACCCAGTGCCGCCTCGGCCTTGCCTTGATAGAAGAGCAGACGCGACATGGCCGTGGTCTTGGCCTTGAGTTTCGGCTCGATCGCCTTGAGGGCTTCTTCAAATTTGCCGGCCTGAATCAGCTCTCCGACTTCACTGCCTTCTTCGTTGTTGCGGGCTTTGGTCGGATCAGGCGTATTGATATCGATCTTGATCACCGGCGCTGCGCCTTCGGGCTTGCCGTCGGGCGGGCGACGATCGCTGGTCGGCTTCGCGTTTTCGGTATCCACACTGGCCAACGCGGCGATCAGCTTGTCAAAGTAAGTCTTGGCCTTGGCGTTGTGAATGCGCCCTTTGAGATCTTCCGCATCCTTCTTCAGGTCTTTGAGCTTGCTCAGGTCCTGAGGCAGATTCTTCGGAAATACTTCGACGGCGAATTCGCTGTCATCCTTCTGGAGCAGCTTTGCATATTCCTTGAGGGCCGATTCATAGCTGCCGGCCCGGTCGAGCGAGATCACCAGCTTGCGCTGAGCCCAGTTTTCCTGCCATGGCTTTTTGGCCTTGCGTCCGGCGGCACGATACAGATTCGCCGCCGAAGACCATTTTTCCTTGCTGGCAAGATCATCCGCTTTGGCAAGATCGGGCAGCGTGTCGACTTCGATCGCGTCAACCTCTTCGACCTTGAGCTTTCGCTCCTGGCCCAAGGTGTTGTAGATCACCTCTCCGTCCTTGATATCCGCAATGGTCACGGGCTTGTATGTGATGCCCTTGCGCGTGATCGCGTCGGCCAAAAGACCCGTGACAGGTAGCCCAAGTGCCACTGCGAAAGACGCGGCCATCAGGCGGTGCATGCGATGACGGAGTGGTGAATCATTCATCGATGGCTAATCCCCAAGTCTTCTTCAGTGATGAACTTCGGAATACCATTGTGCTGCTTTGCGATGTCGCGCATCGTGTTCAATGGATCGGGGCTGAGGAACTGGATCGTGTTGATCGCGATCTTGCCCTTCACGTCCGATTCCTTGAAGAACTGCAGCAGCTCTGAACGGTTGATTTCGTAACGGCCTTTGCCGGTGATGTTGTCTGACAACAGGAACACCAGTTCAGGCTGATACTGCATGGCCAGGCGAACCGCTTGCGTCGGATCGGTCCGGCCGCGGGGCGTGATGTTGCCCTGCTCCAGATCGACCCAGTCAGCCACCTGCTTCTTGGCGATGCCGTCGGCGACTTTCCAGCCCTTGTTGGGAACCGGAACTTCTTTCGCCACGCCATCTTCAAAGAAGATCACGTTGAATTTCTGCTTGGCGCTCAGGCCGCTGACCGACCGCTTGAGTTCCGCCACCACGAAGGGCATCGTGTCGACCATCGAACCCGAGGCATCGATGATGTAAATAATGGCGCGAGCGTTACCGCCGGTACCGAAAAAGCCGGCGCTGATGCCTGTGCCTGTTCCGGTGGTGGTACCGAAGGGTGCCAACTTGCCGCCGCCGCCGCCGCCAGAGACGCCGAGCATGGACAGCTTGCTGGAGGTATTGCTGGTGAGCTTCTCAACCGATTCTTCAGTTGCGGTATCCGTCGCCTGCACTTTGCGCTGCTGCTGCGAGGCCTGCAGTTCCACATCGGGCGACTGAGACAAGCCGCCAGGGTTATCACTCAGGCGAGCCGAAGGAATGATGGTTTCATCTTCCTCGGTGTCATCGATGAAGATCCAGACCAAGAACAGGGCGATGATGACCAGCGCGAGATGGAAAAGGAACGAAGTGAGCCAAGGGCCCATCTGGCGAAGCACGAGTCGAAACTCGCCGACACCTTTCTCTTCTTCCTCTTCTTCCTCTTCGTCTTCTTCACCATCGGCGGCCTTCGAGTCAGCGCCGTCGGGACGACGCTGAGATTTCGGGCGCAATTTGCTCGGGTCAGGAGCACCGGGCTGGGTGGCAAACAACCAGTTCCACATGGGGAGCTGCCTCCTTAAAACGGCTGCGTTGGGCTGACGCCCGGGGGGGGCTGACCTTGCGAGTGACTGTTGCTCCTCCTCAAGCAGCCTCGGCCAGATGCAGGGTCCGGTCGGGCCATATTGAACGGGAAGCTAAGCCGCTTGTCCAGCCTTCTTTGAGTACACTCGCCCCCGAGTTTTGGACTCCAAAAGAGCCCATGCCCAAAAACACAGCTTTCCACTTTGGGGCCTGCCGCCCACAAGGGCGGCCCTAGCAGCGTGCCGCAGCCCCTTACCCTGAGCCGCGGTCACGCCGGGACTCGGAACATCCGAGCCCGTCACTCATTGGACCTCTCTGGCGGCCACAAGTTCGCGCGCCACAGAAAGGCAGCCTCAAAGGTGCGATTAACTTGGTTTCGACAATCGCACCACTTTGTATTGCGCGCGAACTGCCTGATTGAACGCATTGACCACATGTTGCCACGGAACTTGTGGATCAGGCCGGATTTCAAGCGGCGTTTCATCGCTATAAACAGTGCCATTCATTTGCTTTAGCTTGATGTGCATCTCGCGAAATCCGGTCATGGGTTTCTGAACTCCATCCAGCCAAATCTGCACATCTGAGCCTCCTGACGAACGAATGGCCACCACCACAGGCGGCGTCGGTAAATCCTGAGTCTCGGCAGGGCCGTCAAAAGGCATGTTGGCCGGAAGAATGCCTTCTCCCACCGTAAAACTGGCAGTGAGGATGAAGAAAATCAGGAGCATGAAGCAGACATCCAGCATGGATGTGAGATTTAAACTGATGTCTCTTATGGGCTTACGGTCCATTCTGCGTCGCGGCTCCACGGTTTGTTCCTGCGTATTCATCATTTTTACTCCTCGCTTTGAGCCACGAGATTGATGCGCCCGATACGCCGATCGGTGATGGTGGCGATCACCGGAGCAACCTGGTCATACGCCAGCACCGCACCGGCACGGAGGTCGACTTCGACCTGATCTGCGGCACGGCCACGATCGCGAACGGCACGATCAAGGGCCTCGGATAATTCAGCGGCGTCGCGGGAGGCCAGTCGGCGGCCTTCGACCACCAGATGATCGATCGTCGCGCCGGTTCCATCCGATGCCGGCATGAGATTCACCACAATGCGGCCCTCCCGCGACTCGGTCGTGGCCGGATCGGTCGGCATGGGCACCTCCAGCTCCGGCAGTTCCTGCGTCTGAAAATTGGTGACCAGCAGAAAGAAAATGATCAGTTGAAAAACGATGTCCATCATCGAAGTCAGGTTCAGGCGGAATTCTCTTTTTTCTTTCACGGCACGCATGGCCAGATCCTCCTGTGTACCCCGGAAGGGCGGCGCGCGGCGATCGCTCAATGACGCGCCAGACCCAGATCGGCTTCGGTGACGAATTTATGGGTGCCGTGATGCGCGCTGGCGATTTGTTCCAGCGCTCGCGACGGATCCTCGCTCAGAAATTGAACCGTGTGAATCACCACGTGATTTTTCGGGTCCTCCTTGATCAGCAGACCCATCAGTTCGGCGTGATTCAGTTCGTAGCGCCCGCGACCGGTGATGTTGTCCGACAGCAGAATGATCGCTTCGGGCTGATACTTCATCGCCAGACGAATCGCCTGGATGGGATCGGTCCGACCCTGCGGCACGATCGATCGCACATCCGAGTTGGCCCAATTCGCGACCGCTAGCTTGGCCTCGGCATCGGCCCGCTTCCAACCGAGATTCGGCACGGGAATTTCGACCGCAGTACCGTCCACAAAGAAGACGGCGTTGAATTGCTGATCCGAACTCAGGCGCGAAATCGACTGATTCATTTCCTTGAGGACAAACGGCAGCGAATCCACCATCGAGCCCGAAGCATCGAGTACGTAGATGATTTTTTTCGCCTGTTCGCCGCTCGGGCCACCGGGAGGAAGATCGAGCATGCCTTTGTGGCCGGGACCGCTGGCGATCACCGGCAATCCCAGGCCGCCGGCCGCGCCACCAGAGACACCCAGATTGGTGAGCTTGCTTTGAGACGAAGTGGCCTTGGTGATTTTATCGATTGGATCGACCGTCGGCGTCGTGTTATTGATCACGCGCCGATTGATCGGCTTGGCATCGGTGGTCAGCGGATTCGTCGCCGTGCTGACCATTTTCGAAACCGACGGCGTCATTGCGGCTTTCGGAATGAAATCTTCTTCCGGCACATCGGGCACCATGATGAAGACCAGCATCAGCGCCAACACCACCAACGCCAGATGCATGAAAAAGCTTGTCGCCCACGGCCCCATCTGGCGAAGTGCCAATTGCACGTCGCCGACAATGGCGCCCCGTTCCTCTTGTTCGTCCTGGGTTTCAGAATCCGGGGCGCAATGATCGCGCAACGATGGCGTATCGGGTCGGTTCATGGTCGTTTCCTCTTTGGCCGAAGCTGGTAAGAAAGGCGCGGCTTCAAATGCGCACTTCGGCCATCACCCATAGACGCGCTAAGGCGAATGAGGTTCCGACTTTTTTTGGTCGAGGATCGCCCGGAACTTATTTGGACTCGAAATTCGACTTCAATTCGCCGGGCTTGTCGGTCTTCGGCGTTTCGGGCTTGAGCACCTTGGGGTGATCGCGGCGGTATTCGGTCATACCCGGCGGCTCGGGGAAAGCTTTTTCGGCTGAAAGGCCGACAGACTTGGTCTGGCGGGCCAACGGCTCTTTCACATCATCGTAAACGGCGCGACGATACGCATCCGGCGTGAGCGCTCATGCGCGTGCCTTGCGCGGGATGATCAGCCCCTGCGTGTAGCGCAGGAATGCATCAGTGAACATGCGGTCGTACGGCAATGACATGCGATGTCGTCCGGACTTTTCGCCGATTTTGGCGCCGAAAACATCCTGCTTGCTCGAATAACGCTTGTGCAGATAACGCGCAAGCGAGAGAAACCGATTCGCCACATCCATCTTGCCGTTGATCAGTCCGTCATTGATGTAGCGGAAGAACATGCCGTCAACCGCCGCCGAGGCATTTTCGAGACTGATATAACTTTGCTCGTTGACGAACGAATCCAGGACGTAGGTTTCCAGATCCTGGTCGTAGCGCCCTTTGCGCCCCGGCATGTCGCTGTAAAGGCGAATCAGCGCCGCGTAATATTTTTCGGCCTGCTTCTGCGAACCGTACATGTATTCCATCACGACCGATTCGGAGAGAAAATTTTCGTGCCCTGCCAAGAACGATGTCGGCACGAGCCGCTTGAGCGAATCAGACGTCCATTGCTCCACGCGCTCGTTCACGCCCGTCACGCCCTGGTGATAAGCCTCGGTGTAACGCGGATCAGGCAACATGCTGATGTAGCCGCTGACCGGATCAAAAATGATGCGCCCGGTCTGACGCAGCCCCTGCAGCGCGTGAATCATGTTGCGATCGGTGTTGAGAATGTCGGCATCCTGCGGCCGCAAAAGCCCCGCGGCCTTGCTCACGCCCAGCGAGGCCCAGTACAGACCGTGCGCACAGGGATGACGCCAATCGAGGGGAATGCGCGGAATATCATCGCCGGTGATTTTGTCGCGGTTGTCCATGCGAATGAACCACTCGCCGCGCATCAGCTCGAACATCCAACTCGGATTCATGTGGTGGTCTTCAACCAGCACCTTCGCACGCACGAACGTCACGAGCCGGTCGAGTACGGCGGCCTGGGGCGAAGCGATGACCGTGCCGACCCACTTTTCGTTGTCGCGCATCTCCACCGCGGCATCCACACCGAAAATACCCGCATCGCTGTCACCCATGAGCGTGCGCGTCCGGATGACGGCTTCCAGAAATTTCGCGTCCAGCGCCAGGCCTTGGGCTCTTGCGGCTTCGGCCAGTGTGGCCGCTTCTGGATCGGCTTGACGCAACCGTTCGAGCGTCGGCGTCACCGCGAGCTTTTGCTGCAGATCGACCTGCTTGAGAATGCGATCGAGGCGCGCCTGGTGGTCGGGCATTTCGTCACGCAATCGATGCAGCAAAATCGCCAGGCGCTCAAGGCCGTATTGTCGAATTTTGCGCAGGGGCGCCGCGAGTATCGGCGCTTCGGCGATGGCACGATCGACTTCGGCCTGACCTGCCACGCTGAGATCTTCGGTACGGAAGTAGGCTTCGAAGGCGTCGGCGATCGGCCGAAAGGCTTCGACATGCACGCGTGGATCGTCTTCGGTCGGCGGCGCGCCGAGAATGTAATGCCAGCGCTCCGCCAGTTTGCGCTTGTAATACCAATTCGAATCGTCTGAAAATTGACCGACCTTGTGCAGGAAGATCCAGCTCAATTCTTTGTAGAGCGGCACGCTTTTCGGATTGGCCGGGATTCCCTTGTCGCGCAGCAGCTTGATGCCTTCTTCCACCCACATCCAGCGCTCTTCGAGCGAATGGGTGCCGACCGAAATGTTGTAAGACAGATTCCAGGCGCGATCGGCCCACACCGCCGGGAAACGCGGCTGCAGTGTGGTGATCCATTCGCTGAGCTGCATGGCCTCGTGATAGCGGCCTTCGTT
The DNA here is from genome assembly GCA_942491355.1 of uncultured Phycisphaeraceae bacterium. Classification (GTDB taxonomy): domain Bacteria; phylum Planctomycetota; class Phycisphaerae; order Phycisphaerales; family Zrk34; genus CALOAZ01. The sequence continues at coordinate 16,332 of CALOAZ010000028.1, forward strand.
TTTCATGTCTTCGATGCGGATCCATAACGCATCGATGGCGAGCCCTTTGAACGCGCCGAGCAGATTGATCCAGGCCAGTTCAGGCGGGGCGCCTTCGCGGGCATCGTCGGTCACCGTCAACTGAAGCACCGATCGCTCCTGGTTGATGCGCGGCATGATCGCCGCCGCGCCGCCAAGGCACAGCAGCCCCACGAGTAATGCACCCACCATGATGAGACGGTCTGTTCTGCTCATGTCACGGTCTTTCCTACGACACTCCGGGCACCGGCGTTCACACCTGAACGCGCGCCAGTTCGCGTGAACGGAAAATCAGCCAACCGATCACACCGGCCAAGCCTGTCCACAGCACGCCCACCCAAAGGGCGCAACTCAGAACATCCGACCACGGAAACAAGCGGCCATCCACCACCTGGGGGATCGCGGCATAATCGCTGAAGCGCGACAGGGCTGTGGCGATAAAACCCGCCATCCACTGAATCAAGGCGAAGAGCAGCCACTGCGCACCTTCGGTGCGCGCGGTGAAGGCCGTCAGAGAGTCCAGAACGAACGGGCTGATGTACGCCCCGACAAACACGGTGAAGGCCGACATTGCCGCCACAGGGAAGCTCAGAAAGGCGCCGCAGGTCAGTCCCAGCATGCTCAGGAATGCGAGCTTGAGCCACATCACCAACATCGCGCGCACAAAATTCGCTCCGAATCCACCCACTGGGAAAAGCAGTTCGAGACCGTCTGCCTGCACCAGAATGGTGCGGTCATAGGTCTTGCGCGGTTCCCACGGATTGATGTTCACGATTTCGAGTTCGAGGCGACCGTCTTCGCCGATCAACGAGGAGGGCAGCGCCACCACCTGCGCCTTGGTGGCGATCATCTTGATTCTAAGTTCCTGTCGGTTCACGCGAATCATCGCCGGCAGCAGATCATCGGGCACCGGCTGCGTCAGATTGATCTTGTAGCGCAGCTGGATCGTGTCACCGCGCCGCGCTTCGGCTCCAATGCCTTCGAAGACGAAGCGCCGGCCGTTCATCGGTGCAATCGCGCGCCACTGCATCAAGGCCCGTTGGCGAATCTGAAAACGCGCGGCTTCCGGCCCGCCCATGCGCAAGATCGTTTCGGGATTCTCGCGCAATTCCTTTTCGTAGCGATCCTGCGTCACCTTGTCGATTTCGGGCGGCTCCATCGGCGCCATGGCGATGCGGCTGGTCAACACTTCGCGCGGCAAAGCCGCCGCGTCGTAGCGATCCATGGGATCCAGCTTCGCCAGATAAAACGTCGTCAGGCCGTAGACCACCGCGCCCGACAGCGTGACCAGCATGGCATTGAGAAGCACCACGCCGATCCATTTGCCGATCAGATAAGACCCACGACCGATGGGTTTGACCGCCACGGTGAAAATCTGATGTCTGGAGACTTCATTGCTGATGGTCCAGCACGACAAAATCACCGTCATCACACACAGAATGAAAAACGTAGCGCTCAAGCCGTAAGTCAGATAGTCCTGCACGCGATAGCGCAGCGGGGCGTCTGATTCGCCGATCATGAAGACCAGTGCGGCTTGAGCAAAAAAGGTCAGACCGATCAGGCCCACCACGATGCGCGTGGAGATCGCTTCACTCAATACGGTGCGCGCGACGGCCAGTGGCTTCCATCGAGGATTCAACGCGAGGCGCGTCAGCGCCAGCATCCCAGCAAAGGTCCAGCCCAGCACCAACAGAACCGCGCCCACACGACCAAGAAAAGCATGCCACGGCAACACACCACTGATTGCGTAAGGCCAGGCGGCCAGCCATGACCAGAACCCCAGCGACCCGGCAGCGCACGCACCCACACGCCATGACAGGGGCCAGTCGGGCCATTTAAAAATCGCCCGGCGGAAACCCACGAGCAGCGCAGCGCCGAGCAGAAGGATCACCGTCCATCCCACCGGTCCATGCGGAATGGCCGCGCCGGCGGTCATCACGATTTGGGATCCTCGCCAAGAAGGCCATCGATCACACCGCGATCCGCATTTTCATTCGATGGCGCTTTCGGCATGAAAGCGGCATTCGGATCAAGCGCCGGCGGTAAGGGCAATTCCGGCTGAGGTGTGGCAGAAGTTTTTGTCAGGCCGTCGATGATTTCTCGGCTCGGCTCGAATTCGGGACGTGGTTCGTTCTTGGTCGCAGGATCCACTTCGGCGGCTGTGGGTTCCGGCGGGTTGGACGTCACCAGCGCCTCGATCAGACGCTGGCCGCTCGCATCATCCGGTGCGATCGTGCCGTCGCCTGCCAAAAATCCGGCGGGGGCACCCCCGGCACGCGCGCCGCCCGTGGCCACGCCCTCGGCCTGCGCCTTGTAAACAATGTCCAGAAAAAGCTGTTCGAGTTTCTGGCGCGGATGGTCGCGCCGACGCACCGACTTGCCTTCTTCGTGGCGGATCAATTCTTCGATCTTGTCGATCGTGGCGTCAGAGATTGCTTCGGTTTCGATCACCGTGGAGTCCTGAACGGTCAGCAGTTCATCGCAGGTGCCTTCAGCCCGAAGCTTGCCACCGTAGAGAATCGACACGCGATCGCAGACATCTTCCACATCGGCCAGCAAATGGCTCGAGAGCAGCACGGTCTTGCCACGCTTGCGCAAGTGCAGGATCAAGTCTTTGATCTGCCGCGTGCCCAGCGGATCGAGACCCGTGGTGGGTTCGTCGAGAATCAGCAGATCCGGATCGTTGATCAGCGCCTGCGCCAGGCCGATGCGGCGCTGCATGCCTTTTGAATATTCGCCGATGGGACGGCGCTGCACCGCTTCGAGGCCGACCATTTCAAGCAACGTGTTGATGCGCTTGGCCCGCTCGCGTCGGTCGAGGCCGAACAAGCGCGCGTAATAATCGAGTGTTTCGCGTGCGTTGAGAAAGCGGTAGAGATATGACTCTTCGGGCAAATAACCGATGCGATTCTTGGTGGCGACATCCGTGGGCAGTTTGCCGAAGACCGCGACGCGCCCCTTGGTCGGAAACAGCAAGCCCAAAATCATCTTGATGGTCGTGCTTTTGCCCGAACCGTTGGGACCCAGCAGGCCGTAGAGTTCGCCGGGGCGAATCGCCAGATCCAGATGATGAACCGCCGTCACGCGGGACGCATCCAAAATCGCGGAAAATCTTGGTCAGACCGCGAACTTCCACCACAGGTTGTGAAGCGGCTGTATTCATATCAGCGCGGATCGGTTTCGAGACGCTGGGCGTTTTCTTCCTTCAGCTTCTGCTCACGACGACTTTTCTGGATACGCGGATCGCGATTGATTTCCAGATAGATCGTCTTCGTGGGATCCGACGGCAGATAGATCGTCTCCACGCCGCTGGCGCCAAGGATGGTCTGGCGTGCATCTTCCCAAAGGCGTTCGCGCACCAGACGCGGGTTTTTCTTGTAATCCGGCAGCAGTTTCTGATAAGCGAATGCCTCGGCCTCAACTTCTTTGTCGGCCTGCGTTTTGTAATCGCTGGCTTCGCGAATTTTCTTTTTCGCCTCGCCTTGCACCGTGTCTGAAGCGAGCAACTGCGCCACACGGCGATCGGCTTCGGCCTGGGCGTCCATATCGCCAGCATCGGTCGCGGCATCATGGGCATCAATGGCTTGGAGCAGCGCGGCATATCCCAGACCTGCCGCCTGCTGAAGAATATCCAGTCACGCCTTTGCGGGCATCTTCGATCGCTTTGGCTTTTTTCAGATTCAGCCCCTGCGTCACGCCGAATGATTCCCATGTGTCGCGAGGCGGACGAGCGTTCTTGAGCTGCACAGCGTGTCGCCAGTGATTCCGGTATCGGTCTCACGCAAAGCTTCGTTGATCCGCCCTTCAGCGGTTTTAATACCTCTTTTTTCAACGGTTGAGGGCAACCTTGAATACGGAAGATTCATTTTATTACGAGCAATATAATTAAATCTTGCAATTAAACCTCTACTTATTCCTTTGCCAATTTTTCCCCTTAATAGGGGATTTTTCTTTATTAGCGGGTTTTCATGAGATTTTTACGGTTGTACTCAAGAATAACCATCAGGATGGAAATATCCGCGGGGTTCACTCCGCCAATCCTTGAAGCCTGAGCGAGATTTGTCGATCGGATTTTGGAGAGATTATCCGAGACTCCTGTGAAAGTTGAAGGCTATTGCCTGATAGTCTCCATCATCCGGAATTTTAATCTTCTCAAGCTTCGTCTGCCTGCTGCATCTCCGGAATTTTGTCATAGTCGCGCCACTTGAGTTCAACCTCAACCTGATCTTTAACATCTTTGGGCAAGTCTTTTCCTGTTTCATCAATCCGGCAACGCTTCGTAGTTAAGACGGCGGCAGCCCCTGCAAGGTTTTAAATTCATTTTCATTTTTTCGCCATAATCTGCCAAAACACCTTTATTTCATCAGTCGGGTGAATCCGCGTCTTTTCAAGCCTTTCATTTCAGCTTTTATGGCTCTTTATTATTCAAACTTTTGCCCATCTTCCGATTGTATGCTTCCCAGCTCCTGATTCCGCGGTTGTTCCCGCATCTGCGTTATCCTTGCCCATTACCATTGAGTAATACGTAACTGAACGCGCCACAAGG
>CALOAZ010000029.1:0-25778 GCA_942491355.1 uncultured Phycisphaeraceae bacterium
CGGCTATCTGGCCAATGAAGCCGACGATCTTGATCTTCACGCCATCAAGAAGGCCATGGCCTATGGCACCATCGTGGCCAGCTACACCATCGAATCTTTCGGCCTGGAACGGCTCAAGGAAATCACGCTCCACGACATCAACCAGCGCCTCGACGAATATGCGGATGTGATCAGCTTCGGCTGAACCTCTTTGTCGCTCTCGATGCCTAAATCACGACTGGTTGCGATCGGCCTCTGTCTCGCTCTGCTCGGGGGCGGCATCGGCCTTTGGAAAGGCGCCGATCTCGAAGATCGTTCTTTCCCAACGCTGGGGAACCGTCGAAGACGGTTTAATCTACCGCAGCGGCCAACTGCACCCGAAATCTGGTGCATCGCGAAGCACGCTCGAAGACCATGGCGTCCGGCAAGTGATTGATTTGACCGCCGATCAACCGAACCACCCCGACCACATCGCCGAACTGACCGCCTGTCGTGATCTGAAGATTGACCAGCTGCGGTTGCCCGGGCGGATATGGCACCGGCGCAGTTGAACCAATACATTCCCGCACTCAAAACTCATGTCCGAGGCGCACCACACCAAGGCACCGATTCTGGTGCATTGCGACGCTGCTGGCTCAAATCGCACCGGCGGCGTGGTCGCCATGTATCGCGTGCTGCTTCAGAACTGGAGCACCGACGACGCCCATGAAATGCAACAGTACGACTGGAACCCACAACAAGAATCATGCTCTACCCGAGGAATATCTCAACGCGCACATGACTGAAATCATCGACGCGCTGGTGCAGGCCGGCTTGCTGACCCAAAAACCCGATCCCCTGCCGGTATTCCGTACCACGCCCTGATGCGTTGCCAAAGACCTGGCCGATGCGTAAAGTATCGGGCCAAACGCCACCCTAGCTCAGTTGGTCAGAGCGGTGCTTTCGTAAAGCACAGGTCGCGGGTTCGAATCCCGCGGGTGGCTTTCCCGCGGGATTCAGGAATCGGGCGCAAGCCCGAGACCACGGGCGGCGCAGCCAAACGAGAACCCGTAGGGTTCGACGACGGGCCGAAGGCACGGCGCCGCATGCCAACGGCACGCGAATCCCAATCCACTGCGGCACATCACAAACAAAAAAACGCTTCAATTAACCGCAAGCTCCGCGGGTGGCTTTCCCGCGGGATTCAGGAATCGGGCGCAAGCCCGAGACCACGGGCGGCGCAGCCAAACGAGAACCCGTAGGGTTCGACGACGGGCGCAAAGGCACGGCGCCGCCGAACCCCAAAACTACGACGAAGCGCATTTCATATAAAAAATTCAATGCGCCGCACCACTGAATCCCGACGCGACGCAGTCGCTTTCCCGTGGGATTCAGCAACCGGGCAATAGCCCGATGCACATCCCAAAGTGATCCGCATCACCCTCTTCGACTCAGCCGGCACCCCGTACCTGCCGACCCAAGAGCTTTGCCCGGATATCAAACACGATGCTCAGCAGCATCGGCACCAGGATCAGTGTGAACAGCGTCGAAACGATCAGCCCCCCGACCACCACGCCGCCCAAACCGCGATAAAGCTCGCTGCCTGCGCCCGGATTGAGTACCAGCGGCAGCATGCCGCCCACACTGGTGAGCGTCGACATGAAAATGGGGCGCACGCGACTGATCACCGCTTCGGCGATGGCACGATGTGCTTCCATGGGCTCGGATGATCCGTCGATTTCAGCCCGGCCTTCCATGAGATTCAGCGCCTGATGCACAATCAAAATCGCGTTGTTCACCACCACACCGATCAAAATCACAAAGCCAAGCATGGTGAGAATGTCCAACTGCTGTTCGGGCACCAATTCATGCACCAAGCGCAACCCAAAAAAACCACCGACCGTCGCCAGTGGCACCGAGAACATAATGACCAGCGGATAGACCCAACTCTCGAACAATGCCGCCATTAACAGAAAAACCACAAGCAGCGCCAGAAACATCCGACTGCTGATCAGGGCGTACAAGCTGGAACTGTTCAAGCCCGTCCATTCTCCCAGCAATGCTTTTTTGACCTGTCCGAGCTTGGCCGCTGTTCCGGATAGACGATGGCGAACCGTCGCCGGCATATCACCCGACACCCGCATTTGCTGCAGCATGGCGTCGATATCTGCTTTCGCAGCCTCAAGCGGAATGGTCGGTGGCAGACTGATCTCAAAGGTAATCGAAGGCAACTCCTCCACGCGATTGATCTGCTGCGGAGCGGGAACCCGTGAGACGGTGGCAACAGTATCGAGGGTCACCTGATGACCGGAGGATGTGGCCAGCGGCATACGTCCGAAATATTCCATCGTGCGATGAATCGACGGATCCACCATCAACTTCAAATCAATGGTGTCGCCTTGATCCAGATAATCACCGATGATCAAGCCATCGCCGAGCAACTGGACACCACGATCCAGATCCAACTGACTCAGACCCACATCGGCTGATTCCACTGGTCGAAGTCGCACACGCACTTCTTCACCCGGGTCGGCAAAGTCTGCCGGCGATGGAACGACTCGACCGTATTTTGCCATCAGGGGTCCCATCAGTCGCAGCGCCACATCCGTGACTTCGCGCAAATCCTGACCACTGAGTTCCAACGCGATACCACTGCCTGAACCTTGACTGGCCACGCGAAACAAAGGCATCTGAACGGCAAACCCACGCACGCCAGGCAAATCGGTCTGAGCCTGATTCAACAAAGCCGTCACCGGACGCACATTGGCGGGATCAATACTCGTAGCCGCCCATAAACAGGCGCTCCTGGACGGACACAAAGAAAAAGTTTTCGAGGGGCGGCACGTCAATCGACTGCATTTGGCCTGTGGCAAAATCCATACTCGCGACTTTCGGTAACGTGGACGGATCACGTTTACCCAAGCCGGCTTCCCAGAACGGCCGCACCGTTTCTTCAACACGCAACCCCAACGATTCTTTCTGCTCCAAGTTGTAGCCCGGCGGTGGAAACAACATGGCAAAAATCAGATTGCGATTGCCACCTGGCAGATAATCTGACGGTGGCATGAGCCAGAGGCTCAACACCACCGATGCCAGCGTCAGACTGGATGCCACCGATAACCGGGCCAGCCAGGATCGTGTGGCCAATTCAATGAAATGGACAAACCGACGCGACCAAGTTCGCGGAGATGATTCAACATCTGCCACTCGTTTTTGACCAAGCCATCGCGCTGCAGCAGCAGGAATCACCGTGATCGAAACAATCAGACTCAGAGTCACCGCAGCGCAAATGGCGAGGGCGATATCGCGAAACAACTGACCGGCTTCTTCCTGCACCATCAGGACCGGTATAAAGACCGCCACGGTCGTCAATGTGGAGGCCAGCACGGCTCCCCAGACTTCGCGTGTGGCATCCAAAGCAGCTTTCGCGGCATCCTTGCCCATGCGGCGATGCCGATCAATGTTCTCCAACACCACAATGGCGTTGTCGACCACCATGCCCACGGCAAAGGCCAGGCCCGCAAGACTGATCACATTGATGTTGCGCCCCAAGACGGTCATGACGGCGAAAGTTCCGACCACCGAAATGGGAATCGCCAGCGCAATGATCAGCGTAGATCGCACCGAACGCAGAAACAGCAGAAGCACCAACGATGCCAGTATGCCGCCCACCCACAGGTTTTGTCGCACCATCGCCAGAGCCTGGTCGATGTACACCGTCTGATCATAAACCTGTTCAAAGGTGATGGTGCCCACCTCAAAACCCAGACGCCGTTCTTCGACAGGAATCACTTCATCGCGAATCCACTGCAATCGCTCACGGAACCCCGCCATGGTGGCAATCACATTGGCGCCCACTTCGCGCTGGGCATTGATGGCCAGCACACGCTGCCCGCGCGATCGCACCAGACGCGTCGGTTCCTTGAAATCTATTCTGGCCTGGCCCACATCGGCCACACGAACCATGGGCGCTCCCGGATCGGACAACAGCGTCTGTTCGATCTGATCCAGTTGTTCGTATCGCCCCACGCTACGCAGCGCACATCGCGCTTGCCCTCTTCGATCTGACCGGCAGAGGCGCTGCGATTCTGCACCTGCAATTTGCCCACCAAGTTCGACCAGGTGATCCCTCGATTCGCCAGAGCCACCGGATCAATCACCACCTGAGCTTCGCGCTCAAACCCCCCGAGGATATTGACCTCGGCCACACCCTCGACGCGTTCAAGTTCGGGCTCGACGAAATCCTCAAAAAAATCGCTGAGCGTTCGAATGTCCAGCTTGGGATTCTCACTGACCACCACCACCCAGGCGATGTAATCCCGATCGGCCGGATTGGTGGCTCGAACGACCGGTTCATCCACATTGTCGGGGTAACCTCGAACTTCGCGCAGGCGATCAGAGGTATCCCGCAACGCTTCAGCTTTGGGTGTGCCCAAACGAAACTCAAGCGTGATGCTGCCTTCACCCAGCGAACAGGTGCTGGTCATCTTCTCCAGGCCGGTGATGCCTTTGAGTTTTTCTTCCTGTCGCGACACCACATCGGTTTCGATTTCCTGGGGGCTGGCACCTTCCCAGCGTGTCGACACGGCGATCACGGTGGTGTCGATATCCGGCGTGAGCTGAATCGGGATCACGCCCAGACTGATCACGCCCGCCAGAACCGTGAGCAGCACACCCACGCTGATGGTGACCGGTTTCAGGATCGCAAAACGAATCGGATCCATGGAACATCAGGACCGTACGACACCACGGGGCGTACCGGTCACTCCTGGGCAGGTACTTTCGTATCCAGAACGCGGAGGGGTTGTCCAGAACGCAGTCGCTCATTGCCTTCGACCACGACGCGCTGCCCATCCTTTAAATCGGCTTCGACCACCAGACGATCAGCATCTCCGAAGAGCACACGCACAAAGACTGAATCAGCCACACCATCGCGGTCCACAAAAACCACGGATCCTGCAGGCGTGGTCTGCACCGCATCACGCGGCACAGTGAGAGCGTCAAGCATCAGACCCGTGGGTAACTCTGCCGAGGCGCTCATCCCCGGCAAAAGTTTGCGATCCGGATTATCCAGACGAATCAAAATGCGGAAAGTTCGCGATTGTGGATCAGCATCCGGAACGATTCGAAAAACCTCGGCATCACGTGTGACACCGATGGAGGCCACTTGCAGGCTTGTGCGATCGCCTTCGCGAATATGACTGATCATCTGCTGCGGCACATCCAGGCGCACCTTCACGCGATCGAGGCGCACCACTTCGGCCACTGGATCGCCGACATTCAGCCAGCGGCCCAATTCAGTGGCTTTGCTGACCACATACGACGCAAACGGCGCGATCACCACCGACTTGCGCAAGCGCAGTTCGATTCGATTCAATGCCACTTGGTCGCGAAGCAGCGTGGCCTGCGCCACCGTCAAGCGCGAACGGGACGCCGCCAATTCATCCAGCGCGTCATCCATTTCATTCTGACGTGCAGCGCCTGATTGCGTCAGCTCGCGCAACTGCTTCACACGACGCTCAATGGTTTTGAGCAGCGCCTGTCTTTCGGCAATCTGCGCTTCAGCAAGCTGAACCTGCGCCTTGAGTGCATCGCGATCCAGTTCGAGGCCTTCTGTATCAATCCGAGCCAGCACGGCACCAGCGTCTAACGGCGTGCCCGGCTCCAATGGTGCCTGAATGACACGCCCCGGTTCTTCGGCCGCCACCAGCGAGCGCTGCGCGGCTTCGATCCAACCGACCACCAACCGTCGCTGCTGGATGGACTGACGCTGAACCAGTCCCAAACGCACCGGCACGGGACGCGGCGCAGGCTGAGCCATTGCACCAGCCGTCACGAGCAGCAAAACACACAAAAAAGATAATCGGGAAGTCACCATGGCTGCCAGAGAATACTCGCCGAGGCAGCCTTTGGTCCAACTGGATCCGGTATCAGGCGCTGGTGCCCTCGATAAACCGGGCACACCGCTCAAATTCGACGCGCAGGCGATCCAGCAGCGGTCGAGCGTCATGGAGCGTTTCAGCACGCCCCATGGCTTCCAGCGCTGCCGAAGTCGATCGCAGTTCTTCTGCCGCCACCAGAGCGGACCCGCCCTTCAATGAATGGGCCGCCAGAGAAAATCGCTCCGCATCACCCGCTTCAAAATGTTTTTCCAACTGATTCAGATAGTTGGCCGCTTCCTGTTTGTATTTTTCGAGCAGTCGTTCTGCGAACTGAGCATTGTCCATGCAGCGGGCCAGCAGCGCGACGCGATCGATCGGCGGAATGGCATTTTCACCCGACACCGCGGCCTGAGTCGGCGCAGCAACCTGAAGTGCGACGGGCTCCGGTTCTTCGGGTCTTTCGGTCCCCAGCCATTTGGCCAGGACTTCCACCAGACGACCGTGTTCGATGGGTTTGGTCAGGTAATCATCCATGCCTGCCGCCAAACACCGTTCTCGATCGCCTTTGAGTGCACTGGCGGTCAAAGCCACGATCGGAATGCGTCGATCCCGATTCTGATCCGATTCATATCGACGCATCTGCTCCGTGGCTTCGTAGCCATTGAGTTCGGGCATATTGCAATCCATCAGAACCAGATCGAATGATCCTGCCTGCATTTTTTCGACGGCCTCCCGGCCGTGATGAGCAATTTCACAGGTGTGACCGAGATGACTCAGCAATTCCACCGTCACCATCTGGTTCACTTCGTTGTCTTCCGCCAAAAGAACATGCGCCGGCGTGGTGCGTGAGCGGCGCGACGGTGCCTGACTCACAGCCTGTGCCGTTGTGACGGCGCGCGCCAGACGGGCGGTGAACCAGAATGTGGATCCCGCACTCTCCTGCGATTCAACGCCGATCTGACCGCCCATCAATTCCGCCAAGCGTTTGCAGATCACCAGGCCGAGCCCGGTGCCGCCATATTTGCGTGTGGTCGAACCATCCACCTGGGAGAATGCCCGGAACAGACGATCCATGCGATCCACGGGAATGCCGATCCCGGTATCAATCACTTCGCAGCGCAACAGAACACCGGAAGCGTCTTCCGCATCCTGCTTCACATGAATGGTCACACCCCCTTCGTGGGTGAACTTGAGAGCATTGTTGATGAGATTGATCAGCACCTGATTTAAACGATGGCTGTCGCCTTTCAAAAAACGCGGCACATTCACATCCACACGACCGGCCAGTTTGAGGCCGCGTTTGTCGGCCATGGGCTCAAGCATCTTCAATACATTGTCGATGGACGCATGCACATCGAAATCGCGACTCTCGAATTCCAGTTTGCCCGCCTCGATCTTTGAAAAATCGAGAATGTCGTTGATTTGCACCAGCAATGCTTCGGCACTGGAACGACAGACTTCTGCGTATCGGCGCTGCCGGTCATCCAACTCGGTGCGCGATAACAATTCGATCATGCCGATCACGCCATTGAGCGGCGTGCGCACTTCATGCGACATGTTGGCCAGGAATTCACTTTTTGTTTTGGACGCCTGTTCGGCGCGATCCAGCGCCTGCCTCAGATCGACCGATCGTTCGGCCACTTCGCGTTCCAGACGTTTGGCATATTGCTTCTGCTGCTCAAATCGTTTTTCACGTTCTTCAAGCGCGTCCGAAAGCGTCTTGGCATAAGCCCGCTCCAGTGTTTCTTCTTCGGCCACCAGTTGCCGCGTGCGCGCCAGCGAACGACTGATTTGTGATGTCAGGCGATAGGTGGCCTCTGACAAATGGCCCGCTGAAATCAATCGCGGATGCCATTCTGCGGATATCGCACGACCCACCCAACCGCCGAACACCAGGGCACCAGCGTCTGCTGCGGTCCGCAAGCTGAAAATCTGATCTGAATTCAAATCCTGGATGGAGACCGAATCCCATTCGGCCCGATCGGCCGACGCCTTGATGGCCGAGATAAGCTGGACGCGATCCACGCCTTCACCGCCCGATGGAAACAGCGCCACCGGCCGCCCCGCTCCATCGGCCAGCCAGAGTGCCGTCGGAGCCAGATCAGCCAACAGAGCCGCCACGCGCGCCAAGCCTTGCTCCGGATCATCCGGAAGCGTGGTCGTTTCAAACAGGGAGTCGATCAGTTCGGCGAGGTTTTCGATCATGATTCCACGAGTTTGACCAGTTCTTCATGCAGATTCAGTTCATGATCCATGTCTTCGGCGAGTACACGCAGATCATTCTGATCCAATAAAAGATGTTTGAGAACCTGCGGCGACAATTCGATCAGCTTGAGATCCGTCGAGCCGATGCCTTTGAGTGTGCACAGCACATTCGCCAGCTCCACACACGACAGAATCTTCGCATGCGGGCCGGTATAACCCCGAACGGTATCGTGGTGGTAACGGGTCACATGCTTGATGGCTTCAGGCAATTTCCACGAATCGGCCACACGCGAACCCAGCAAGGTGTGGTCGAATCCAAGCACATCTCGTTCGGCATAAAATCAAGGACCGACCCGGCGCCAGGTCCCGCATCATCTGCATGAAAGGTTCATGGGCATACTGATCTTCGAGAATAATGCCGATGTCGTGCAGCAAGCCCGCGAGAAAAGCCTCTTCGAAATTCTGCATTTTCTGACGAATCGCGATCATGCGAGAGACCACCGCCACCGAAACCACATGACGCCACAATCCCATGCGACTGTACGGCCCGACTTTCGTATCCCCTTGGAAGATGTCGCATACGGCGGCACTGACCGCCAGATTCACCACCTGCTTGAACCCCATATAACTGATGGCATGCTGCAGATTGGTGATCCGATTGCGCAGGCCATACGCGGCGGAATTCACGCACTTGAGGACGCGCGTACTCAGGGCCGCGTCGGTTTCGACAATTTTCATCAGATCAGAGGCACTGGAGGCAGGATTGTGCGCGGCCTGCATGACCCGCGAAACAATGTGCGGCAAAGTCGAGATCTCATTGATCTCACGCAGCAACTTCTCTAGCGCACGATCAGAGGATTCAGTATCCGCTGGCGTCATGGTCACCCGGCCGTTCAGACAAACCCGGCCGGCGGAACCCACTGCCCCCTCGGCCCTGATGCCTCAATGTATCGGCCAAAAGTATAGCGCCGGTCCACTCTGCAGACATTCCCGGACAAATTCCTGTTTCCACGCCCGATACGATTTTTTCGGTGCCTATACTGAAGTGACAGAGGGGTGGCATGCGCGATCGAACAGGTCCGGTAAAAAGATTTGCATGCCAAATCACATCTTTGAGTCTGCGTCACTCTGACGTCGTGTGGGATTGAGGATGGCAAGGGGCAACCGACAATTTGTGTCTGTTTTCAGCTTGCAGGCTTATGGCCTGCTGGTGTGGATCACACTCGGCTCGGCACTGATCGCCGTTGCCGGTGATCCCGAAACTGAATTCGACGAGTTATTCGGCAAGGAAATCCGGCGCGTCATGGCAACGCCCGGAGCCGAAGATGATCTTGAACTCGCCCGCACCCTGCTGCTCGCTGCCCGAAAAATCAGTGGCGAATCAGCCATCCTCGGCGTGCTCTGCGACCGGGCACATGATCTGGCCGTGCGTCACCCGGACGGCCAAGGCACTGCTGTCGAAGCCCTGCGACTGATGACTGATGGGCTGCCCGCCCTTCGCACCGCCTCGTTGGATCGCCTGATCGCGCTGCACCAGAAGCAATTCACGCGCGGCGGCCCCCATCGCGAAGACAACGGCGAAGCCCTGATCGAGGTCCTTCTCGAACGCGCCGACCTCCATGACCTCGATGAACCGCTCGAACAGCAACTTTCCTACTACCGGCGAGCCCATGCCGTGGCTTCTGCGATTCGCTCGGAGCGTGCCGAAGAAATCAAACGCCTCTCGGACCGCGCCACCGAACTCGGCCGGCTGACTCTTCAAATCCAGACTCTAAAAGCCAAATTACAAAGCGATCAGCACAACCGCGATCACGCGCGTGAACTGGTTCGGATCTATCTCATCGAATTGGATGAACCACTCGAAGCACGCAAATACAGCTTTCTGCTGGATGATCAGGCGCGGCGTCAACAGATTCGCCTGGCCTGTATTCCGATTGAAAAAATCGACGGTGAATCAGCTCTGAGTCTTGGAGACTGGTATCGATCACTCGAAACCGAAGCCGGCTCGCAAAGTGCCCGCACCGCCATGCTCGCCCGCGCCGAAGCCTGTTACGATCGATTTATCAAAACCCATGCCACGCAAGATGCCCTGGGCCTGCGCGTGACCGCGCATCGTCAGCAAATTCAAACCCGTCTGGCCGAACTGGGCGGCGGCGATCAGGCCGCGACATCCACCACTGAAGCCAACTGGGTCGACTTGATGGATCTGATCGATCCGCAGCGCGATGCCGATCGCGGCGCATGGGTTCTTCGGGGACAGGTCCTCACCGTAGAACCCGGCGGCAATGCCGCCCTGCGCCTGCCCGTCCGCCTTGAGGGCGATTACGAACTGCGGGCCCGCCTGGCGCGACTGGGCGATGGCGGCGTCATGATGTCCTTCCCGGTGGGTGAACGCAGTGCTTCGGTTTATCTCGATTATCCGCAGGGACACAGCAGCCTGGGCCCGATCGACGGCATTCCCGGATACGACCGCGACAACCCTGCCCGCATCACCCATGGCGGGCTCAAAAGCCAGCAGGCCTATCACCTGCACTTGAAGGTGAAACAGGACAATGGCCAGACCCAGATTCGCGTGATGCTCAACGGTCGCATGCACACGCAGTGGTCCGGCGAGAACGACCGCATCGGAACGCCTCGCGGCGGTATAACTACACCACGATTGATGACCTGGAGTTGCGGCCTGGCCGTACGATCTCTGGAAGTTCGGCAATCCGACCACGGGCAACTGGTCCGCATGAATAACGAATCACGCTGATCACGCTTGAGACTTCACCCGAAGACGGCTTAAGATGGGCGGACACACGGATCGCTTCACCGGGTGCAACGGGGTAAACAGTGGACAAAGCCAAAAAGAAATCCACCGAAACGGCACCGGCCGCAGATGCAAATGCCGCCACCGTTTTCATTGTGGAAGACGATCCGATCACGCGCGATTTTCTTCAGGAACTGATCCGCTCCGTGGGCTTCGGCGCTGAAAGCTTTGAATCGGCCGAAGTGTTTTTGAAACACTACAACCCCGCCGTCAGTGGGTGCGTACTCACCGACGTACGCATGCCGGGCATGAGCGGCCTCGAATTGCAGGAACAACTGCGCTCCGAACAAATCCGCGTGCCGGTCATCATCATGACAGCACATGCCGACGTGCCCATGGCCGTTCGCGCCATGCGCAGCGGCGCATTCGATTTCATCGAAAAACCGGTCAATCCGCAGGCCCTGCTCGAGCGCATCCGCCATGCGATCGACCGCGATAACCATCAGCGTGAAGATCAGAAACAGATCGATGATCTTCGCAAGCGACTCGAACTGCTCTCACCCCGGGAGCGTGAGGTCATGGGGCTGGTCGTGGGCGGCATGCTCAACAAGCAGATCGCTCATGAACTGGGCCTAAGCATCAAAACCGTCGAAGTACACCGATCGCGCGTGATGGAAAAAATGAAGGCCGACAATCTTGCCGAATTGGTGCGGTATTCCACCGCGCTAGAACCCGACGATTCGCCTGCGGCCTGAGACCGGCTGCGACTTCATCCCATTGCTCATCTCCAGTATGATCTGCCGCACTCCCGGCAAATGGCCGGTGATTTGCAGCAGGAGCCCTCTCGTGAAAGCCAACGAAGTCAAGCCCGGCCATGCCCTGAGCATGGATGGCAATCTGTATCTGGTCGTCGCCACCGATCACGTGAAGCCCGGCAAAGGCCCGGCCTACGTGCAGTGCAAGCTCAAGTCGATCTCGACCGGATCCATCAGCGAAAAACGGTTGCGAACCGCCGACGATGTGGAACAGGCCATTCTGGATCGCCGGGTCATGCAGTACCTGTATTCCGAACCCGCAGGCCACGTGTTCATGGACAACGAGACCTTCGACCAGCTCACCATGCCCGAAGAACTGTTGGGCGATGCCATGAAGTTCCTCAAGCCCAACACCGACGTCACCGTGCTGGTCTACAAGAACAACCCGATCACACTCGAACTGCCGAATTTCGTCGAACTCGCCGTGGCCGAAACCACACCCCAGGCCCGCGGCGCCACCGCGACCAACCAGTCCAAAGACGCCACCATGGAAACCGGCCTCAAGACCCGTGTGCCCCCGTTTATCGAAATCGGCGAGGTGCTGCGGATTTCGACTGAAGACGGTGCCTACATGTCGCGGGTGTGACTTCCAACTTTTGCTCAGATCTTTTTTGCTCATCCAACCCGCTGTGCCTGCCGGCACGGCGGGTTTTTTTCTGCCCGAACCGCGAACCTGACATCTACCCCACACTTCGCTTTACGGATACAATCCGACCCTTATACGCAGTCCCACCGAATCCTTCAGGAAGCCCGTCATGCCCGAAGACACCACTGAAGCCGCCGTGAATCCGAAAGTCGAGGCCGATCGTCAACTGCTCAAGGACGCCCACGCCCGCGGCACTGGTGCCACGGTGGGTGCCTTCATCAAACTCTCGGGCCCGGGCTGGCTCCAAAGCGCCATCACCCTTGGCGGCGGCTCGCTTTCCGGCGCATTGTTTCTGGGCGTACTCGGCGGCTTCAGCATGCTCTGGCTGCAACTGCTTGCGATCACCATGGGCGTGATCATGCTTTCGGCCATCAGCTATGTCACGCTCTCGACGGGCAAGAAACCCTTCCAAGCCATCAACGAACACATCAACCCCGCCTTGGGTTGGAGCTGGGCCATCGCCACCGCCATGGCCAACATGATCTGGTGCATGCCGCAGTTCAGCCTGTCATTCGGTGCCCTGAACAAAAACATCACCGGCGATGGACTGGGCGAAAGCCTCGGTGCCAAACTGGGCATCTCTGCGGTGCTGTTTACCGCCGCGCTGGGCGTGGTCATCCTCAATGGTCAAGGTGGCAAGGCAGCAAAAGTTTTTGACTGGTTTCTCAAGGCCCTCGTGGGCATGGTCGTCATCTGCTTCTTCGGTGTGGTGATGGTGCTTGCGACACAGGTGGGCCTGCCCTGGGGCCAGATCCTTTCGGGCTTTATTCCCGACCTGAGCCAGTGGAATCAACCCGCAGGTGAATTAACCGGACTTCTCGGAGAAACCGCCGAAACCTATCGCGCTTTCTGGTCAGATTTGATCGTGACGCAACAACGCGATGTGATGATCGCCGCAGCGGCCACGGCCGTCGGCATCAACATGACTTTCCTACTGCCCTACTCGATGCTCAATCGCGGATGGGATAAACCTTTCCGAGGGCTGGCACGTTTCGATCTTTCGACCGGCATGGCGATCCCCTACATCCTGGTCACCAGTTGCGTGGTGATCGCCTCGGCCTCCCAGTTTCACGGCAAAGCCGATGAGGCTTTTTTAAGCACCGATCCAGCCGTGATGCAGACCAGCCCGATCTACGGTGCGGGCAGTAAATCATTGATCAAACGCATGGAACATGTTGAAGGCGAAGCCTTCAAAGCCATGACCGATGACCAGAAACTGGCCGCCGTCGCGGCACTGCCTGCTACTGAAAAACAACTCGCCGCAGCACTGGTGAAGCGCAATGAGTATCAGCTTTCACAATCGCTCGCTCCGTTACTCGGGCCGAAAGTGGCGAATTTCGTTTTCGGCCTCGGCGTGCTGGGCATGGGTTTTTCCACCATCATCATCCTGATGCTCATCAATGGTTACGTGACCTGTGAAATGCTGGGCAAGCCGCAAGGCGGCACCACGCACATCGTCGGCTGCATCATCGCAGGCTTGGTCGGCGCCCTGTGGCCGATCGTGTGGGATGGCGATGCCAAACTCTGGCTCGCGATCCTGACCTCCACCTTCGGCATGATGCTCCTGCCGATCGCCTACATCACCTTCTTCTTCATGATGAACAGCAAGAGCCTGATGGGCGCCGAAAAACCCACCGGCGGTCGCCTGATCGCATGGAATGTGCTGATGGGTGTTTCCGTCCTCGGTGCCATCGTCGCCGCAGGCTCTGCCGTGATGCAGAAACTCGGTGATCCGGTCGCCGGTCCGGTGGTCCTCACCCTGCTGATCGTGTTCGTGCTGGCGGTAATCGCCGGCTTCTTTCTGAAAAAGAAACCTGTGGGATCCTGATCCCTTTTCCATCCATTGCGATATCCACAAAAAAAGCGGACGCCCGAAAGGGCGTCCGCTTTTCATTCGTTCTGATGAAAGTGCGATCAGGCTTCGCCGGCTTCGGGCTTGGCAGCCACAGCCTGGCTCAGGCCGCGACGACGATCACGCAGACGTCGTGACTTGCCGACACGCTCACGCAGGTAGTAGAGCTTGGCGCGACGCACATGACCCTGACGCACCACGTCGATCTTGGCGATCTTCGGGCTGTGCATCGGGAAAATACGTTCCACACCTTCGTTGGCCACGATGCGGCGCACGGTCACGTGCTTGGTGGTGCCGCGACCGGTGATCGCAATCACCACACCGTTGTAAACCTGCACACGTTCTTTATCGCCTTCGATGATTCGGCAGTGTACGTCGACCGTGTCACCGACATTGATCTCGGGCAGATCGGTTTTGAGGTGCTTGGCTTCCACTGCTTCGATAATGGCCTGGCTCATGATTCGTCCCTTTCTTCCTCGGCAGATGGCCCGTTTAACAAGTCGGGCCGTCGCCGCTGCGTGCGTTCCATGGCCTGCGCTTTTCGCCAGGCCTCAATCCGTGCATGGTCTCCACTCAGGAGCACATCCGGTACCGGGCGGCCTTCCCATTCAGGCGGCCTCGTGTAATGCGGGTGATCCAAGATCCGCTCCGCACCCGGCGAAAACGAGTCGTGATGGGCCGATGCTTCGTGGCCCAAAACGCCCGGGATCAGCCGCACAATGCTGTCGATCAGCACCATGGCCGGCAGTTCCCCGCCGCTGAGAACGTAATCTCCGATGCTCACCCGCATCGGGTCGAGGGCTGCGATCACACGATCGTCGATGCCCTCGTAATGCCCGGCAATCATCAAAAGCCGGGGTTGTGTCGCCAGTTCTTCGCAAAGTGTCTGATGCAGAGGTTCACCCTCGGGCGTCAGCAAAATGCGTTGCGTTGGCGTGGGGTCTTCTGCTTCGACAGCTCTCACCGCATCCCAGAGCGGCTGACAAGCCATCACCATGCCGGGGCCGCCACCATACGGTCGATCATCCACCTTGCCGTGCTTATCCGTCGTGTGCTGACGAATATCGGTTAGGTGGTAACTCACCAGGCCGGCTTCGGCCGCCCGCTTCAGAATGCTCGAACCCAAAATGGGACCGAACATCTCCGGAAACAGGGTGAGCACGTCGATCCGCATGGATCGACCCCCTTACGTTAATCAGGCACCAGCGGGTTGTGCGTCGGCCTTCGTGCCGGAAACCGGCATCAGACCATGGCGCTTGAACAAACCAGCGACGGTTTCGCTGGGCTGTGCGCCGACACTCAACCAGTAGGCAGCCCGATCACGCTTGAGGTTCGTCTGATCGGCCACATTCTTGGCGATGGGGTTGTACCACCCCAGCTCCTCGATCACGGCGCCATCACGCTTGCGACGCTGATCCACCGCAGTGATGCGGTAGAAAGGACGATGCGTCGTACCCATTCTTTTGAGGCGCAGCCGTACGGACATCTGCGTCTACTCCATAGACGAACATCCCCTCGAACGACCACCGCCCGAGGGGAAGCCGAAAACTATAACCACAGGCCGTGGCATCGGCAAGGCCAGACCCGCAGAATCCAAAAGACTGATCCGAATGGGCATTTCAGTCACAAACTATTGGCATCAAACAACTTGCCAACAAATTGCCGCCACGATCCCGAGTCCACCGACGGGTTTTCAGTGTACGCCCTGCTCGGCGAGCCAGCGTTCTGCATCAATCGCAGCCTTGCAGCCCATGCCCGCAGCCGTGATCGCCTGACGGTAAACGTGATCCGACACGTCGCCTGCCGCAAAAACACCCTCAACACTGGTCGTCGAGCGATACGGATCCTTGAGCACGATGTAGCCGGTCTCATCCACCTCAAGCTGGCCGTTGAGAAAGCCCGTGATCGGCGTATGACCGATGGCCATGAACAAACCCTTCACGGGTTGATCACGCTCGGCGCCGGTGTTCGTGTCTTTGAGTTTGATCCCGGAAATCTTGGCATCACCGAGGACGTCAGCCACGCCGGTGTTCCACAAAATTTCGATTTTCGGATTATCAAACGCGCGCTGCTGCATGATCTTGCTGGCGCGCAGTGCATCGCGACGCACGATCAGATAAACCTTCGAAGCAAACTTCGTGAGATAACTGGCTTCTTCGACGGCCGAATCGCCGCCGCCGACCACCGCCAGTTCCTGATCGCGAAACATCGGCAATGCGCCATCGCACACCGCACAAGCACTGACACCGCCACCGGATTGCGCCAGGCGCATTTCGTTGTCGAGGCCCAGCCAGTTCGCCTTCGCGCCGGTCGCGATGATCACCGCATGCGCATCGCATTCAAAACCGCGATCGCCCTTCACGTGGAAAGGTCGCTTCGATAGATCCACCGAATCCACATTTTGAAAAGGTGTGAACAGGCCCCCCGCCACATCCGCACCGACTTTGATACCGTCATCGGTCACCACGCGCGTGCCGAATCGCATGGCCTGCTGAAAAATCTGCTGCATCATCTCCGGCCCTTGAACCCCATCGGGATAGCCGGGGAAATTTTCGACTTCGGTGGTCAGCATGAGTTGGCCGCCGGGCATCAAGTCTTTGCCCGCCATGCGCCCTGGAAATACCAGCGGATTCAGATTCGCACGGGCGGCATAAATCGCCGCCGTCCACCCGGCCGGCCCCGAACCAATAATGACGACTTTTTCCATCTGTTCGTGCTGATCGGCCATTGGTTTATTGCCCTTCTATCTGAAACCTGAAATCCCGTTGCGGGCGGCCATCTTAGCATCGCCCCACAGCGTTGCCGACCGCGCACAAGGGCCTTCGGAGCGTGTAGAATGTTCGCAGACTCGCAGGACGCGGGTTTCGACCGCGAAGGAACGCAATCGCATGAGCCAGTTCAACGCTCCAGCCTACGACGTCGCCCGCCCCTCGTGGGAATGCGCCCTGACCGGCGCGGCACTCGTTCCCGGTGAACCCTACATCGCCACGCTGATTGAAGAAGGCGATGAACTGATCCGCAAGGATGTCGCTCTCTCGGCATGGGACGCCGGCGAACGCCCCGAAAATCTGTTCAGCTTCTGGCGGTCGGTCGTTCCTGAACCGAACGAGAAGAAAAAACTATTTGTCGATGATTCGGTCCTCATGAATCTGCTCGAACGCCTAGCCGATGCCGATCAGCCGCAGCGCTTGGCCTTTCGTTTTGTGCTGGCACTGATCCTGATGCGCAAAAAGCTCGTGCGTTATGACCGCACTGAATCGCGCCCCACCGATGGCACCGAAGGCGAACCGGCCGAACGCGACTGGTGGGTCCTCACCCCCAAGCTCGACATCACCAAAGGCCCCATGAGCAAATGGGACGATTCCCGGGCGCTGGTTGTGCTCGACCCGGGCCTCGGCGAAGAAGGCATCCGCGCGGTCACCGATCAACTCAGCGATATTCTTCAGGCCGAACTGTGATGACTGCGGCGCGCCTCACCCTTTTTTGCCTGATCCTTGCCGCATGCACGCCCGTTCAGAAGCGCGCCGATGACGCACCGCCCATCCCCCCCATCGACTACGCCGCATTGCGCGAACGACACAACACGCGCGTGGCCGACATCCAGCAGATGTGGGCGCGCAGCGTGGTCGAAATCAAATGGAAAGATCGCGACGGCAAGGGCCAGTTCATTCAGGGTGACGGCCCGCTGATCGTGCGCCGCCCGGGCGATCTGGCCATGAGCATCGGTAAACTCGGTGAAACGTTTTACTGGCTCGGTGCCGATGTCGATCGGTTCTGGCTTTTCGAATTGCGTCCACCCGAAGGTCAGCCGCGCAGTGTGTATCTCGGCCATCATGACCAATTGGCCAATGGCAAACCCAACCCGCTGCCTCTTCCCATTCATCCCCGATGGTTGATCCGCCTGCTGGGTGCCGGTCTGATGCCCGAGCAGAATCCTGTTCCCAAAGTCGATATCCACGATCGCGCGTACGAAGTCACACTGCATCACGGCAGCGATCTGAGTCACCTTGCCGAACAAATCCGTTTCGATCCAAAAACACTTCGCCCGATCGGCATGTCGTTCCTGGATGCGCAGGGCAAAGCCCAGGTCACCGCCACACTCGAAAACTACGAACCGATCAAAACCGACGGCAAGGCCCCGGGCGCCTGGCCCGTCGTCCCCACGCGCATCGCCCTGAACAGCCCTTTGAATGAAACTCAGGTCGTGATCTTCCTCGAAGGCATGACCGATCAGAAAGTCACCGATCTGCAATTCGACTACGAACGGCTGGTGCGCATCTTCAAACCCGAAATGGTTCGACGCCTGCGCGACTGACGACTTTTGGACGCCCGTCCGGGCACGCAGTATCCTCGCAGCCGATGTTTAACGCCCGAAACACCTTTCTGCCGCTTGGCCTGATGATCACCTTGATCATTCTGCCCGGCATACCGGCACAGGCCGAGCCTGAAACCGAAACCAAGGCCAAGCCCGTCACCCGCGTGATGCTGTCCGGCGATCAGCATCTGTGGCTCATGCGTGTCGAAGGTGATGACCGGTACGACCTTTATCATCGTCAGCCTCAAGACCTCGAAGCCTCTGTATTCCGCGTACTCAGCAGTGTCGGGCAGCCGCATCGCATCGCCGCTTCCGAAGATCAATTGTGGATTCTTTACAAAGATCGCTCGGTCCAGTCGGTGCGCTATCAGCCGGCCGTCCCACCCGAACCGGCAAGCTTCCCGGTCAGACAGCACCCACCGGTGCCCGACCTGAGCGCCATCCGCGGCTGGGCGGCTCTGCCCGGTGGTCCGGTGGTGGCCATGGGAGATGAAGCCACTTTCTGGACGCTGCGTTTCGGGCGCTGGCGCCGCATCACGGCTCCGGCCCAGGACCGAAGCACCGCAGAAAAGTCAGAGCAACTGCTCGGTCTCGGGACAGACCGCTTTGTTTGGTTGCACCCCTCACCGCAAAGCGATGGGCTGCGTATCGACGAAGCGCGCCTGCCGGATATCACACCCGAAACGCAAAACATCGAAGCCACTTGGATAACCCACGATCTGCCTCAAACAAAGGGACAGGTCTCTGCATTCGTGGGCATTCGCGAAAACATGGTCCGAATCTCCGCTGCGCCATCCGAAGCCCCGCAATTCGATCTGGTGCGCGGCGGCGAGGCCACTGCTCTGGGCAAAGGCCAGACGCTCAAGCCGAAAGAAGACTGGCTTGCCGCATCGTTCAACGGCCAGATCACACTCCTGGCCATCGATGATGCCGGCACGATGCGCTGGTGGCGCCGCGCGATCGAAACCGCTCCCGAGGTTGAAACACCTGCCGAACCGCTGCAAGCGCTGGCTCATCCACCGGTCCTGATGCAACCGGCCACGCTGGTCCTCGTGGGCGCGGTGATGGCGAGCATGCTCGTCGTGCTGCTGACCAGTCGGCTCGAACCCAAACAAACGCTGGTGAATCTGCCGGATAAAAAACGCGTGGCCACTTCGCGCCGACTGATCGCCGGCGTGATCGATCTTCTGCCGGGCCTGCTATTCAGTGCGTGGTTGTTCGATGTCGAATCGCTGCGCCTGGATCAGACCGCAGACTGGTCCGAACTCATGGCCGTCCTCACGATGATCGCCATCCATGTCACGCACACCACCATCAGTGAACTCTGGATGGACACCACCATCGGCAAACGACTGGCCGGCTGTCGCGTCGTCACGATCTCGGGAGGCCGACCCCGCCGCTGGCAGATTCTGGTGCGCAACTATTTCAAGATCGTCGAACTGCTGCTGCCCCTCTTGTTGATCCTGATGCCGCTGTTCAGCGCCCATTATCAGCGTCTGGGTGATTTCATCGCCCGCACCCTGGTCGTGGATGACACCCCGGAAGAACCCGGCCAGCATCTGGACGAAGAGGCCTGAGCCCCTTTCCCCGCTGCCTTGTCGCTCCCGGGTCCACCCCATAAGATGTCGAACCGCTTGGCGGGGTGTAGCGCAGCTTGGTTAGCGCGCTTGACTGGGGGTCAAGAGGTCGGGAGTTCGAATCTCCCCACCCCGATATGCACAAAAGGCCGTCCTCATCAGGGACGGTCTTTTGTCATTAAAACCGGCTGCAAGCGAACTTCCGGGGACTTGCATCGTCTATGAATGACCAAGAAAGCCCATTCGGGCAAAAACCGGGAAGTGCTTCTTTGAAAATTGTTTTGAATGCCTTGCCCCCTCAGTCGTCTAGTAGGGTGTGAAGGCAGAACCGACCAGTCTGATGCCCCCCACCAGGGCCAGCACCGGGAGCCAGAGACCCATGGCCGAAGCGACGACCGAGATGGACTTTGCGTCGATCGTCAACCGCCATGAAGCCCCGCTGCTCCGCTACGTGAGCCACCTGCTCGGCAGGGCCGACGATGCCGCACAGGATGTGGTGCAAGAAGCTTTTCTACGTCTGCATCGTCACCAGCGCAAACCCGACGGTGCAGAAATCCTCGATGTCTCGGTCTGGCTCTTTCGCGTCGCACACAATCTGGCCATGGATGCCGGTCGCAAACGCGGTCGGCAACAGCGTGCGCAAGCCCATCTGATGCAAGAAGCCGTCGAGCGCGATGAATCAATGACCATCGACGCTCTCGGTCGCATGGCACGCGAAGAAGCCTGCGAACGCGCGATGACACAAGTCGGCGATCTCCCTGACGACCTGCGCCATGTGGTGGTGCTGCGTGTGATTCAGGGCATGACGATGCGGCAGATCGGCGATGTTTTAGGCATCGCGCCTTCGAATGTGTGCTACCGCCTCAATACGGCGCTGCGCAAACTTGCCGGCAGCTTGCGCCGGGAGGGAGTGATCTAATGCACTGCGAACAAGTGGAAATGCTGCTCGCCCAATGGTGCTTCGGTGAAATCGATACCGATACCGATGCCGGGCGCGAAATCCAGACTCATCTCGATGGCTGCGATGCCTGCAAAGAAAAACTCGGCGACATGCGCGTCACCGCCAATCTGCTGGTCGAAGCCTTCGAAGCTTCGCCGGTGCCGCGACTCAGTGATAATCGACGCACGGCGCTGTTCACCGCCATCGCCGAAGAGGATGCCGAAGCTTTGGCTAAAACCGCGAATCGCGCACCTCAACGCAAAATCAAATCGCAACCAGCGCCGAATCCGTTTTTAATGTTTCTCGCGCAACATGCCCTTAAAGGTATGGCCCTTGTGGTCATCCTTGTGCTGATGCTCGGACTGAGCGTAACCCTGTTGCCCAGCCTCGACAAAAGCCGAGGTGATTATGCGATGAATGCCACGGATGAATCCGAAGCGTACTTTTCGGATGAGCCGGCCGCCACGCTCGACAAAAAGGCTTACGACAATCCCGGCCTTAATGCCAAATGGGCTAACGCACCCGAAGTGGAACTGCAGGCCAGCCAACAGCAATCGCGTGAAGCTGATCGTAATACATTCGGCTTGAACGGCGCCGCTCAACAAACCACCAAGACCACGACCGCCACCGAAAATTACCGCCGCAAGGCCGATACCTTCAGCGATGCGGATGATGGAGTTGCCCGCGGTGGCCGGGCCGCGCCCAAACCCGATGCCAAGCCGCAAACACTTTCCGGGCTCGGCGTGTCCGGTGGTGCCGGCGGCGGCAAAATCGCTCCTGGTGCCGCTAAGGCGCCTGCCGAACGCGGCGCCGCCGCACGACCTTACGGCGGCATCGTAGCCAACAAGGCTACCAGCGAAGGCCTTGAAAAATCCAAATCCGACGCATTGCGGTCACGGAACAATGCGCCGATGGGCGCCTGCCTTTACAGGAACTGTGGCCAAGGCAGAACCGGCTACCCCCAAGGTCTTACAGGACATGGCCCCGAAATTGCGCGACGGCCAAGCAGGCACTCGATTCGACTTCAAACAAAGCTCAACTCCCGAACGGCTCAAGAATCAAATCGCAGACCTGCAAGAACAACGGCAGAGCGAACAACTGGGTGCAGCCGTTGAATCCGTCGACAAGTTAAGTGAACGAACGGTGGATGAGGCCAAAAAGTGGGCCGATGTCAGTCAAAACGAAAAAGGCCAGGTTCTTCAAAAGCTTGAAGCCAGAGCGATGACGGAAGAAGCGGGTCCCGAAATCCAGCAGAAAAGATTGCAATCACTCGCCGACCTGCGGCTGCCGGAACCCAATCAACTTGAGAAGTCGAATTCCGGCAAAGTACAACGCGAACTCGAACGTGTTGTCCGTCAACCCGCATTGGATAGCCTCCAACTCGCGCAGGTCACACCTGAACTTGCACCTGACCCAGTTGCGAAAGATCAATTCGAAGGATCGATCACGCATCTCCCGGCTTCATCGCCCGTGCCCGTGCCTGAACCGGTTGAAGCCATCGCCGGGCGGGTTCCAGTCGATGAGCAAGGCGAAAACCTCCCGCCTGCATCGCAATTCAAATCGATGCCGGTCAATCCGTGGGTGATGGCCGATCAGGATCGTCTCTCCACATTCGGCCTCGATACCGACACCGCTTCGTACACACTTTCGCGGCGCTACATCGCTTCGGGTTATCAGCCGCCGTCGGGTGCGGTGCGTATGGAAGAGTTCGTCAACGCATTCGACTACAACTATGCCTCGCAGGGCGATGACACCTTCGCGGTCCACACCGAAGCGGCACCTGCGCCATTTGCTCAAACCGGCACCACACTGGTGAAGATCGGCGTGCAGGCGCGCACCATCGGTCGTCAGGGGCGCAAGCCTGCGAACATCGTGATGGTCGTCGACGCTTCGGGGTCGATGGCCAAAGCCGACCGACTGCCGCTCGCGCAGCAATCGCTCAAGATGCTCAACAGCCAGTTGACGACCGGCGATCGCGTCTCGCTGGTGACCTACGGCACGCAAAGTCAGATCGTGCTTGAAAACGCGCCGGCCGATACGCCGCAACAGCGCCAGGCGATCGAACAAGCCATCGACACCATTCAAGCCGGCGACTCCACCAACATGATCGACGGTCTGCAGCTCGGTTACCAACAGGCTCAGCGGCACTTCCGCGCGGGCGCGATCAACCGCGTCATGCTCTGCTCAGACGGCGTGGCCAATGTCGGCCAAACCGACGCGCAGGCCATGCTCGATGCCGTGGCCGAATACCGCCGCCAGGGCATCGCACTCACCACCGTGGGATTCGGCGTGGGCGCTTACAACGACGATCTGATGGAACAACTGGCCAACAAGGGCGACGGCAACTACGCGTATGTCGATTCCGAAGCCGAAGCACATCGCGTATTCGTCGAGAAACTCTCGGCCACACTGCAGACCGTGGCCAAGGATGCCAAAATCCAGGTGGATTTCGATCCGCGTCGCGTGCGCCGCTACCGATTGATCGGCTATGAAAACCGCGACATCGCCGACGCTGATTTCCGCAACGACACCATCGATGCCGGTGAAGTCGGCTCGGGCCAGTCGGCCACCGCGCTCTACGAAGTGGAACTGCTCGACACAAAAGATGCCCAGGGCACACTGCTGCCACTCGGCACTGTCTTTGTACGCTATCGCGATCTGCGCACCGATGCGATCGATGAAATTTCTCGACCCATCGACAGCACCATCGTGCGTTCGCGCACTCCCGAAACCGATCCGCGTTTTTATCTGGCGGCCAGCGCCGCTGAATTCGCGGAAATCCTTCGCAAATCCGAACACGCACGCGGCGCACGCCTCGAATCCATCGAGGCCGTGATGCAGCGTGTGGTGCAACAACTGCCTCTGGATCAACAGGCTCGCGAATTGCTCATGCTCGTGCAGCAAACGCACGGCCTGCCCAAAGCGCCTTGAGGGGAGTCCCCATGAACTGGCTCACACACTTGCGACGTTGCGCCGCCCTGCTTCTGCTGCTCGGCGTATGGACCCTGCCCGTCTCTCTGCACGCCAAAGAGATCGTCGCAGCCAAACCGGCACCCGTCGAACCGATTGTCGCGCCACCGGCACCCGAGCCGGAACCGGAACCCGAGCTGACTCCGATCGATCTGCTGGATCGTGCGGTGCGTGACCTGACCATCCGCGGCCAATTCGACGGCCCGAATGTCACGTTCACCATTCACATGCAGGTCAACCACACCGACACCACGCGGCGTTACACCTTGATTCAAGGCGATGTGGTTCTGGTCCCCGAAGCACCGATTGCCGATCTGGATCTGCAATACGATGCCGAAACCAAAACCTACAGCGTCGGTTGGCCTGCCAAAGGCGAACACGAACTCACACTGCCTTTCGCGGTTCGACCTGCCATCCTCAAGGACGGCTGGCGCGAAGCGCACTTTGAAGTGCCCGCGGCGCGCGTGCGCCAACTCGAAATCGCCGCCGACCGACCCGATCTCGAAGTGCGCTTTCCCGGTGCGCTCCAGCAGCGCCGCCAAGTGGAACAAGACGCATTGACGGTTTCGGCATTGCTCGGGCCGAAAAATCCGTTTGTGGTGCAGTGGAAGCCCGTGGTCGAACATCTTGAAGCGCGTCTCGTGGCTGCCTGTTCGGTCAACACCATCGCCAGCGTGAGTGCGTCGGCCTTGCGCATCGATAGCCTGTTCACGTATGACATCGCCCAGGGCACACTCGATCAACTGTTGTTGAATGTGCCGTCTGATCTAAGCATCACTTCCGTCGAAGGTGAAGACCTGCGCGACTGGAAACTCGAAGGCGAAGGCGCCCTCAAGCAATTGCGCGTCACACTGAGCCAGCCGCATGCTCAACGTTATGACCTGCGCGTGGTGGCCGAACGCGTGCTGCCCACCTTGCCCACACGCATCACCATGCCGGTGATTCATCCCGGCGACGGCCTGCGTGCTTCAGGCCATCTGGCCATCGGCGCCGAAGGGGCCACGCAACTGGTGGTTCACGAGGCCAAAGGCCTGGCGCAAATCAATCGTTCCACCTTTCCGACCGAACGACCGGACGCCCGTTTGGCCATGCCCGTGCGCAGCACGTTTTTCTATCGCTTCGCGACTTCACCTTTTCATCTGGATCTGGCCCTCGATGACATCGTGCCGGTGTATGACGCCGTGCATCAGACCGCACTGCGCGTGCGCGAAGATGACCTGACCGTGGAAGACAAAATCACGCTGACTGTGCGCGAAGCCAAGCTGCGCGCCGTCAGCATCGCGATCCCAGCCAACTTCGTGGTGGCCGCCGTAGAAGGTCCCGCCGTCGACGACTACACCATGCAGGACGTCGATGGAAAACGCACCGTTCAAATCACTTTCAAGCAACCGATCGAAGGCGGCACGCTGATCGACCTGCGTCTCGAACGCGGCCAGTCCCCGCTGAATGATGCGGTCGTGATGACCGGTCCATCGGTCGTGGGTGCCCGCCACGAACGCGGCCATGTGGCGGTGGCGGTCGATGAGGGCATTCGACTCGACGACCCGCAAGTCACCGGTCTGCGCCCGGTTCACACCGGCTCGGTCCCCGTGCGTTTGCCCAACACCAACGTGGCGTATCGCCTTGCCGATCCCGCGTGGTCGATCACGCTCCGCGCCCAGCAGAAACCTTCGGGTATTCTCGCCGAGGCCTACCACCAACTGGCGCTCGGCGAAGGCCAGGCTTACGGCTCGGTCACGTTCAATTATTACATCTCCGGTGCGCCGATCGACACACTGCGCTTCCGCGTGCCCGCCGGACTCAACGATGTGGAATGCGTGGGCGCCGACGTGCGCCGATGGACGCGCGAAGGCGACATCGTCACGG
>CALOAZ010000030.1:0-4763 GCA_942491355.1 uncultured Phycisphaeraceae bacterium
CGCACAGAACGCCTTGTCGCCGGCGCCCGTGATCACCGCAACGAGCGCCGCATCGTCATCACGAAACGCCGTCCACGCTTCGATCAATTCGCGGTGCGTCACCGGTCCGATGCAGTTGCGCACGTCGGGCCGGTTGAAACGGATCACCTGCACTGGTCCGTGTTTTTCTACTTCAATCTGGGTATAGCTCATCGTGTTCCCCCTGTTTACCGTTTAACAAGCCGCGGAGAAGACGCCCACGATCTGCGGAATCGTTTGTTTATCCGCGTCATCCTCTTCCGAGTTCAGCCATTCGAGGGCTTCGTCCTCTGTGAGAAAACCCGAACCTCGCGTTCGATTTTCATCTCCGTCCAGGAAACCCACATCCGGGCCAGTCCATACTTCAAAGACTCGGAGGCAACCAGCGCCGAGCGGCCGGGTCCCAACTTTGGGGCAATGGCTGCATAATCGGTGGCCATCCGATGCACGTCGTCCTACTCGACATTGTGAACTTCCGCTTCCGAGTAATCGGACAGAAGGTTCATCCCCGGGCGCCATTGGGGGTGCTTAACAAGCTCACGGAATTGTGCCAGGAAGGACTCAGGTGTGATCGGGACGATGTCTTGAGTGACATACGGCAATTCAGGGTCGAACGAGAACTGATGACTCATATGCCTCGCCTCTCCGGCCTTTATGCTAGTCCCAACGTGAACCGGGAAGATAGGGCCACGATGAGGGACCGTCTGGTCTTCCGAAGAAACCCAACTTGCAAATCTCGCCGCAACATAGTGCCCCAGCATCAATTTCATCTCTTCGACCACAATAGGCCGTTCTATGTCGGCGTTGATATTTGGAGGGGTGGGCCGCCGCGTCCAATTCAGTCCCGAAGGCCATCAAAAAGGGGCGTGGAAAGGTAGCGCTCCCCAAAACTGCAGGCAAAGGTCACAATCCGCTTGCCCTGAAGGCCGTATTTCTCGATGGCTTTGGCCGTTGCGCAAATATTGGCCCCCGTCGAGATCCCTCCGAAAATGCCTTCTTCGCGGGGCAGGCGGCGGGCCCATTCGAAGGCTTCTTCATCCGAAACCGTGATCACGCCGTCGAGCAGGGAGGTGTCGCAGTTTTTCGGGATGAATCCCGCTCCGATCCCCTGGATGTGATGCTGAGC
Source organism: uncultured Phycisphaeraceae bacterium (assembly GCA_942491355.1). GTDB lineage: Bacteria > Planctomycetota > Phycisphaerae > Phycisphaerales > Zrk34 > CALOAZ01. Next base: position 1,145 of record CALOAZ010000030.1, read on the forward strand.
GGCCTTGCCGCCCAGAATGACCGGTGAGCGTTCGGGCTCGACGGCATACGCACCGAAATTCGGATTGTGCTTGCGGATCGCCCGGGTCACGCCGGTCAGTGTGCCGCCGGTACCGACCCCCGTGACGATGGCATCGATGTGGCCTTCGGCATCGGCCCAGATTTCCGGGCCGGTGGTCGCTTCATGAATGGCCGGATTGGCCGGATTCTCAAACTGCATGGGCATCCATGCGTTCGGTTCAGACTCGACAATCTCGATGGCCTTGTGGATCGCAGCCCCCATGCCATCGGCATCGGGTGTGAGGACCAGTTCGGCACCCAGGCCGCGCAGCAAGGCGCGGCGTTCGAGACTCATGGTTTCGGGCATCGTGAGTGTCAGGCGGTAGCCGCGCGTCACGCACACAAAGGCCAGGCCGATACCGGTATTGCCGCTGGTGGGCTCGACGATATGCGTATCCGGGCCGATCAGGCCATCGCGCTCGGCGGCCTCGATCATGGCGATACCGATGCGGTCCTTCACCGATCCCATCGGATTGAAGTATTCGCATTTCACGAACACCGTGGCGATCTCCGGCGAAATGACGCGCTGCAACTGAACCATCGGCGTATCGAAAGCCGTGGACAGCACATCGGGATAGCTTTTGCGGCGAAGGGTCACGCGGGCAGTTTCCCGTGTGTTTCACCGGCTTGCAAGCGGCCGGTACGCCGAGGAAACTGCATGCATGACCACTGACCTTGAAACCAAGCTGATGGATGGCAAGGCTGTTGCCGCCCGATTGCTCGCCGAAACCGCCGCCCGTGTGGCGCAAATCAAAGCGAAAACCGGTGTGACGCCTTGTCTGGCCACGGTGCTGGTGGGGGAGGATCCGGCCTCGGCGACGTATGTGAAGATGAAGGGGCGGCGCTGTGAAGACGCTGGCATGAAGTCTTTGCGTATCACGCTGCCGGCCGAAACCACCACGCAGGAACTGGTGACTCAGATCACGGCGCTGGCGCAAGATGCAGCGGTACACGGCATTCTACTCCAGCATCCGGTGCCGGCGCACATCGATGAGCGCGCGGCGTTTGAAGCCATCGGCCCTGACAAGGATGTCGATGGTGTGACCGCCACGGGACTCGGTCGCATGTGGTTGGGGCTGCCGACTTTTGGTTCGTGTACACCCGCGGGCATCATGACATTGCTCAAGGCGTATGACGTGCCGTTGTCGGGCATGGAAGCGGTGGTCATCGGGCGCAGTCCGATTCTCGGCAAGCCGATGGCGGCGATGCTGCTTGAAGCGAACTGCACAGTCACGATCTGTCACAGTCGCACGCGCGATCTGCCTTCGGTGGTGCATCGCGGCGATCTGGTGGTGGCCGCGGTGGGCAAGCCCGAATTCGTGAAAGGCGCCTGGATCAAGCCCGGTGCCGTGGTGATGGATGCAGGCTACAACGTGGGCAATCTCGGCGATGTGGAGTTTGAAGCCGCCGCCGCCCGCGCTTCGCGCATCACACCGGTGCCCGGTGGTGTGGGGCCGATGACGATCGCCACATTGATTGCGCAGACCGCCGAAGGCGCCGCCCGACAATTGGGAATCGATCTTTAATTGACGCGAAGGAATCACGCATGATTGTCGGTGTGCCCAGAGAAGTGAAGGCGGATGAATATCGCGTGGGTTTGCGCCCGGTCGGCGCGCACCTGCTGGTGCAGGACGGTCATCAGGTGATCGTGGAGGCCGAAGCGGGTGCGGGCAGCGGATTCACGGATGAGGATTATGTGGATGCCGGTGCCGCGATCGTGGCCGATGCACAATCGGTTTACGGCCGTGCAGACATGGTGATCAAAGTGAAGGAACCTCAGCCGCAGGAGATTTCACTGTTGCGGCGCGGTCAGATTCTATTCACGTATTTTCATTTCGCAGCTTCACGCGAGTTGACGACTGGTTGTTTGAAAAGCGGCGTGAGTGCCGTCGCGTATGAAACGCTGGCCGATGCGCGCGGGCGGTTGCCGCTTCTGACGCCCATGAGCGAAGTGGCCGGGCGCATGTCGATTCAGGAAGGCGCTAAATATCTCGAAAAACCCATGATGGGCCGCGGTATTCTTCTGGCGGGTGTGCCGGGCGTGGCGCCGGCCGAGGTACTCGTGCTCGGTGGCGGCGTGGTGGGCACCAATGCCGCCAAGATCGCCGCGGGCATCGGCGCGAATGTCACGATCATGGATGTGAATCTGGATCGTCTGCGCGAACTCGATACGTTCATGCCTGCGAATGTCACCGCGATTTATTCCGATCCGCACGCCATCGATGAATATGCCAGACGAGCTGATCTGGTCATTGGCGGTGTGCTAATCCCTGGTGCGCGGGCACCGCGCCTGCTGACCGAAGCGCTGGTGAAAAAGATGAAACCCGGGGCGGTGATCGTGGATGTGTGTATCGATCAGGGCGGCTGCGTTGAAACAGCGCGGCCGACCACGCACCACGAGCCGACCTATATCGTGCACGATGTGGTGCACTACTGCGTGACGAACATGCCCGGCGCCGTAGGGCGCACGAGTACACAGGCTTTATGCAATGCCACATTGCCCTACGCGCGTGATCTGGCGCGGCTCGGTGTCGAAGGTTTCAGCGCGATCAGCTCCGGCCATGCTTCATCGCTAAACATCCGAGACGGCAAGATTGTCTACGCCCCGGTGGCTGAGGCATTCCCGGATCTGCCGTAGGCATGAATGATTCTCGCGAAGTGATGTCACGAAAAAAGCCGCAGCGTGAAACGCTGCGGCTTTTTTGATTTTAAGCGGGTGCGGCGATTACCACGCGAAGTGGGCGATGGCCTTGTTCGCGTCAGCCATGCGGTGGACTTGTTCGCGTGTACTCATGGCCTTGCCTTCGCCATGCGAAGCGTCAAACAGTTCGCGGGCCAGACGATCGGACATCGGCTTGCCTTTTTCGGCGCGGGCGGCGTTGATGATCCATCGGAAAGCCAGCGACTGCTGGCGGCGACGGTTCACGCGCATCGGCACTTGATAGTTGGCACCCCCGACACGCTTGGAACGCACTTCGACGTGCGGCTTCACGTTTTCGATGGCCTTCTCGAAAATCTCGATGATGGCCGGCGTACCCTTTGTGCGCTCTTCGATTTTGTCCAGCGCGTCATAAACCACGCGCTGGGCCGTGGCTTTCTGGGCTATCGCGCACGATGCATAAACATTTTCTAAGCTTGACATAAGTCCTGTATTTCAGAAGGAATTGAACCTGTAAGCTGATTAAAACCAAGACTTAAACTCCTTAATCCTGTAAGTTGTCCGATTGAAGAGGGTAGAGTTCCGGAGAGATTATTGAAACTAAGATCAATATCTATTACCCTGGCATCTTCAACCTGAACCACTACCCAGGTAAAAACAGGTGCATTTGGATTTAACCAGTTTGAATTTAATAGTCGCTCCAGTTATTTCCATCTGTTAAATTATACAAATCAACTAATGCTAGAGAATCTGCAGTTGAACATGGATTTAGATTTATTCCGCAATCTGCTGTTAAAGAAAATCCTGATTGCTGCGTCTGCATTGGATCTCCACTAAACGACACACCGCTGGTCATATAGACATTGTACCGTTGGACAACTTAAATTATCAAAATTATTAT
>CALOAZ010000031.1:0-25376 GCA_942491355.1 uncultured Phycisphaeraceae bacterium
AGCGGTTGTTAGCTCGAAGGGAAGGCTTTGAATCAAGGTTGCATCATTAGCTCAGTGTCAGCACTTAATGAAGGCGCTTTCTCCTGCTGGGCATTTTCTCTAAGTCGGCGTAGGCATAAATAATGAGCCAACAGCTCTTCAAAAGCGAGGCGCTGTTGTGTGGGGTGCAGGCCTGCTTCCAACTTTTCTAGGAGAGCACTCTGGGGCGGCTGGTGAATGTAAAGCAAGGCATCTTTTAGACTATCGGTGCCGAACTCTTGATTCAATCTAGCAGGCAAATAGTCAATCAAATCATACCCCTTCTTGAGCAATATTAATGCTTGCTCAATAATGCTACGCAGCCGGTTTTGCTGCAGTCCATCCGTGCTAGGATAGATAGGCGTTAGCGTTTTGGTGCTGGGGTATTGATCATGTTCATCAATAATTTTATATTCCGGGTGATATAGCTCGATACCGTTGCGACCCCATCTAACTTCACCGAAGCAACGAACGCGCTTCCCTTCAGCCAAGCTGCTTTTCTGAGCGGCACTAAAATGAAAAAACCGGAGATTGGCTATTCCGCTTTTGTCCTGAATTTTGACTAAAAGGCTTCTGCGTCGGCTAAAAACGATAGCATTTCCCAAGATATGTACTTCAATAACTACATCTGAACCAACCTGAAGGCCAGTTATCGATGTAATACGAGTTCTATCCTGATAGCGAAAGGGCAAGATGGAAAAGTAAATCAAGAGGGCGGCAGAGGTTCAGGTTAGCGAGCTTTTTCTCAAGAGCAGGACCCACTCCTTGCAGATGGGTCAAAGGCATCTGAGTTAAGTCGTTATAAGAAAGCTTAGTGCTTTTTTGAACCATAGTTTCATTCTGTGATTTTTTTCTTTCAGGGCGCTAATCAAAAGCCCTAAAACAGTTAATTCTTAATCGTGACCCTGCTAAGCACTTGCTGTAGAATCAGCTGATAATTTTTATAAGTGCACGGCAGGTATCATTACAGGACCATGTCCGAACCAATAAGCGCCATTTTAGATCAATTTCATCTGTCCAGAGTCTTTTTTTGCTGGAGCTGCTCCTCAGAGGTTTGGAGCTGGAAGGTGAGGCCAATCAGCAGGAGGGTGAGCTTGCCTTTCAAAAACTAGCAGATCTTCTAAAACATTCCCCCATTCTGTTATTGCAAACCTTGATTGCTTTAAAAGAGCAGTTTCCAAAAACTGATTTAACTATTTTGGAGCAAGAGAGCACAAGAAAAATTATATTTGAGCAAGTCAGGCGCTCTGCAACACAATATAACCCCCTTGGTTTTGTCGCAAACAAATGACAATTTGTAATCTCTTGCATTGGCGGCATGTTGTTTTTATAGCAATATATTTCAGCGCTAACTGCCGCTTGCAAATTAGCGCCCTCAACAAAACTTGAAACGACAGCCTTATTACAAACTTTTGGCGAGTTGATAATGGCTAGCGTTTACAAAAATGACTACTTTTATGCTACATACAAAAAACATCCTCAGAGACAGAGCTTTCTCGTCTAGAGGAGCAGACTTTGGTATCAGCCATGCTGAGGTGGGGGCTTCTTTTATAGATAGATATGATCTCGCATTCATCGATTCTGATGCGCCACGTTTCCATCATCGCACCTTTACCGACATAGAAGATGCCAGCAACAATGTAAAGTTATGCTGGTTCGCAAATCAATTGGCCAGTAAAGCTTCGAGCGTGCTCGGACGGCAAGCGCTGCCAATGTTTGTTCGTGAGTCGCCTTGGTCTCATGAATGTTTTCCCAGGACGATACACTCTTGCCTTCGACACTCACACTGACGTTCACGCGGCATTCGACCGTTTCAAGACCGCGAAGCTTCACATAGACCGACTCGACCGCGAGATCGTCCGATTGAATGTGCGCATTGACGCGCACTGTGAAAGCCTCGGTTAAAGAAGGGGATTCGATCTCGACCGACAATTCGGCCCCGCCACCGGTGACGTAATTCTTGAGCTTGCTGAAGATTCCCATCACTGTCCCCGTTCAATTTTGGCGTTCGAGCAGCACCACCACATGGCAGGCGATCGATCGGTTCTCGCCGAGTGAATCCACTTTCTCATGCGTCTTGCCCTTGAAGTTCACGCGATCCACACCGCAACCCAGCAATCCGGCGAGATTCGCACGAATGGCATCCTTGTGCGGACTGAGCTTCGGTCGCTGCAAAATCACGGTGACATCCAGATTACCGATCGCATAACCATGGTTGCGCATGCGGCGAACCGCTTCTTCCACGAACACGCGCGAGTCAGCACCCTTCCATGCCGCATCGGTATCCGGAAACAACTGGCCGATATCCGGCTCGCACAACGCGCCGCAGATCGCATCGGTCACCGCGTGATACACCACGTCGCCGTCACTGTGACCGGCGCAACCGCGATCATGCTCCAGATATTTTCCGCCGACGATCAAGCGCACGCCTTCTTCAAGACGGTGCAAATCGAAACCGTGGCCGATGCGAAAGGCACTGCTCATTTCAATCCGTACTCTTTAAGCTTGCGATAGAGCGTGCGCTCACCGATGCCCAACATCTTCGCCGCCTGTTCCCGGTTGCCACCGGTCAAACGCAGCGTGTTGCGGATGGCCTGCTTTTCAATCTGACCCAGGCTCAGACCCGCCAACGAACCCATGTCTTCGCGTTCGGCGCCCGCACTCGACGCGAGGCGAATCTCAGCAGGCACATGCTCAAGCTGAAGCATCGGCCCATCGGCCACCACCACCATGCTCTGAATCACATTCAAGAGCTGGCGCACGTTGCCGGGCCAGTCGAACTGCATCAAGGCGGTTTGAGCCGCCTCATCGATCCCTTCGATCGTTTTGCCCATCTGTGCCGAAAACCGATCGATGAAATGACGACAGAGCATTGCGATGTCTTCACGCCGCTGACGCAATGCCGGCAGGTGAATTTCCACACCGCGAATGCGGAAATACAGATCCTCGCGAAACCGGCCTTCGCCGATCAGCTTCTGCAGATCGTGATTCGTGGCTGAAATCAATCGCACATCCACATGCCGCGCCTCATTCGCACCGACGCGAACAATTTCGCCGCTCTCCAGCACGCGCAACAGCTTGGCCTGCATCTCCATCGGCATGTCGCCGATCTCGTCGAGCATCAAGGTGCCGCCATCGGCATATTCAAACACACCCTGCCGCTCGCGCTCGGCACCTGTGAAAGCGCCTTTCATATGACCGAACAATTCGGATTCAAGAATCGAAGCGCTCAGGCCCGCACAATTGATCGGTTTGAAAGCTTTTTTAGATCGCGGCGAATTGGCGTGAATGGCGTGGGCGATCAGTTCCTTGCCCGTACCGGACTCTCCGGTGATCAGCACTGGAATATTCGACGCAGCCACCTGCCGCATCGTGGCCAGCACACGCTGCATCGCCGCACTGACACCGATGATGCCTTCCAAACCAAAACGCTCATCGACCTGTTGGCGCAATTCTGAATTCTGCATCCGAAGGCCGACCGCTTGTGCGGCACGATTCACCAGATTGCGAAACACATCCAGATCGAGTGGTTTTTCGATGAAGTCGTAAGCCCCACTACGCAGCGCCGCCTTGGCGGTCGGCACATCGCCATGGGCCGTCACCATGATCACTTCGGCATGGGGTTGCGTCTGACGGGCGGCCTCCAGCACTTTCATGCCGTCGTCTTCGGCCTCCATCACCAGATCGGTCACGACCACGTCGAACGTGCCGTGACGCAATTCATCCTGAGCCGATGCACGGTCATGCACAATCGTGCAGACATGGCCCAGACGCTGCAGCGCCTCGGCCATGACTTCGGCATGCGGCTTCTCGTCATCGACGATCAGAATCTGAGCACTGGGAGATATTCTGTGATTCAGACATGCGTGCATAATGTAGATGCGCCGTACCCTTTTGAGAAGTCGGCCCAGTTAACACCCGCTACCGGGTCAAGCGCATACACCAGAAGATTCGCGTTCAATGCCTGCGCATTGATGATCTCGTTGGCGCCGCAGCAGCAGCATTCCTGCCCGGTGGGATCCAGGCCCGCACGCGGCGTGTCATTCAGACCTTCGGTGGAATACACCAGCACCAGACGGCCATCCAGCGACAAACCTTCGAGATGCGCCTCGATTCCCTTGCGACGCGTCTTGAGCGATCGGATTTCATACAGACTTGCAAACAAGGGGGTGGGGTGACCTTCGTCATCCACCAAAGGGATGGGCTCAAGTTTTTGATCCGGGAAGATCTGACCCAGTGTCTTTTTCAGACTTTCAGACCAGGCCATCGAACTGCACCCGGGCGAGGCCACCAGAAAACCGCCTGAAGTCAGATAGCGTTTAAGATTCGCACGCTCAGCTTCGTGCAATTCAAAGGCACCTTCGCCGCTGAAAATCGCAAACGGAAATCGAAACAAACCTGCATCATTCATCGCCACGGCATCGAAATGACGAGCGGTCACGATGCTGGTTTTCGTCCGGACATCATCCAAAAACCTTCGGCAAACAGCGCGCTGTTTTGCCACCGCTGTAAGTCAGCAGAGCGCATCGCACCAAGCCCGGACGATCTTCTTCCGAAGATGCCTGATCGGCCTGAAGCACCATCGGCCACAGCAGCCACACCACGAGATATCCCACCGGCCATCGCATCATGGTTTCATCCTATCGCCTCGATTCGGTTCCGGCGCGTTGGAGATACGCTTCGACCACATCCCGGTAGCGCAGCGGTACACCTTCCAACTGATCGACAGAAAGCCCACCACCACCCGGCTTCGCATGGGGTGCCACGCGATCCACACGCGATCGCGCGATGATTTCGCGCCCCGCATCCACAAGATCTGTCGGTTCACCCCCCAAGTGCCCTTCGGCCTCTGGCACGTCGGCTCCGCGACCGGGTTGACCGCTGAGGCGGGCCACGCGCCCGCGCATCGCTTCCAGACGATCCCTTGCTGCCTCCACCGCTTCGCGCGTGGCGGCATCCGAAGCCTGCTTCTGCAATGCATCGATTTGCTGCTGAAGATCGGCCATCATGCGCCGAGCTTCAGCAGCCTGTTTGGCATCCAGCATCTTTGCTTCTGATAGCTTTTCCAGCCATTGTTGCAGCAATGCCTCCATCGCCTGCAACCGCTGAGCAATCCTCTCAGTCGAAGTCGCGTCCGAAAAGGATGACACGCGGATCGACAAAGTCCATGGTTGATCCCCTTTCACACCTTCGATCGACACCGGCAGCAGCGTCAACGCGCCTGAATGCTTGAACACTTGCGTGTGCAGCGTGCGCCGCGAATCAGTGGTCATCACAGCGCTGCGACGCAAAGAGATCGCTTTGCCCTCCGGCTGCCATTGCCAGATCAATTCGCGCAGCGGCCGATCGGCCACCGCTTCGAATCGCACCGGCAGACCTGCGATCACATCGATCACCTGGTTTTTTTGCAAGCTGCGCGGCACTCCTGCTTTTTCGGAAGACCACCACACATGCGTCAACCGAGGAACACGACGCAAAAGAATCTGATGCGTTTCCGATCGCCCGCCGAATGTCGCCACATGAAACCGCATGTCGGCCTCCAGGCGATCGAACGCAATCGAAAACCGCCCCGGACCTTCCGGACGCATGGACAAACGCCGATCACCCGCCACGCACCACGCTTGATCCGGCGTGATCGGCCCGGTGATCGAGGTTTCAATGCGAACCGGTTCATCCCCGCCTGGCTGCAGCGGCGTCGCGTGGACTTCAAATTGAAGCAGCGTGAACGGCGGATGATCGCCGTGCGGATCCAGCATGCGCGCGGCAACCGTGGTCAAAAGTTGCGGCGTCCCCATGCCCAGCAGCAGCCAGAGGCCGGCCATGGCCAACGCGCCGCGCAAAGCTTTTTTGAAAGGATGACGGTCGATCAGTTGTTCCGGCGCCAGTTGATCAGCGGCGAGACATCCTGCTTCGATGGCGCGATCGCGCAAAGCCATACTCGACGACTGCTGTGACGCATGCGCCAATTCCACCGCAATGACCAGACGGTTATCCGACCAGTTCATGCGCTGTTCGATCCAATGCGCCAACGATGAAGCTTCCCACCGATCGCCGCGCCAGGCCAACCACAGCCATGTCCATAAAGCGCACGCTCCGGCCAACACCAGCGCATCAAGCACGATTAGCCAGTGCGTACCACCGCCGACCACGACATCTGTTGCCACCAATGCGGCCAATCCACCGGCGAAGATCATCCATGCCACCAGCGCACGCCATCGCAGATGCGCCATGCGGCGCTCGTGCGCCACGGCATCCAGATGATGCGTCAGGATGTCAGCCGCGCCATGCATGTTCACCAGCTCCCGATCCTGCGTCTGAGCATCCACTCCAAACACAGCCAGCCCAGCAGCATCAACATGATCGACCCACGGTCCCAAACCGGCGCACTCGAACCCGACCGGCGTCGCACGTCAGGCACTGCCGTTAATTGTTTAGCCCACGTTTGCCCCGCATCCGGTGGCAGCAATCTTCCGCCTGTCCCTTCGGCCAGACGGCGCAACCACTCCGGATCGGCTGAAACATCGAAACGCTCCGGATCATCCTCCACGCCGGCCACATACGCCTCCGTGCGCACGGTCTTATCACCTGATCGCACCGCCTCGATATGCCACGAACCGGGAGTCTCGACTGACAAGTGTGTCTGCCACTGACCGACGGTGCCTTCGACCGATTGCAACACCAGAGGACGCGCCGCGCCATCGGGTGCGATCACATGCACATCCGGTGCCACGACGCCTTCTTGCGCACGATCGGTCACTTGAATCTGCAAACGATCGCCCACCCGCACCACGGCACTGCCGAGACGCAATGTGATTCCGGTCGGATCCGAATCGGGCACCATCCATCGCACCAGTGATGACCAGTATCGGTCATGGGCTTCGGCCAGATGCGCCTGAGTCGCCGGCAAAAGACGCCAGCGCGACCAGCCTTCACCCAGCATCATCAAAACATCGCCTTGGCCGACCGGCATCTCCACCACCATCGGCTGATCGGACGAATCGCCATCTGCATAAGCCATCACACGCGCACCGGTTTGAAGCGATTCAATCGGATAGCGACGCTCCAAAGGCGGCAACGCCGACAGAACCGAATCGGCCGATCCGATCGCGCCAAATGAAAACAGCCCGGCGTCTCGTCCGGCATCCGTCAATTGAAGGCGCGTGCCCGGCATCAGACCCGCTCGCCACATCACCGGCACCAGAGGTGCGAGCCATGCTTCGGCCGCGCGCCCTTCAGGCGTGGTCGGATCGGCCATCCGACCGCGTGTGAACACCACCCGGCCACCGGCCTTCACATGATCGACCAGCGCACCGGCCGACGATTCGTTCAGCAGATGCTCCATGCCGCCGCCGATCATCACCAGATCGTGACGTTGCCACTGCGCCGATGTTTCGGGCATTTCAAAAGCCTGTTGCGGATCCGAAGACTGAACCACCGTGAGATCGGGCCGAAGGCGTGTCACACGCGTCAGAGCAATCAACGGGTCATTCCGAAGCGCCTGCGCCAGTGCTCGACTGTCCCAGTTGGGCGATCCCTCGAGCAATAGCACACGCACGTGGCGCGGCCTTACTTCAACCCAGACATCCTGCGTGTTATTGGTGCGATCGGTTTCATCCGGCAACGGATCGACCGAAACCTGCAACCGATGCCAGCCGATCTTTTCAGGTAGCCACTCGAATGAGGCCATGCCATCGGTCCGACCTGAAAACGCAACAGTTTGCGACAAATGCGTCTGGTCATCGGCCTGCATCTGCACGTCGACCGCTCGATCGCCATAACCGCGCTGTCGCAACCGGACCGCCAGTCGCACGCGATCTCCCGGTGCGACCGACAGGCGCGCCGCCGATGCAAACAAAGCCACATCTTTCTGCCACTGGGCACCACCGAACACGGCGGCGTCGATCGTGCGCCTCTGCGCAACGGCTTTTTCAATCACCTGATCCGGTGAGCGCCCTTCGCTCTCATGACCATCACCCAAAATCAACCAACGTCGAATATCCTCTTTGGCCGGATCATCCAGACACCACATCAACGTTGCGGCATAACGACTCTGACGACCGATGGCGACGCGCTGCGCCGAGGCATCCAGTTCCGAAGACGCCAGATCGCGCACGCTCGCGTCGAATGCCATGAGCCGCACATCAAATTGATCGCGCAATATCGCGAGCGCCGGTTCGTTCAGACGGTCTTCCACCACCGCACGCCAGCGCGAACGGCCATTCATATCCGCCGTGCGCATCGAACCCGACACATCCACCAGCACACCCAGCGCCGGCTTGTTGACCGTCGTCTGTTCAGATACCGAACGGCCCGGTCCCGCCAGAAGCATCATGAACGCGCCCACCATCATCAGACGCATCACCATCAATCCGATACCGCCCAACGGCCGCTGACGCAGCACCGCAAAACACGAACCGACCGCGCACAGCGCACCGAATACACCGAGCGCCATCCACAGCCGCCAGGGCAGAACCGGAGACCAGATCCATGCCTCTTCGAATGCCATGCCGATCAGCGCCTCCACCAGAAAAGAAGCAACGCCTCGGTCATCAGCATCGCAAACGCCAAACCCATCAACACCGGCCACAAGTCCCGGCCGTGAGCCGCCGATGCCGACGCTCCCGCTTTTGAGAAGATGTGATCCGCCACCGGATCATTCGTCCGGCGCAGATCGCTCTCGGCCGGATCGGCGTTAAAAGTCACCGGCAGCGTGACGCCCTCATCACTGACCAGTGCATACCAGCCCGTCTCTCGCGTATTCGGCAGTTGCATCGCCGCGCCGTCCGCCGTGACCGGCCATGACCTCTTTTTCGGATCCTGAAGCGTCCACCGCCCTTCCTGCCGAACAGAGATGGATGCCGCTCGCCCCACCGTGAAATCCCGACGTGGCCCCTCGGGCGTGACGTGATCCATCAACATGTGCAGCAAGGACACCAGCAGTCCCGCTTCGGCGCGCGGCGGCATCTGAAAATTCAGCACCACCACAGCCCCGTCCCCCACATGCGCGACCATCACCCTCGGCACACCGTCCTGATCCTGCATCAACACTTGCGCCGTATCAGAGACCGGCAGTCGAAGGCGTTGCGACCAGCGCATCGACATCCAACGCGCCATCCCGACAGGATCAAACTGATTCAGCGGCGCCACATCCCAACGCACCGCTCCAAGCTGCCGACCTTCTGCATGTTGTTCCACAGGGCCCCACGGCATTCGATCCCCCAACGGGTTCGCGCCATCGGCACCGACCAACATCACCACACCGCCGCGCTGCGCATAACGGCCAAGCGACTGAGCTGCATCGGGATCCACATCGTGGCTTGGCGCAATCAGCATCGCTTGCGGATGCAAGGCAATGGCTTGATCGATCGATCCGATCGACGCGCGATACAACTGCGGGCGCGCCCGGCGCATCAATGCGCGGCACCAGCGCCGCCGCCCATTGATCGGCCACGGCACCTGATCCCACCAACCCGACCACCGGACGATCGCGCACCGTGATCACACGTTGCACGCGGTTATCCACGGCCAAGGCATCCGCATCGAGTTCAATGCTCACCCGATGATCACCGGCCGCTGAAAACCGCACGTCAAACATCGCCTGCCCGAGACCCTGTTCGCCCAGATGCACTTGCGTTTGAGCCACCACGCGCTGATCCAGGCGCAGACGCGCCGTCAGCACATCGGCTCCCACAGGTGCATGCTGAATCACTTGCGCCGTGATGCGCACCGGACGATGCACCACCGGCTGAACAGGCGACACGCTCAGATCATGCACGGCATACTGAACCACGCGACCCGCATCCAATGTGCGGATCGACAAGCTGACCGGCGCGTCAGACTGAGATAAAAAAGCCGGATCCACCGACTTCCAAGTGCTGATTTGCCCATCGGTCCAGACGACAATCCCCGACGATCGCCCGGCCTCCCCGCGCCGCAACAGGTGCGCCGCTCGATCCAGTGCTGCCGGAAAATCCGCATGCGCCTCGGTCGGTACAGACTGCTCGATGCGCCGGCGCATCTGCCCAAAGTCATGAACCGGTTCGGCAAAACCGGATTCAGGAGACGGCCCGGCCAAAACCAATGCCACGCGATCAGTCGCCGGATTCAACTGCTGCAATTCAGCAAGCGCCTCATCCTGCGCCCGGCGAAACAACGATACGCCTTCCGACAAGGTGCCCATGGAGGCACTCGCATCCAGGACAAACACGCGATCCACGCCCTGTCCCGGCGAGACTGCGCCTTGCGAAAGCCACACCGGCCGTGCAAACGCAAAGACCAGTAACAGCACGGCACCGGTGCGCAATCCCAACAACCAGCGCCGCCGACGCAAATCCCGGTCACTGTCATCGGCCATCGCCTGACGCAACAGACCCAACGCCGCAAACCGGCGACGCGCCACCGGGCGTCGGCGCATGCGATGCGCCAGCCATGGGCCTGCCACCGCTGCCACACCTGCAAGCAGCCAGGGCCATGTCCAGACCATCACGGCCAGACCGCTCATCGGCGCGTGCCTCCGGTGCGTCCTGTGAAGAAGGCGCCAAGTGTTTCGATCACCGGCGTGTCGGTGCGCACCAGATGATGCGTGATGCGCTGCGCGCGGCACTGGGCCGACCAGGTTCGAACAAACCGATCCGCCTCATCCTGATAACGCCGACGCAGCAACGCGCCATCGGCATCCAGCTTCTGATCCGATTCCATATCTTCGTAGCGCATCAACGCACGATCCGGCAAGATCAGCTCATCGGGATCCAACACATGAAAAACCACGATTTCAGTCCCACGATGCGCAAAACGCGACAGAGCCTGCAGCACTTCTGCGGCAGGTTCATCCAGCAGATCTGAAATCAGAAAAAGAACTTCGCGACGCCCCGCACCCACCGAAAGCTGACTGATCACTTTCGCCAACGGCGCCTTGCCTTTGGGCCGAAGCGCCTCAAGCCACTTCAACATGGCCGCCAAAGCCGCGGCATCATGGCGCGGTGGCCAGGGCATCGACAATTCGTCCTGCACGGTGGCCAAAGCGACGCGATCCCGTCGATCCACAAACCAACCCGCCAGCGTGGCCGCCAGTTCCGACGCATGACGCAGTTTGCTGTCGCGACCGTGGCCCGCATACCCCATCGAAGCCGACGCATCGACCAGCACGCGCGCCGTCAATTCGGTTTCGCGCGAGAAGCGGCGCACCATCAATCGATCGCTGCGGGCATAAATTTTCCAATCCACGTCGCCGGGCGCATCACCGGGTTCGTAGGCACGATGGTCCACGAATTCGCCACCGCGACCCAGGCGCGGCGAGGCATGCGCTCCCGCCCATCGGCCTTCGACCGGATGGCGCGAGGCAAACACCAGACGACGCAATCGACCGAGCGTTTCAGGATTGAGCAATGGACGACCGGGCATTGGGGCAGCCTCCCGATCAGTGTGCATCCACGCGAACGCGTTCGAGCACATTGTCGATCACGGTGTCGACCGCAATACCTTCGGCCGCCGCTGTGAAATTCGGCAGCACGCGATGACGCAACACCGCCGGCGCCACGCGACGGACATCTTCGCACGTCACGGTCGGACGACCCGCCATCGCCGCATGCGCCTTGCCGGCAAGAATCAGACACTGCCCCCCGCGCGGACCGGCGCCCCATTCCACCAGACGACGGACGGTTTCATCGGCCAGGGGATCTGCGGGGCGCGTCGCCCGACACAGATTCACGGCATAGCGCACCACGCTGGGCGCGGCGGGCATACGACGCACCAGCGCCTGATAGGCCAGCAGTTTTTCCATCGCAAAAACCGGCGCGATGGTTTCGTCGCGCGGCGCGGTGGTTTCGGACACGATACGCACTTCGTCCTCGGGTTCCGGATACGCCACATTCAGACACATCAAAAAACGGTCGAGCTGCGCTTCGGGCAATGGATAGGTGCCTTCCTGCTCGATGGGATTCTGCGTGGCAATCACCACAAAGGGACGCGGCAACCGATGGGTGATGCCCAGACTGGTGACCTGCCGCTCCTGCATCGCTTCAAGCAAAGCGGCTTGCGTCTTCGGGGGCGTGCGATTGATTTCATCGGCCAACACGAGATTCGCGAAGACCGGCCCTTCAGAAAAACGCCAGGCCCGCGCCCCCGATGCATCGTGTTCCAACAGTTCGGTGCCGATGATGTCGGCCGGCATCATGTCGGGCGTAAATTGAATGCGTTTGAACTGCCCGCCGATGGCCTCTGCAAGCACGCGCACCATCAGCGTCTTGGCCAGCCCCGGCACACCGATCAGCAGCGCGTGGCCTTCGGCCAGAATGGCGGCAAGCAGATCGTGTACCACGGCCGCCTGCCCCACCACCACACGACCCGCCTGTTCGCGCAACTTCGCACAACCGGAAGCCAGTTCTTCAAGCAGCGCAATGTCATTTTCATCCGGCACGCCAAACACTCCGATCAATCTGATCGCACGATATCCCAATGCCTGTTTATCTTAACCGCCGGTGACACGCCGTCCGATCGCGGGAAAAAGATGCACAATGGCTGACCGATAACGGCGGACTGACGCACCGCCCATCAGGTCAGATGGGAAACGCCAGCGAATCATCTTCATCCACTTCACGAATCTCAGCGGTCTGCCTGAGGCGCTCCACCAGATCGGCCAAGGCTGCGTCGCGCCGCTCCTGCGCATGATGTTCACGCAGTGTGTCCACGATCTGATCGAACGGCACAGTATTCACCGGCTCGCGATCCACCACCTTGATCAAATGCAGACCGTAGGTCGTGGTGAACACCGGACTGAGCTCACCCACTTCAAGTGAAAAGGCGATGATTTCAACCTCGTCATACAGTTCGCCGCGCGCAAAGAATCCCAGATCGATGCCCTGATCCTCTTCCGGATTGTCGCCGCGCGCCGAGGCTTCGCGAGCTTCCTGAGCCTTATCTGAAAACTCAATCGCAAGCGTTTCGAATGCTTCACCCGCCTGAACGCGCCGGCGCACCGCGCGCAACTGCTCATAAATATCATCGCGCTCTTCCACCCGCGAAACCGCTTTGAGAATATGCAACACCCTGACCCGCTCCTGGGTCTGATAGCGATCCAGATGGTCCTGGTAATACGCATGCAGCGCCGCGTCATCGACCGGTGGCAGATCGCGGATCATGCCGTCCACAAACTGATTCACCTGAAGCCGCCGAGCGATATCCGTTCGCACCACGTCGATTCGATCCATGGGCAGACCGTAGGCCAGACACAGCCCGGGAGCGCCGCCGTGTTCTTTCACCAGTTCGTCCAGCGCCGCGTCCACTTCCTGATCCGAGGCTGCCTCGGCGACGCGCAGGGCTTCCTGCTCGATCAACACACGACCGATGCAATGATCCTTCGCGTAAGTCTTGAACTCCTCATCCCGTTCGCAGCACTGGATATTGGCCATCGATTCGAAATGCGCCTTGATCCCGGCAAATTCCTGCTCGATTTCCGATTCATCAATCCGTTGTTCGTTCACGTACAGGGCCATTGGATGGATCGCCTCCGGGAGGAGCTGGGTGGGACCCGACAGGATAGACTCTGGCGTTCATCGCGTCGAAACCCTCATCAAACGTGATGAACTTGAGCCGCCGCGAATCGCGATTTCGTTCGCCCCAGGTGCCACGGAGAGCAAAAGCCCATCACAGCCTCTAAGCTATCACGCCCATGCCGAACTCGGAAACACTGATTCTGGGCATCGAGTCGAGCTGCGATGAAACCGCCGCAGCCGTGGTGCGCGACGGACGCGCCGTGCTGTCGAATGTCATCGCTTCACAGCATGACCTGCATGCCAAATTCGGCGGCGTGGTGCCCGAAATCGCCAGCCGGGCTCATATCGAAAACATCTTGCCGGTGATCGATGAGGCCCTGAAAACCGCCGGCATACGCACCGATGAAATCGATGCCCTCGCCGTTGGCCATCGTCCGGGACTCATCGGATCGTTGCTGGTCGGTGTCTCCGCCGCCAAAGCCATGGCCTGGGCACTGGGCAAACCGCTGATCGGTGTCGATCACGTGCAGGCCCATCTGATTGCCGGATCACTCGATGCCGAACCGATCACGTATCCGGCGCTCGGCCTTGTGGTCAGCGGCGGCCACACCAGCTTGTATGCCATGGACGGCTCGCTGTCAGTCGAACGCCTCGGCGCCACGATCGACGACGCCGTCGGCGAAGCCTATGACAAAGCCGCTTCGATTCTCGAAATCGGCTATCCCGGCGGGCCCCTGCTCGACCAACTGGCACAACAGGGTGATTCAAAAAACGAATCGTTTCCACGCACACTGCTCGACAAGAACAGCCTCGATTTTTCTTTCAGTGGCCTGAAAACCGCCGTGCTCTACCGCGTGCGCGGCACACCCCAAGGGCGACGCGGCGAAACCGCTTTCACCCGCGCTGCCTCTGATTTGTCAGATCAGGAAAAAGCCGATATCGCCGCTGCTTTTCAAGAAGCGGCCAGTGATGTGCTGATCACCAAACTGCAGCGCGCTCTCGATCGCATGATCGATCAACACCGCACGCCGAAAACCCTGGTAATCGGTGGCGGCGTCAGCGCAAACTCATTGTTGCGCCAACGCGTGGTGTCATTCGGCCAACAAACGCAACTGGCCGTGCGCCTGCCGAAGATGGATTACTGCATCGATAACGCCGCGATGATCGCCGCCTTGGGACATGAGCGATTCATGGCCGGTGAATCGGATGGCTTTGATCTGGAAGCGGCTTCGACCACGCGCTGAACATTCGCCTCAAAAAGCCCAGACCGTGGGAATCACCCACCAAGCAATGAGCAGGCCCACCACCGTCAGCGGCAGACCGACGCGCAGATAATCTCCGAAACGGTAACCGCCCGGACCATACACCATCAGGTTGGTCTGGTAGCCGATGGGTGTGAGAAAACTCATCGAAGCCGCAATCGCCACCGCCACCGCAAAAGGCATCGGGCTAACCTGCAGTTTTGCCGCCGTCCCCACCGCCACTGGAAACATCAACACGGCCGCCGCATTGTTGGTCATCAGGTTGGTGAAGGCCATGGTCAACACCAGCACCACACCCAAAGCGGCATGGGGCGTGCCGGCCAATGTTAAAAACGTATCGGCAATCGCGCCGGCCGCTCCGCTGACTTCCATCGCACGACCAATCCCGAAAGCCGCCACAATCGAAAGCATGAGCTGCCAGTCCACCGCGCGCAGCGCGGCGCTGGTGCGCGTGCATCGCGTGATCAGCATCGCACCGGCTGCCAGCAAGGCCGCATTGAACAAACTGATCCACCCCATCGCCACGGCTCCCACCATGACCAGCAGAATCAGCATCGCCACCGGAGCGCGATCATGGCGCACCGGCGTGGAATCCTCCACCGCAGAAACCAGATAAAAATCGCGGCTGTTGCGCTGCTGCGCTGCGAACGAGGCGCGGGCCTCAAGCAGCAAGGTATCGCCCGGGCGCACCACGATGTCACCGATCTTCTGGTTCATGCGCTCGCCGTTACGCGCCACGGCGATCACAGCCGCGTTGTAACGCGTGCGAAAGCGACCATCGCGAATACTCCGGCCGATCAACGGGCAGGTATCACTGACCACCGCCTCGACCAGAACGCGGTTGTTGCGCGGCGTACTGAGCTTAAAAACCTGCTCAGTCGCCGGCTGCAAACCACGAATCTTCTGAAGATCCACCACCGATTCGACCACGCCGGCAAACACCAGCCGATCATTGGGCTTGAGCATGACGGTGGAGGATGGTGCCACCAAGGTCTGTTCTTCACGATCGATTTCCACCAGAAAGAGTCCCGGCAAATGACGCAGACCCGCCG
Organism: uncultured Phycisphaeraceae bacterium; assembly: GCA_942491355.1. Taxonomy (GTDB): domain Bacteria; phylum Planctomycetota; class Phycisphaerae; order Phycisphaerales; family Zrk34; genus CALOAZ01. The sequence continues at coordinate 15,823 of CALOAZ010000031.1, forward strand.
CTTCGACGGTTTTGCCGACCAGAGGACCGCCGGGTTCGACAGTCATCTCCACGGTGTAATGCCGTGCATCATCATCAGGATCCACCGGCGGTTTGCGATCGGGCAACAGCCACGGCCCGGCGATCCACAGGATTGCCAGTCCGGAAAATGCGATCGGCAAGCCCACCGCTGCAATTTCGAACATGCCCAAACCGCGCAAACCCGAATCAGCGCCGCCGGAGCGCATCAAACCATCCACCAATAACGTGGTGCTGGTCCCGATCAACGTGCACATGCCACCAAGGATCGAAGCGAACGACAGCGGAATCAGCAATTTCGAAATCGACAAGCCATGCTTGCGCGACCAGTCGTGTACCAGCGGCAGCATGACCGCCACCAAGGGCGTGTTATTCAACAGCGCACTGAGTACGGCCACCGGCCCCATCACACGAGCCTGTGCGGCACGAAGATGACGCGGCCGCCCCAGCAGGGGTTCCATCAGCCAACTCATCACGCCCGTTTCGCGAATACCCGCCACCACAGCAAAGAGAACCGCCACCGCCGCCACACCCGGATTGGCCGCACCTTCCAGGACCTGGCGTTCACTGACCACGCCGGCCGTGAGCAGAACGGTCAGGCCGCCGCCGAGTACCACATAGGGTGCGAGACGAGTGAACATCAGCAGCACAAGGACTACTGAGAGCACACCCAAGGTAAGCCAGGCTTCGGGAGACATCGCGACCGATCCTTCCAACAACTGTCCGCTACAAACTTTACAGGGCAATGGGGCCATGTTATGACCGAGGCGTGCACCCTGTCCACCGGATCATGCTGCCGATCTGGCTGATGAGCATCCTGCCCGGATGCCAGACGTCACAGCCCATGGCCACCCCAACACCTGCGGTTCGTTTCGAATCCCTGATCGGCGCCGAACAACCCATCACGCCAATCTTGCCACCGCTGCAAACGCTTTCATCCGGGCGCTGGTCTTATGCCATGTGGGTCGGTCCACCGAACACCGATGCGTCTCCTGCGCCACCCCAATCCGTGGATCTGACTCTGCAGCGCACCGATGCGCCGGCTAGCCCTTTTCGACGCACCACACCCAACGGCCGCACCGAACATCTGATGATCGACGTTGACGGCGGCATCGTCATTACCGCCACTGAAGAACCGGCGCACAACGCGCTCACGCAATATGACCCACCATTGACGCTGTTTCCCGCTTCACTAAAGCCCGGCGTGGCACATCGCACCGAACACGCCATGATCATCCTTGCGCTCAACGATCCGGCGACACAGCGTGACAAAGGCCAATGCACCAAAACCATCACGCACGAAGCCGACCAACGGGTCACAGGCCCTCACGGACCAGTGCGCTGCGCTCGCCTGAAAGTCATCATTGAAGCGCAGCTCGGTCTCGCCCGCGTGCGCACCGTCGAAACACTCTGGGTTCATCCCGAACTCGGACTGGTCGCCAGCGATTCAACCGAAGCGGTCACCGCTCTGCTGCCGTTGTGGGTCACGCGCGAGCGACTGGTGCTGCGACAAGTTCACGCATCGCCCTGACCCTGACAGGCCTATGATTTCGAGTCGAAATGCCCACTTGAAGCAAGTGCCGCAATGAACCGATACACCGGCAAAACCAATCGCTGTCGCTATTGCAAGAAACACTTCAATGATTTCGAGGGACGATACGATTACTTCTCATCAGATGATTTGACACTCACCGCCGGCCCGACCGATATCAACACTCAATTCGTATGCCATGCCTGCGACAAGCCGATGCAAATGCGATCACACGTCCTGATGCTCCTATTGGCCATCGCCGGCTTGGCGATAGCCCTCATCATCGGATTCAAACTGTACGGGCCATAAACGGCTCAACCTCCGACGGGAGAATCCGGCCCACCCAATGCTTCTGCAAAACAACTCCGCTATCGTGTTCTGAATCCGGAGGTTTCCCCTGTGACGATTCCCGTCACCTGCCCATCCTGCCAGAAGCAGTTTCGCGCCCCGCTTGAAGCGGCCGGCCGTCGCGCCCGCTGTAAAGGCTGCGGCGAAGTGCTGACCATTCCCAAAGCGAAATCCGAAGAGGCCATGGCCCCCATCGATCTTTCCGGATTGGAAGAAACCGAATCCACGGCACCACCGGTTGAGCTGACGGCAGATGCTTCGCCCCGCTGCCCATCCTGTCATGCCGTCATGCCCAATGGCGCGGTACTCTGCACGTCTTGCGGCTATCACACCGCGGCACAACGTCGCCTCAAGGCCACCGCCTCGCGCGAAGCCGCCGCAGAAGGTTCGCGCCGGATGCCGAACCTTGATCTGCATGTGATGGGTTTTCAACTGGGGCCGAAATTTTTCATCGCACTGGCGATTTTGATCGCGACGACCATCTGGTGGATCACCGGCCCGGCCCAACTGGCCCACGTGTACGAAATCGCCTCAGTGAACACCACACCGATCGTGGACAAACTTCGCATCGCCGGATCGGACAACTTCTTCAGCAGTCAAATCGCCTCGGGGCTTGGCGCCCGAATGTCAGGCGCAGAATCAGACGCCCCCAATACGGGCACGACGGCTATCCCGCGCACGGTAGGAGGCCACGATCAGGTTGTGCTGATTCGTCCCGGCCAAGACGGCCCACAACTTCTGGTACGCGTATCGCTTTCTCAAAAATTGCTCCATCAATACAAACAGCTCAAAAACGGGCGGGCTTATTTCGTGACTTCAATGTTCCGATTGAAAGACGCTGATGGAAAAGACCAGCCACTCCACGGGCACTTCCTGCACGAAGCTCTGAACGGGCGCGTACGATTCGATCTGGTCAGCGGCGAATCGAATGACGTGACCGCCCTGCTGCCGCCCGATCAGGAACCGACGCTTCGTGAAGAAAAACGCGAACGCAGTGGTGGCATTTCACGAGCCACCTATGCGTGGGACGGCTCCACCGGTCTGAGTGGCGCTCTCACCGCCACGTCTTTTCTACATGCATCTCAAGCTGAAATCCCCGGCATCTCCGGGCTCAGCGCCACCGGCCGCCTATCGCGACACGACGACGACGGCCTGATCGTCAACTACGTTTACAACGGCACGCACGCGCAGGTGCAGTGGGAAGGTGCCGGCGCCGAAGGCTGGTGGGCCACCGACCATTATGATGCCGAAGAATCGATCAACTATCTGGCCAAACACGAACTGACGTTGATCATCGACGCGCCTCCGAGCGAAGGATGGTCACTCTATTACCAGGATTATCTTCTGGCCGATTTGCCCACACACCCCGCAGCAGCAAATGCCATTCGCGTGGCGTTTTCACCCGCACCGGCACAAACCCCCACCACCAACGCACTCGATGATGATTCCGCTCCGGTCTCCAAAACCGGTGATCCGCACGTTCTGGATTACTTTCGCCTGATTGCTCAGGCGCACAAGCGCGTCAAGGGACTGGCCTCGGTTTCGAATCTGCAGCAACTGGGCATCGCATTGCTGCTGTACACCGACCAGAACGGTGGCCGTCTGCCCGACACACTCAATGAACTGGCCTTCAGTCTCGGGGGCCAGGGCGAAGCGCTGTTGTTCAATCCGCGCACGAAGGAAAATCCAGGATTCATCTACGTGAAACCCGCCGACACCCTGGATCAGATCGGCAATCGAAGCACCACGGTGCTGATCTACGAAGCGCGCAACGGAAAAATCGATCCGTCCGGCGCCATGCTCTATGCCGATGGTCGTGTGGAAATGGCCAAATAGGTCACACGCCGACTTCGGCGGCGCTCTCAACCACGCGCCAAGTCGCCCCATCGCGCTGCACGCGACGATAAAGCGTATCGCGTTCCACCGGCTCGAAGCCGGCTTCACGAATCAACCGGCGCAGATCCAATGACGTGGTTTCCTGATGGGTGTTTTCGACACCGACCTTGGTGATGTCGTACCACACCACAGTACCGTCGATGTCATCCACGCCGTAACGCAGTGAAAGCTGTGCCAATTCGAGCGTCTGCATGATCCAGAACGCTTTGACATGCGCAAAGTTGTCGAGCATCAGGCGGCTGATGGCCAGCATCTTCAGGTCGTCGAGCCCGGTCGGCCCCGGCAAATGCGCCAACTCGGACTTGCCCGGCACGAACGGAAGCGGAATCACGGTCTGAAATCGACCGCCATATCCTTCGCGTATCGCTTCATCCTGCGCGTCACGCAACATCAGTAGATGCTGCAGGCGATCTTCGACTGATTCGATATGGCCGTAAAGAATGGTCGCATTGCTCATGCGCCCCAGGCGATGCACCGTGCGATGCACATCGATCCATTTGTCCGAACGAATCTTGCCCTTGAAGGCTTCGTCGTGCACACGATCATCAAATACTTCGGCACCGCCGCCCGGCAATGAACCGAGCCCGGCTTCGATCAGATCGCGCAACACACCTTCGACATCCTTGCCGCGCTTGGAAATGCGTGCCAAATGCACAATCTCCACCGCCGTGAATGCTTTGATATGAATGCCCGGGTATTCGGCGTGAATCGCACGCATCATGTCGGTGTAATATTCGAACGGCAACCACGGGTGCAGACCGCCGACGATATGAATCTCGGTCGCTCCGGCCGTCTTCGCAATCCGAGCCTGTTCGCGGATGTCTTCGAGACTCGCTTCGTAGGCCCCGTCCTGACCCTTCTTGCGATAAAAATCGCAAAACTTGCAGCTCAACGCGCACACGTTGGAATAATTGAAGTGGCGGTTGACGTTGTAATACACCACATCGCCGTTCATCCGGCGTCGCACTTGATCCGCCAACCGACCGATCGTGGCCATATCCCGACTGGCAAACAGCGCGCGGCCATCGTCGGCATCAAGGCGTTCGCCGGCAGCCACTTTTTGCGCCAAAACAGCGAGAGCGGGATCCATCGCTAATCCAACCTCCAAAGAGAGGCGATATTAGCCGATTCCCGATGGCCTCGCCGGAACTCCAGCCCCCTGGCGCGCGTCTAAGAAAAACATGTCTCGCGTTCTCCCTCTTGCCGCTCTGCTGATCACCATCATCCCGGTCCGGGCCGACCCGCTCCTCGATAACCCGCTGGGACAGCACGCACTGCAATCGGCATCCCACCCCACCCTGAAAACACGAACCATTGATACACCCCTGCTTCAACACTGGCGCGACACATTGATCCCTCATATTGAAGCCATCACCGGCAAGCAATTATCCAGCATTCCGGAAGTCCGCCTTGTGAATGCCGAAGCGATGCGAACCATGCTGGAACGCGAACTCACCGATCAGATCACCGCGACATCCAAGGAATCGGGTCCGGCGTGGATGCGCTTGGATGCCGCCCAGCGGAGCCTCGCGCGGCCGTCACTCATGGGCAAATACAGTCTGCATGACGGCTCGGTGGTACTATCACTCGACCATATCAACCAGGTGGCCAAACAAGACCGCCTTTCAGCCCCCACACGTGAAGCTCTAACGCGCATCACACTGGCCCACGAACTGCACACGCACTACAGGACCAACACATCGGTCTGCGGGCACGCTTTGAATCCGGATGCGGCGAAGATGAATCGCAGGCCATTGGTGCCGTGGTCGAAGGTCAGGCGGTCTGGACTACTCTGCGCGTGGGCGAACGACTCGGCCTCGATCCCTCCACGCTGGCACGCATCGAACTGCTGTCCACCGCCGCGCCGATCACACGCCGACTTGGTATTGATGCTCGCATCTCCGCAGCTCAGCACGAATGCATTTATCACGGAGGCCATCAGTTCGTTGCACATCACGTCGCCGCAGGGCACGACCCGTGGGAGTTGCTGCTGCACCCGCCACGCACCACGGCCGTCCTGGCCGAGCCTGAAGTGTGGCGACCGGATGCACCGGCACCTCCCGACCTGCGCTTGCGCTGATGCATGCGGAACGCGCCTTCGGTAGCGGCCCATGGTCTGCACGCACCACCCAACTCGGACATGCTTCACTCACGGCGGCATGGGCCATTCTCGACTATCGCACACGCCGGAAACTCACGGCGCAAATTCAAACCGCCGCCAGCCGAATCGCCCATCGGTCTGACGGCCAGGTGGTGAGCATCACGCTTTACCAACTTGCCCCGCATGCCGAGCCGCATGCGCTACTCAGCACACTTGAACGCGTGGCGCGAGACAACTTCGAAGCGAGTCGGAACGCCGGCCCCATTCGAGGCATAACCTTCCTCGCACAAACCCTCCCCGAATCCGATACCGGTGCCGCACATCATCTGCGCCTGCAATTCCAACTGTCTGACGGCAAGGCGAACCAAACCGTCTTTCGAGTGATCCGAGAGCGCTGGATGATCGAACTGACCGACGCCGATACCGGCACCAGCCTTGAACGACTAAAAGAAATGGCCCAATCAGTTGTATCAGCAATGCACCCTCATGGACGCGAAAGAGTCCGCGTCGAAGCAGCCTCAAACAACAGCAACGCTGCCGTAACCGAAACGTTCAGAGAGTCCACGATGCCGCGCATCGGAATTGTCACGCAAGCATCCGCGGCGGCATGCCATGCGGCATTGATGCCGACGTCCTCGGCACCGAGCAAAATCGCAACCGCGCCCGACCAATCAGCCGTTCGATAAGACGTGCCGCCAATCGGATCAGCCGCCACCAGACGCACGCCATGTTGTTTGAGCCATGCCCGCAGCACAGAGGCTTCGGCTCCAATCACAGGTACCGAAAAAACAGCGCCGGTACTCGCCCGCACGCAATTGGGATTAAAAAGGTCCGGCGCCGGTCGATCCAGCAACACGGCATCCACACCTGCAGCATCGGCCGTGCGCAGAATTGCGCCGAGATTGCCGGGCTTTTCAACACCGGCACACACGGCATACAGCGCATCGGGCTTTGCCGGCAACGCTTCGAGAGACCGAGTCGGCGCGGTAAACACCGCGATGAGTCCTTCGGGATTTTCGCGGTAAGCCGCCCGCGCCAACACTTCGGTCGACACGGAGATCACGGGCACCCCCAGAACATCCAGCCGCTGCACCACCGACATCGGCGCGGCCGGCGCCACAAACACTTCGCACGCAGACAGATCTGCATCCAGAGCGCGATGAATTTCGCGCTCGGTCTCGAGACAAAACAGGCTCGAAGCGCGGCGCTCACGCGGCTCGCGTACCAGACGCGCCAGATGTTTGATCCGCGGATTGGCGGCGCTGGTGATGGGGTCCGTCACAGTGGTTATCCCAGAAGTGACGGCTTGAGGCCGAACAGGAAACGATGCAGATCGTTGGAAAATTTCGCGAGAAAGAAATTGAGAATGATGATCGTGACGAAGCTGGTCACGAAATGCCTTTGTTGGTCGCCTTGCCCACGCCCTAGGCGGCGCGGGCACCAGTGAAAGCCCTTGTAGCGGCTGATCAATGCAATCGCGAGACCGAAGGCCAGACTCTTGGCCAGTCCGGTAAAGACATCCCACCGACTGACGAACTGTTCACTGAACGACCAATATTCGTTGTTGGTCACGCCGTTGACCGCCACGGTAATCATCCAACTGCCGCCGATGCCCAGCAGATCACTGAACACCGTCATCACCGGAATCATCACCACGCAGGCAATCACGCGCGGCACCACCAGATAACTCACGGGCGCGGCGCCCATCACACGCAAAGCCTCGACCTGTTCGGTCACGGTCATCGTGCCCAGTTCGGCCGCAAACGCGCCGCCGACCCGACCCGCAAGCATCACCGCCGCGAGTACAGGCCCCAGATGCTTGACGACAGAGATGTTGATCACGCCGCCCAGTCGTGAGGCCTGTCCGAAATTCGAAAACTGTTCGAACAGTTCCACCGCCAGCACCATGCCGATGAAGGCGCCGGTCAGCATCACCACCGGAATGGACTTGGTGCCCACGTCGTACATCTGCGGCCAGATCAGACGCCAGCGGTGCCAACGTACCAGATCCCGGATCATCCAGGTCAGTGTGGCAAAGCAGAAATTCACAAATTGCCCGAAGCCATCCACCGCTTCGAACAAAGTGCCGCCCAGAGCCCGGATTTGTGTGAGTGCCATTCTGGGAAGCAGTTTACCGCCAGGATGCCCGTCGGTCTGCCCTCGCAACATCCGCGCCCCAGGCCAGCGCGCCTTCCGGAATGCGGGCATAGGGCTCGGCAAGGACATGGTTGAGGATCGCCCCGCTGCGGCCGATCGCGGCACTGCTGTCGAAGCGGGGCGCAACCAGACGCGGGCAGCGGTCAGGCGCTCGATCGCGGCCTGCGTGACGGTGAAGCGCCGCGGGCCGGCCGAGATCACCATTCCGGCAGCATGGCGTGGCAGTCGAACCAGACGTTGCCGATGATGGTTTCCGCGGCGCGGATCGTCTCGATCGCCGTCCATAGGCCGCACAGTTCGCGGAAGCTGTACCAGCGGCTGCCGGGCAGTTCCTCGCCGAACAGGCCCGATGCGTGCTGGAAACGATGACCGGCCACCAGGCTGCCTTCCCGCGGCGGATCGGGCATCTCGAACCGATGGTGCAGCGTCTGGTTGATCAGGCGGAAATGGCGGTAGCCGACGCGGTAGAGGGCCTCGATCGGCGCGAACGCGTGGGCCTCGACGCTGAAGAATTTCGGCAGGTGCGCCGCATTGCGGATGGAGCCGAGGAACGGCGCCTCCGCACCGATATCGACCTTCACGAAGTAGAGGATCCCGAACTGCCCGGCCAGTTCGCCCCAGGTGATGCCGACGGCCTGGGTGACTTCGCCATCGCGATGCGGTGCCCGACCCGGCTCGAGCACGCGGGAGTGCCCCTGCGCCTTCCGGTTGATGAAGAAGCTCAGCGTCTCCCCGGCCCTGCCGTGCGCCGCTCGGTTGAGGAGCATGTAGCGCCCCTCGGAGATCGCCTGCGCGAAGCGCTCGCGCAGCCGCTCGCACATGACGGGGTCGGCCTCGACGCCGACGACGTTGAACCCCTTCTTGAGATAGAAGTCCGAATCGGCGCCGTCGCTGACACCGATGTCGACGATGAGATCGCGATGCTTGTCGGCGACCGCCACGGCCGGTGCGTTCATGCCGATTGATCCTTCTGCCCGTCGAGGGGTTCGGTCGAATAGCCGAACATCTTGAAGTCGACCTCGTACTTGCGCAGGACGCGGTCGACGGCCTGGACCGACAGCCGTTCCTCGCGGGACCGGCCGTTGCTCGAATTGAGGACGGGCACCTCGTCGAGCCGCGCGGCGATCTTGCGATTGCCGACGATGCTGACGGTAGCGCAGGTCCTTCGCCGATGTTCTCCACCGTGCCGACGAAATCGACGACGCATTGCTGCTTCTGGGAGCGGCTGCGCAGCCAGTGGAACTGCGGCAGGAAGATGTCGTCCGGCCCCGTCGTCTCATCCCAGGAATCCGACAGCACGAACTCCTCGTAGTTGGAGAAGGCGCGCATCCGCTCCTGGATCGCGGGACCGGCGCCCGACCATTCGCGCAGGAAGTGGAAGGTCGACCGGCTGCGCGAAAGGGTTCCGGACGAGAACGAGAAGTAGCGGTTCCAGGTCGCCTCGCCGACGACGGCCCGGATCTCGCCGGCAGTCGGGTAAGCTGCTTGATGCCGAACCAGCAGT
>CALOAZ010000032.1:0-42115 GCA_942491355.1 uncultured Phycisphaeraceae bacterium
ATACCGAGGGTGGTTTTCAAACAGGGGCATTCCGCTGCCGGACAAACGTGGTTCGCGACATTTTGCCGCGAATTCTGGTGGTTCGGTCTCAAGCAGGCATGGGCCTGCCTGTACGGTGGCCTGTTGCTATTCTTCATTCTGCTGACGCACTATTGGGACTTCATGCCCGGTGTGTATCGCTACGACCAATTGTTTGTGATTGCGGTCGGTATTCAGGTGGCGCTGTTGGGATTGCGACTCGAATCCTGGCGCGAAGCCGGCGTGATCATTCTGTTTCACCTCGTGGCAACGGCCATGGAGCTTTTCAAGACTTCGCCGGAGATCGGTTCGTGGCAGTATCCGGAATCGGCGATCTTTCGCATCGCCGGTGTGCCGCTGTTTACGGGATTCATGTACAGCGCGGTGGGCAGTTACATCGCACGGGTCTGGCGTATTTTTGATTTTCAATTCACGCGCTATCCGCCGACATGGACCACGTGTGTGCTGGCTGTGGTGATCTACGCGAATTTCTTCACGCATCATTACATGGTGGATCTGCGCTGGGGCCTGGTGGCGACGAGCCTGCTGCTGTTTGCGCCCTGCCGCGTGTATTTCAAGCCCGTCGAAGTGCATCGATGGATGCCGCTGGCATTGGGCCTGTTTCTGGTGGCGCTGTTCATCTGGTTTGCCGAGAACATCGCCACGTACTGCAAAGTGTGGCTTTATCCTTCGCAGAAAGACGGCTGGTCGCTGGTCACACCCGACAAGATCGTGGCTTGGTACCTGCTGATGATGATCAGCTTTGTGTTGGTGAGTCTTTTGCATCGGCCGCAGGCACGAATGCATGCGAGCGTGACACCGTCATGAAAAATCCCCGACCGCCATCGCGGTCGAGGATTTCTGGTGACAGAGTGACGAAATTTACGAAAGCGACATCGGTCCTGACTTGCAGTAATCCGGATTGCCGAATTCGGTGATGCGGTGACCGAAGCCATGTGCGAGCGCCATCAGCAGACGCTGGTGCGGGATCTGCTGCTTGTGGTCGAGCGATCGGCCCATCTTGAAGCCCAGTCCGCCGCCGACCATGAGGAAAGGAATGTCGTTGCGCGTGTGGCTGTTGCCCTTGCCCAGTTCGTTGGTCCAAACGATCGTCGTGTTGTCGAGCAAAGTCTGGTCGGTGCCGGGTTCCGGCGTTTCGGCCAGACGCTTGACCAGATAGGCCAGTTCTTCACAGTACCACTTGTTGATTTTCGTGAGGTGGTCTTGCGCTTCTTTGTCGCTGTCGGGCTTGTGCGAAAGGCCGTGGTGACCTTCATTCACGCCGAGCCACTTCATCTTGGCCTGCCCCACCGAGTTGGTGTATTGCAGCGTGGCAACCCGGTTGAAGTCGTTTTGAAAGCTGTTGACCATGAGGTCGATCTGCATGCGACTGATTTTCGGCATCAGATCGTTGTGTTGATGCAGGCCCGGTTCGAGTTCAGGCGCGGGATGGTTGAGTTTGACGTCGGCATCGGCCACGAGTTGTTTTTCCATGGCGCGCACGAAACCGGCCTGTTCGTCGAGCAGAGCGCTGTCTTCCTTGCCGATGGTGGCTTTGACCTTCTGCAGATCCTGTTTGAGGTCGTCGAGGACGCTCGCCAGCGCCTTGCGATCGGCCATCTGGCCGTAGAGTTTCTTGAACATCAGATAAGGGTCATCGATGGGTGTAATCGGCTGATTGGGGCCGGCATACACCATGCGCGTCCAGGTGTCGGCGCGATTCGGCACCAGAGCGCCGAATTCGAGTGAGCCGAAACGTGTGCGTGTGGCCTCGTCCTTCTGTAGATAGCGAGCGATTTCCTGATCGATGGAGTGGCCTTTCGCCCAACCCGCTGGCGTGTCGGATCCACCTTGGATGTTGCCCGGGAATAGTTCGATGCCGGTGAGAAGACAACCGATGCCGCGCATGTGGCCGTCGCCATCACCCTTCACCTGGTTCGCGACGCCTTTGAGAAACAGCAGTTTGTCTTTCCAGGGTTCAAGCGGCGTGACACTTTCGGGCAGCGTGAAGTTTTCACCCTGCTCCGCCGGCCAGAAATTAGGCTGGATCACACCGTTGGGCGTGAACATCACGATCAGGCGCTGTTTGCGCCCGCCGCGGTTGTTTGCAAAGCCGAGGCTGGGCAGGTTGAGCACAAAGGGCATGGCCGCAGCGCTCAGGCCCAGATCGCGCATGAACTGACGTCGGTCGCGGTGGCGTGTCATGATTTGCCTCCATCCTTTTCTGGGCCGCCGGCAATGGTGGCGGCATCAGCGATCATCTCAATCAGAAGTCGGCGGATGTTGAAACCGCCGTCCACAAAATAGCGGGTCAGTTTTTCATGTTGATCCAGGCCGTAGGCGTGAATCGACTGGTGAATCGTATGCTGGAACAAGCGCTGGACGAAGGCGGCGTGTGCTTCGGGACTCTCGGCCAGGAACCGGCCGAGATCCGGTGCGCTTTTGAATCGACGTAAGTCTCCATCCAGGGTCAGGTAACCGCCGGAGGTGTCGACCGTTTTGCCCTTTTCTTCCTCTCGATAGCGGCCCAACGCATCGAAGTTTTCAAAGGTGAAACCCAGCGGGTTGATCATCTGGTGACAACCGGCACAGGCTTTTGGGGCGGTCTGTTTGGCGATGACCTGACGCGTGCTCAGGCCCGGGTGCAGGTCTGGTGATACAGGTGTGACCGCTTCCTTCGGCGGGCGCAGGCGCCGACCGAGCAGACTTCGTGCGACGAACACACCGCGGTGAATGGGTGAACTGGTGGTGTTGTACGCGTAGCCGGCCATCAACAACGGATGGGTGATGACGCCGGAGCGGCGCTGGTTTGCCATCGCGACTTTCTGGAAGCCGTCGGGTTTTTCCAGTTTCACGCCGTAAACGTCGGCGAGGCGGGCATTGAGATAGACCGCATCGTCGGTCATGAGTCGTCGGTAGTCCGAGGCCTCCGACCAGACCACGTCATCGATCGCCATATCGAGACTCGTGCGCAGATCCGAAACAACCGCTGGATTGAATTCCGGGAATCGCTCCGCATTTTTCGAAAGTTCATGCAGGTGATCAAGTCCGAGCCAGGCATGGAAGAATGTGCGAACCTTCGCCTGCGCACGCGGGTCGCGCGACATGCGGTCGAGTTCGTCGGTGACGCTTTTCCGATCTTTGAGTCGGCCGGCTTTGGCGGCATCGAGAAGCTTTCCATCCGGTAATGAATCCCACATGGCGAAGGCCATGCGCGAAGCGATGTCGTAAGAATCATGCTCGGGTGTGGCGACTTCCCGAAACAGAAAGCGTGGTGACTTGAGCGTAAGCACCACCTGGCGCTTGATGGCGACTTCAATCGCGCCCGAATCGTTTTTGGGAACATCTTTGAAAAGGCGATCGACAAAGAACGCTTTTTGATCATCCGTCAGGGGTCGGCGGAAAGCTCGTTCGGTAAACTTGTGCGCAAAGGCCGCGATTTTTTGGATGGCGTTGTCATCGCTTAATTTAGCGCCGGCAAGCGATCGAATCTCTTTGATGACGTGCTCTGCGACTTCCATGCCGGCGTAGGTCGTGGCTTCATCCCATGCCTGGGAGATGGAAGCGCCGCGCACGTAACCCCGACTGGTGTCGTCCGGCGGGAAAGCCGTCGTCACCACAAAGGTCGGCTGTGTATTGTTTTCGCGCATGGCATATGCGGGCAACGGTTCGCGAGCGCGATTCGGCGGCGTCCAATCCATGGCGACTTTGACGGATTGCTCTCGTTTTTCCTTGGTCGCCTCCAGCGCAGCGGGTAGATCTGGCCCCCGATAAGGCGCACCGTGCCTTGGTGTTCCTGGTCGCTACCGGAGCGCACCCAGACATCGATGAGTGGTTTATCGTCGTCGTTGACATAGAGTCGCATACCGTTGGTGGTGATGACGGTGAACTGATAGTCGCCGGTCGCCGGGGCATAGACCGAACCGCTCCAGCGGATGCTGTAGTCGGGGCCGATTTCCTTTTTGTCTTTGTCTTCTTCCTTCACCACGATCGACGGGTGAGGTGATTCGTTGCCCAGCTCCAGCTTCACTTCCGTGACGATTTCGGTTCGGACCGGCTTACCTCCCGGATTGCGGTTCTTATAAAAATTGAGCGTCAGGTTATGCTTGCTGGACTCACCGTTGGGATTGCGGAACGAAGCGAGCAGGTCCGCGATGGCATGTTCGTACTGTCGGTGAGTCAGACGTGCAGGCTCGACATGCGGCGGGTTGTTGCGAATCTGCGCGGCTTCGGAATAAAAAGCGCCATAGATGTAAGTTGCGACTTCGACGGCATCCTGACCCGAGCAATCTTTCGGCTTGTCTTCAGGCATCTGCTTGTCGATGTATTGCGTCAGCGTTTTGAGTGTGCGGTCGCCAGTGAGAGGATCGCTGTACTCGCCGCGCACGCCCTGGCCCTTGTCGCCGTGGCATGAGGCGCAGTGCTTGGCATAGAGCGATCTGCCCTTTGCCGGATCAGCGGCATGCGCCACGCCAGACCAGGCGATGGTCAGAAGAATCATGAGGTGTAAAAACTGCCGCATCCCGTCACTCCGCTCCGCCTCAACTCAATGCGCCCCACCCATGAAGATTTATCCCACTTAAAAACCGAAACGCGACATATCGCGGGGAAGATTTAAAGCGATCAATATTCGCGTAAGTCGTTTTATAAAAATAAATAACGCCTATTTGCGTGATGGTGTTGCCCCAATATCAAGGTGCCCTGTCCGCAGGACCCAACAGAGACAGAGGCTTTCTGACGGCTTTAGGGCAAACCTTTATTGGGTTCGCGGCAGAAATTTTCCAAGGATGTCTTCATGGCGCATTGGGGCAGTGAACCGGGAGACAAAAATGAATGATCAAAAGGCCGCCCGCTGGGAAAAATGGCATGCTCGCGGTTTGGGCATATTCATGGCGGCGCAGATCGGCATGGTGGTGGCGTTTTTTATGTTTTCAGGGACGGCGGCTTACATGCAATTCGCAGCCACGGCACCTGAAGGCATGGGCATACCGATCTGGCCGTTCATTGTGGCGCCGGGCATGATGCTCTGCATCGGTGTGGGTGCAGGTCTTTTCACCTGGCATCGCAACGAAGCGGCTTATCAGAAATATCTTGAGCGGCGCGGCTCGAATTAAGAACGAATATTTTTCGGATCGACCGGCAAAGGCAGTGCTTCGCGGCAGAGCATTATTTTTTGCCGCCGGATTTCGGCGGTGACTTGGTATTGGTCACGGTGGGATTGCTGTTCTTGTCGGAATTTGAGCCGTCCGGACCTTGGCTGAGACGTTCGAGCCGATCTTGGATGTAACGGTCTTTACCGTTGCGCTGTTGTTGCAGTTCCTTCTTCAGGCCGGCGATGCGGTCTTCCAGTTTTTTGAGCTGGTGTTCACGCAGCTTGAGACGCAGTTCATGTTCTTCGGTCAGCAGATCCTGCAAGGCTTTGGCGTGAGGGCTCTCTTCGGGATTGTCGGCCGATTGAACTTTCTTCGCGACGTCGTAGATGGAGCGGCGCAGATCGGCGAGCTGGTCATCGAGTTCGGCGGCAACCGGATCCTGAAGCCAATAGCGGTATTTCTTCTGGATGGCCTGATTGTTGATCAGTTGCGTAAACTGATTCGGATTCTGCTTGCGCAGTCGAACCAGTTTTTCATGCATGTCGGGCTGTTGCTTTTCAAGATACGCCATGACCTTTTCGATCTGGTCGTCCGAAATGCCCTTTTTCTCTGGCTTTTTGTCGTCGTCGGCATCTGGTGCCTTGGCGTTGTTTTTGTGAGGTGTCTTGTCGGGAGCGGGTTCATCCTTGCCTGTGGCACTGCGAACCGTCCACGCGAGTGTGGTGGCTAGAAACAAGCAAATGGCGAATCGATCAATGAGGCGCGTCACATCAGACTTTCTAATTAAAACATGGCGTCAAGTTCGAGTTCAAGCAGATCCAGATCACGGCCGAGCAAATCCGAACCGTGCCCCAGTGCATCGTTCATGCGATCGAGGCTCAGACCCAGTTCGGTTTCTTCGATTTCCATGCGCAGGGTCAGCAGTTCATTATCAACCCGGTTCGCAAGAGCATCACTGGGGATCGGCAGTGTGTTTTCGAGTTGATGGATGGCTTCGAGGACCGCGACCACATCGGTATGCATGGGTGGAGCAGGTCGCAGTGCCCAGAGGGCAGAAACCAGCACCAGTGCGGCGGCCGCGGATGAAAAGCCCCAGGATCCGAGACGTGCCAGAATCGTGGGTTGGTTTTTGAGTCGGGCGCGATGGGCCTGACACGCCTGTTCGATGCGCGGGTTCAATTCTGCGGGGAGCGTACCGGCTCTCAGAGCGATAGCCAGATCCCGTTCAAGACCTTGATCGACTGCGTCGCGCGGCAGGGCCTCGGCGGTGGCGCAAAAGAGGCGTTCTTCAAGGCGGCGTGCGGCGGTGTGGTGCAGCGTATGAGTCAGATCCCGATCCAGAGCCTGGAGGGCTTCGGATTGCGGCAACGACTCGGCGGTTGCATCGAACACGTGATCGACCAGATCTTCGGGCATGCGCGTGCTGAGCGCATCATTGAGATCCGCATCCATCATCGGGTCAGGTTGTGTGTTTTCGGTGTTCATCGCTGTGTAGGTCTAACCGTACGAGTCTTGTTTTTTATGCTGCGGGTTTTTCAGCATGCGTCAGTTTGTTCAACCTGCGATTTCCGTTTCTTCCACAAGCATCTTGCGTAATTTCTTCAACGCCCGATGTCCCCGTGCCAGGACTGTTCCCAGCGGCTGTTCAAGCGTATCGGCGATCTGCTGGTAACTGAGTTCTGCGGTGTACCGCAGCAGCAGCAGTTCGCGATCCGCATCCGGCAGGCGGTCGATGGCGAGGCGCAGTGCATCGGCCCGTTCGCGCTGTTCGAGCGCGTCATAAGGCACCGGGCCGGTATATCGGTAGCCCAATACCTCGGGCGGCGTCGATTCGTAGTCGATCGCCCGAGCCTGACGGTTCTGTCGCCGGAGTTCATCCCGCAACAGATTCATGGCAATCCGGAAGAGCCAGGCCTCAAATCGACCCTGCTCCTGATACTCCCCCAGTTTGCTGACCACACGGACAAAGGTGGCTTGCGTGATCTCTTCGGCCAGTTCCGCATTGCGGCACCGGCTGAGGATCAGGCCGTAAACCCTTCCACTATAAGCCTCTATGATGCATCGCCAGGCATCCGGGTCGCCACTGGCCGCGGCTTGGAGTGTGTCAGGGTTGGTCGGGCACATCAGCGAAACGATCCTCGGCGGGGCCTATTGCCGCAGCGATTGTAGACGATCCAAACCCGGAAAATGCGCTGGACAGCCTTTCCGGCACCTCTATACTGACCCGTCCATGTGCCAGGCCACCCTGCTACCGATTTCCGCAAGCGCCCCTGTTCGGGCGGCGGTGGCTGTCGTGGTCATTGTATCAGGGCGGACTGCCCGGCTTTCAGGCCTAGCCTGAACGGACGGTTCGCCCCAACTCCCCCCCATCGAAGTTCCCCGAGTGATTCGGCCGATGATTTGAAGCCGATCCCCAGAGGGACCCGGATCCGAAACCAGCCGCCAGTCCATGAAATGGCGGATTCGACCCGAAAGAGCTTTTGCCATGAGTACTGCACCGCGTCTCCGAACGGACCTTGAAATCACCCAGCCCCCGAAAACCGATCGATATATCGGTCTGAGCGGCGCCCAGATCTTTCACGAACAGATGCGTGAGCATGGTGTGGAAGTCATTTTCGGTTATCCGGGTGGCGCGATTCTGCCGGTGTTCGATGCGATTTACGAATCGCCTCATTTCAAGTTCATCCTCACGCGTCACGAGCAGGGCGCTTCGCATGCGGCCGAAGGTTACGCGCGAGCCACCGGTAAGCCGGGTGTGGTTTTGGTGACCAGTGGTCCGGGCGCGACCAATTGCGTGACGGCATTACAGGATGCATTGATGGACGGCACGCCGTTGATCGTTTTCAGCGGCCAAGTGGCCACCTCATCGATCGGCACCGATGCCTTCCAGGAAGCGGATGTGACCGGCATCACGCGTCCATGCACCAAGTGGAATGTGTTGGTGAAGAACGTGCGCGATCTGCCGCGAGCCATCAACGAAGCTTTCCATATCGCCACCACAGGTCGTCCGGGTCCGGTGCTGGTGGATCTGCCCAAAGACGTGACGTTCGCCACTCTGAAAGAAGCCGTGGCCGTCGATCCGCAATTGCCCGGTTACCACGTGCGTGAATTGGGGACGTCGTCCGAAATCGAAAAAGCCGCAGCGATGATCAATGCCGCGAAGCAGCCGATCATCTATGCCGGTCAGGGTGTGGTTCAGGCCGGCGCGCATGAAATATTGCGTCAGATCGCCGTCAAAGGCTCCATTCCGGTCACCACCACGTTGCAGGGATTGGGCGGTTTTGATGAATCGCATGAACTGTCGCTGCACATGCTCGGCATGCACGGCGCCGCTTATGCGAACTGGGCCATTCAGAAGGCCGATCTGGTGATCGCCATCGGCGCACGCTTCGATGACCGCATCACCGGTCGCGTGGCAGACTTCGCGCCCGAAGCGCGTCGCGCGGGCCTTGAAGGTCGCGGCGGCATCATCCACTTCGATATTGCGCCTGAGCAGATCGGCAAGTGTGTGCCGACACAACTCGGCGTGGTCGGCGACGCGAAGAAAAATCTCGAAGCCCTTGCGCCGATGATTGAATCGCGCGATCGCAAGGCGTGGGTTGCTTTCGTCAGCGACCTGAAAACGAAATACGCCTTCGGCTATCACCCGGATGATCGCGAAGGTCACTGCAAACCCCAACAGGTGGTCGAAGAACTTTTGCGTCAGACCAAGGGCGAAGCGATCATCGTCACCGGCGTGGGCCAACATCAGATGTGGGCCGCGCAGTTTTATCAGTACAAGTATCCGCGCCAGTTCATCACCTCAGGCGGCTTGGGCACGATGGGTTACGGCGTGCCGGCGGCGCTGGGTGCGAAAATCGCGCATCCGGATCGCATCGTGGTCGATATCGACGGCGATGGTTCGTTCAGCATGACGGCCATGGAGATGGCGACCGCGGCGCAGTACGGGATCAACATGAAGATCCTGATTCTGAACAACGACTTCCAAGGCATGGTAAAGCAGTGGCAGGATCTGTTTTTCCAGGAACGCTACAGCCACACCGAAATGCACAATCCGGATTTCGTGATGCTGGCCAAGGCGATGCACTGTCACGGTGTCGAATGCCGAAGCACCGCGGAGCTTCCGGAAAAAATGCGAGAGTTCCTCGAATGCGACCGACCGGTGGTGGGTAACTTCTTTGTCGAGAAGCACGAACACGTGTGGCCGATGGTGCCCGCAGGCAAGAGCCTGGATGAAATGGAGCTGGGCGTGGTGGGTGAACTCGCGAAGAAGCGCGGTGCCTGAACCGCTTGAACCGTAAAAGTCTCAAGGCCGCAGGCGATAGTCTGCGGCCCTTTTCAATCCCGGCGCCAAAACGACGGCATGAACAACACGATGACGGGAAAGACTTCCAGGCGTCCGAGCAGCATCCAGACCGAGAGCAGGAGCTTGCTCGCGCACTCAACCAGCCGTAGTTTGCCCGAACCGCCGGTGACCATCGATTATTCGGCACCGAACGATGGCTGGTCGGCAGGGCACGATCGTTTTGTCAAAGCCATGAACGATCGCAAATATGCGCTGTATTTTTATTGGGGTCCATTCGGACACGCGAACAATTCGGCGCACATCAAGACGATGAACGATCTGATTGATTCATTCGACTGGTTGAGTATCAAAAAGAATGAGGCGTATGCCGCCTTCACGAATGCCAATACCAATAGCGCACTTCCGTGGCCGGATGATTTAAAAAACATGGCGGCAGGGCAGGTCAATGCGTTCTTCCGCTGGAAAAACATCAGCGATACGGATCAGAAATTCGAAATGGCGCTCTATCTGGTGAGTGCGAAAGACCTGAAAACGAATTTTGATATTCCGGCTGAAGCCCAGGCGGATATCACGCTGCGTCGCCTTCAGCAATTTCAGATCAAACCCGGTCATGCGTTTCAGTGGACTTTTGGTGCGGCGAAAGGCGAAGGCAAAGCCGATGCACAAGGCTTGGTCACGATTCCCGCCTTGAAAATGACCGCTGAGCCGATGACGCTGACGGTGACCCGGTAAACAATATTCAGACAGAAAAGTTTTCGGATCTGAGCCATGCTTCATGGCTTCATTTTTCTGGCGTGATCGGATTGCTTGCGAGACGATCCCGAATGGTTTTCGTCAGCCGTGCGACGATCTCCGGATGATTTTCGGCGATGTTTTTCGTCTCTCCGGCTTCGGTCGTATGGTCGTAGAGTTCTGCGTACCCGTTCTTGTGAAGCACCATCCGGTGGGTCGGCGTACGAACGGTCTGCGCAGAACCCTTGTAGGCAATCGCAGGATGGCCGGGCGCAGCAGGATCATCGAGGATCGGTTTCAACGAAACACCGTTGACGAAGCCGGGTTTGGGCAGGCCGGTCAGCTCGCAGAGCGTCGGAAAGATATCGAGCGTTTCAACCATTGAATCGGTGGATTGCCCGGGTGATTTCATGTCGGGGTAAGTGATGATCAATGGCGCCCGCAGCGATTCCTCGAAGAGCGCGTGCTTGCCCCAGATCGCATGTTCGCCCAGATGCCAGCCGTGATCGCCCCAGAGGATCACCACGGTATTTTTATCGGCGCCGGTTTCTCGGAGCTTGGTCATCACGCGGCCGACCTGCACGTCGGCGTAGGTCACACATGCGGCGTAGTGCTTGCGCACTTGAATGGCGAAGTCGGCATCGGTGTTCGGGTTCTTCTTCCAGCGGTTGTATTTCATGAATTCGCCGGAGTTGTGCCATGTCGTTTGGCCTTCGGGTTTGTTCGGATGAGGTGTCGGCGGTAATTCGATATTGGCATAGGGTGCGAGATATTTCGCCGGCGCGCCGAAGGGCAGGTGGGGTCGAAGGATGCCCACCGCCAGAAAGAAAGGTTTCTTGTCGGCGGCAAGTTCGCCGAGTTGGGCGAGTGCCACGTCGACGGCGACACCGTCAGGGTAGATCGAATCAGGACCATCCTTGGCTTGAAACACATCCATCGCGCCGGACTTCTCGCGAATCTCACCGTTCGCCAGCCCGTGCATCCAGCCGCGCGGGTGTTGCCATACGCCGGCCGGAAGAAGGTGACGATCCCATGCCTCGGGCATTTCGGGCTGCGCGGGATCATCCCAGTCGGCGCCACCGCGCCCGCCGGGATGATGAGAAACTTTGCCGATCGAGACGGTTGTGTATCCGTTTTTTCGAAACCATTCGGGCATGCTCGGCGGGACTGAAGCGGGATTCTTCTTAAGCGTGGCCGCTCGAGCGAAGAGTGCATCATTGCCCGCGCCGCCGTAGCGACCCGTTAGCAGTGTGTATCGCGAGGCGCCGCAGGTCGGCGCCTGCACATAGTGGTAACGAAAGGTGCGCCCGGCCGCCGAGAGTTTGTCGATGTTCGGTGATCGGATGTAATTGACGCCGTAGCAATTCAGCTCAGGGCGCAGGTCATCCACGCAGATCAGTAGCACATTGGGTTTCGGGGCAGCCGATACAGTCGAAGTGATCAGCAGGCAGGCGAGGAGCGCAAAGGTTCTAAACAGTGAAGTCATGCCGGGTGTCCTGTCGGAGGGCAGTCTGAAAGGTGAAACGGCGGGACGAGAGGGGTATTGCTTGCGTCGCGGGCAACCGATTAGGCGCCATGCAGGAATGCATCGGGTTGACTTCTTTAGTTCCGTATTTACTTCCTTAAATCCATCTTGCAGTCGGGGTCGGCGGGGACGGGCTGGCCGACTTGATCCACGGGATGCGTGAACAGATAGCGCCAGACTGATTCGTGAATGTAAACGCCCTTGTCATCTTTCACGGCTGCGCCACCCGGCGTGACCGAGGAATGAGCGCGATTCGCGTTATTGCCGACGTCGGCATCGGTGATTAGGCGGCGCGTGTTCCCGAATGGGGCGGCGGCGCGGTCGACATGGACGATGGGGCCGTATTCGGCCAATCCGAGCATCTGCCAGGAGCGGCAGTAATGATCGCCTGACCAGCCACCGTCGAGGACGTGCGAAAAACCGAAGTAGCGATTCGCCGGTGTGGCCGACGGCAAGCCCTGCCACGAATCAAGCTGATCGCGCGGCCCGCAGAACATCACCACGCGCGCTACTTTCTGATGCTTCGCGAAGCGGCCCGATGTGGTGGAGCCGTGCGAACTGCCGGCCATGATGACTTTTTCCCAGCGCAGATCGTTCTGGTCGGCGTTTAGGAATTGATCCCATTTGCCTTCCGGGTTTTTCTTCGCGAGCCATTGCACGAAATGCAGCGCCCGTGATTGCATGCCGTCGGGTTTCGGGATGTCGACGATCGAACTGTGATCTTCACCGGTGGCTGCTTCGAGACGGATCTTGCCGAGGCTCACGCCGTCGTCACGCACTTTGCCGTCGATCTTGCCGAACCAGCGGTTGGCATAATGCACTTGAATCCCATGCAGACCGTAGCTTGAGATACGTTCGAACAATCCCTGATTGTGACCCATCATCCAGATCACCAGTTGCCCGCGCGGCGGCACGCGCGTATCGACCACCGCGTGCTGGATATCCTGCGGCTTGCCTTTGGCATCATTGAACACGAAGTCGATTTCCGGATGCTCCTTCGCCTGCGGGTTGATCACGCTGGCGCGGGCGGTCAGTTCGAATCGATGCGGCTGCGCTTCGGGTGCGGCGGCTTGGGCGTGCGCCGGTTGCTCAGTGGCGATCGTGGTTGCGAGGATGAGTGTGTAGAACGCAAAAACGGTGTGTTTCATCATGGCAGAGGTCTTCATGCGCAGGGGTGAACAGTGTGCCGGGGTTGTCGGTGGTCTTCGGTTTCATCATACGACATCGGATGAAAAAGAGATCGCTTTGTTTTTTGGATATCATGGTTGGGATGACACGAGGCACGGTCCTCTCGGTTCGGATTTCAATCCCCCAACAAGTGATCCATTCCCAATGAAACTTCGATACGCATTCGCCATCGTCTTGCTGGTCAACGTCGCGTCCTTTGCCGATGACCTGCCGGAGATTCCCGCCAAGTCGATTGCCGACAAGAAAGAACTTTTGTTTTCGGATGATTTCCAGGCTGACACGCCGGCCAAGGTTTGGCACAAGGTTGTGGCCACCTTCGCGGTTGAAAACGGCGTGCTCAAGGGTACGCAGACGCGTGACAAGAATATTCCTGCCGCCGGGGGCAAGCCCGAAATCAAAGCGCACGCCGCCGTGCATGGTTTGGAGATTCCCACCAAAGACAGTGTGGTCGAAGTGAAAATCCGTCTCGAAGGCGCCACGATGATGGATGTCGAGTTCGACGATCGCGCCTACAAGGGTTCGCACTACGGCCATATCTGTCGCGCTCAGGTGCGCCTCAATGGTGTGACGTTGATCGATGAACGCGATGGCACGATGCGCAATGACATTCGTGAAATGCGAAGTGATCCTTCGAAGAAATCCGAAATCGCAAAGCTTCTCGCCGGGCGCATCGCCCGATTTCCCGCCAAATTGGAGGCCGGCAAGTGGTACACGCTTGTCGTCGAAACCGTCGATGACACCATGCGTGTCACGATCGACGGCCAGCCCGCCGGTTATCTCAAATCGTCGGGCATCGGCCACGCCACCAAATCCAAACTCGAATTCGGCGTGGCCGGTAAAGACGGTCTGTTCGATGATCTGAAAGTCTGGAATGCAGAGCCCGCGCAATGAGCAATGGGGTCAGGTCATGAGGTTCGTCGGCGTTCCATCTTTACGACCCGTTTGTGACTCATATTCGAGTTTATAACGCGACGATGTGTGACTTGGCGGTCAGTGCCGGATCTGCATGCCGCCTTCATACGTGATTGAGGGACGATTGCCCGCGTGCATGGACAGTTGAAAGATCGCGGATGTCTCTTTGCCGGATCTGCTATTCTTATTTGATCAGTTCTGTACCGCATCCTGATGGCAGCGTGCGAACCCTTCAGTCATGCAAATAAAGGATCAATCATGAGTGTCGATCTGAGTCGAAACATTTATTTCGTCAAAGAACACGTGGGGATGTTCAAGGCTGCGAACAACTATGACATTTGCGATCCTGAGACTCAGGCCATTGTCTTGCTCTGTCGCGAAGAGTCGCTGGGATTTTTCACCAAGATTCTCCGGTTCACGGATTACAAACGCATGACACCGTTTGATATCCGAATCACCACGCCCGATGGTAAGCAGGTCGTGCGTGTGAAGCGGGGTGTGTCGTGGTTTGTATCCAAAGTCGAAGTGATGGATGAGAATGATGTGGTCATCGGTCGCATCAAGCAGAAGTTCTTTTCGATCGGCGGCGCGTTCGCCATTTTGGATGAACAGGAAGAGCCGCTCTGCCAGCTCAAGGGCAAATGGACGGGATGGGATTTTCGATTCATGGATGGCGAAATCGAACTGGCCCATGTCACCAAGAAATGGGCGGGGATCGGCAAGGAGCTGTTCACCAGTGCGGACAACTACATTCTTGAGATTTCAGAAACCGTGGTCCCCGACGATGTGATGCGCCAACTGATTCTCGGCGCCGTGATGTGCATTGACATGGTGCTTAAGGAATAGCGGCAGCGGCCCAATTGGGCAGTCAGAGCTTGAGGGTCCGATGAGAAATTCCCGTCTGACAGGCCATTGAATATCAGTTCTGGGCAGAATCACTTAAGTCTTGTGCGACTTGGGGCTTGCCGCAGACGTTGAAAGGCTGAAGACGGTTGGGGATTTTATGCCCGGCCCTGTAAAGTATGGTCGGTCTGGATGTTGCAGCATTCTGACGGCTCTTATCACCTTCTGTTCACCAGAGATTGATCCCCATGAACCATCGAATTGTCGGCTGTGTTGTGACGGCACTGATGTCCGTAACCCTGGCAGCGGGGCAGACCCGGGCTCAGGCACCGGCGCCTCTGAAGCTTCAGAAAAATGCCCGCGTGGTGTTGATGGGCAATGGCCTGGGGTCGCGCATGCTGCACTTCGGCCATTTCGAGTCGGGACTGTATTTGCGCTATCCCGATCTTGATCTGGTGATCCGGAACATGTGCGATGAGGGCAACACGCCGAGTTTTCGTCCGCATTCCGGCCGCAAGGACCAGTTGGGATTTCCGGGGGCGGATAAATTTTTCGCGCCGTACGCCGATGGCAATATGGCCAATGGCGAAGGGCATCTGGAAAGTGAAGAGCAATGGCTGGCGATGTTGAAGCCGGATGTGGTGATTGCTTTTTTCGGATTCAACGAGTCGTTTCTGGGCCAGTCGGGATTGAACAACTTCAACGCGGAACTCGATGCATTCCTGAAGCACACGCTTGCGCAGAAGTACAATGGGGTTTCGGCGCCGCAAGTGGTGCTGGTATCGCCCACGGCTTACCAGGATCTCACGGCGACCATGGACGTACCCCAGGGCAAGATCGAAAATGCACATCTTGCGGCTTATGCCGCCGTGATGGAAACGGTGGCCAAGGCCAACGGGGTACCGTTTGTGAATGCCTTCAGCGCTTCGCTGGATTGGTACAAGTCGACCAAGACGCCGCTCACGGCTGATGGTGCGCTGCTCAACGATGCCGGGTACCAGAAATTATCCGAGCTGTTGCTGGATCATATTTTTGGAACTTCGGCCGCGCAGGCTGATGCGTATCGCGCGAAGGTCTATGACGCCGTGCGTGAAAAGAACTGGTACTGGGTCAATGACTTCAAAGTGCCCAACGGTGTGCATGTCTTCGGGCGTCGCTACAACCCGTTCGGGCCGCAGAAGCTATCCGTTCGAAATCGCCAAGATGCGAGAGTTGACGGTCATCCGGGATCAGGCCATCTGGGCTGCGGCACACGGCAAGACGCTTGATGTGGCGGCGCTCGATGCCAAGACCTCGGTGCTGCCGGAAGTACCCACCAACTTCAAACCCAGCGTCAAAAACGGCGAACTGGAATATCTCAAAGGTGATGAAGCCCTGAAAACCATTGCCGTGCCCGAAGGCTACAAGATCGAGCAGTGGGCCACCGAACAGGAATTCCCGGCACTGCAGAATCCGGTGCAGATGTCCTTTGATAATAAGGGGCGCTTGTGGGTGGCGGTGATGCCCAGCTATCCGCACTGGCGTCCGGGTGATCCGATGCCTGACGACAAACTGCTGATTCTGGAAGACACCAACAACGACGGCAAGGCTGACAAGCAAACCGTCTTTGCCGACAAATTGCATCTGCCCATGGGTTTCGAACTCGCTCCTGAGGGCGTTTATGTTTCTCAGGGCATCAACTTGGTGTTGTTGCGCGATCTCGACGGCGATGATCATGCCGATACCAAAGAAATCGTTTTCAGCGGTTTTGATGACCACGATACGCATCATGCCATCAGTGCTTATTGCGCTGATCCATCGGGTGCGATCCTGATGTGCGAAGGGGTGTTCCTGAGAACCAATGTCGAAACAGCCTACGGCCCGGTGCGCGGGACCAATGGCGGTTTTTACCGTTTCGATCCGAAGCGCCGTCTGCTTGAGCGCCATGCTCAGTTGCCGATTCCCAATCCTTGGGGCGTGGCTTTCGATGACTGGGGTCAGCATTTTTATCTGCACACCTCAAGCCCGAACACCGAATGGATGTTGCCCGGATCGGTCAAGCCGCGCTACGGCGTGGAGATGCCGCGCGGTATCGATCTGATCGAACCGGCGCACCGCGTGCGCCCGACATCAGGGATCGAGTTTCTGAGCAGCCGGCATTTTCCGGATGAAGTGCAGGGCGACATGCTCATCAACAACAACATCGGCTTTCGTGGCACCAAGCAGCACAAGGTTGAAGATGACGGCACAGGCTACAAGACAAGTTTTCGTCAGAATCTGACAGAGTCGAGCGACGGGAACTTCCGCCCGGTGGATCTCGAAGTGGCTCCGGATGGATCGCTTTACATCGTCGATTGGCATAATCCATTGATCGGTCACATGCAGCACAACGCACGCGATCCGCATCGCGATCATGCGCACGGGCGTATCTATCGAATCACTTATCCATCGCGTCCGCTGGTGAAACCGGCCAAAATCGATGGAGCATCCATCGAGCAGCTTCTCGATAATCTCAAGCTGCCTGAATATCGCACGCGATATCGCACACGCCGCGAACTGCGCGGTCGCGATACGGAACAGGTACTGGCCGCCGTCAAGAAGTGGACGGCCGGCCTCAAGGCCAGTGATGCGCAATACGAACATCACTTGCTCGAAGCCTTGTGGGTGACATGGGGCCTCAATCGCGTGGACGATGGACTGTTGCGTGAATTGCTTAAGGCGAAGGATTATCGCGTGCGTGCTGCCGCAGTGCGCGTGGTGCGTTACAGCGGTCACCGACTGCCGGATCAGGCCGAGTTGCTGGCTCAAGCGGCTGGTGATCCGCATGGCCGGGTGAAACTGGAAGCTATTGTGGCCGCATCGTGGATCGGTCAGACCAAAGGACTTGCGGTGCTTGAAGCGGCGGCGCATCCGGTGGCGCCCGAAGGGGCAGGTGAGAAAAAGCCTGAGTTCGTGAAGGTGAGTTCAGACGGTCGCGAGATTCGCATCGCGCATCCGGATGCGGCTTCGGCCAAAGTGGATCGCTTGAAAATCACCGTGCCCGGCCGGCAGCGCACCATCAATCTGGCCGAGATGGAAATCCATGGCGGTGGTCAGAATCTGACTGCACGTGCGAAACTCAAGCAGCAATCGGAATATGGCAATGGGCAGTTCCCGGTCGGCAATCTGGTCGATGGCAACAAGGGGAACTTCTCTCATACGGCTGAAGGTCAGAAGGATCCGTGGATTCAGGCTGTTTTTGATGCGCCGGTGAGCATTGATCAGATCGTGATCTGGAACCGTCCGGGTTTTGAAGACCGGTTCGACGGGGCGATCGTGGAATATTTCGAAGGCAAAAAGAAAGTGGCCGAAGCCACGGTGCATGTGGTGGGTGGCGGCAGCGGCAATCCGTTCGACAAAGATCCGTGGATCAAGGAATCCTATCGCATCGCGCTGGCGCACTTGCAGAATCAATCCGTGGAAACCCACGAGAAAATCGAAGTGCCAGGCCACCTCAAGGGCAAGATTCGCGACACGTATGTGAAAGGTGCTGAGATCTATCGTCGCGAAGGTCACTGCGGCACATGCCATCAACCCGATGGCAATGGCTTGGCACCCGCAGGCTTTCCGCCACTGGCTGAGAGCGAGTGGGTGAATCAGAGTCCAGAGCGCATGATCAAGCTCACATTGAACGGCTTACATGGCCCGATTGTCGTGAAGGGTAAGACTTATCCGGGTCTGGTGCCCATGACGCCGTTCGGTGGCATGCTCCAAGATCAAGACATCGCCGCAGTGCTGACCTATGTACGCAACAGCTTTGGCAACAAGGCTTCGGAGATCACCGCCGATCAGGTCAAGCAGGTGCGCGAAGCCACCAAAGACAAGATCGGTTTCTACGCCCCGGAAGAGCTGCTCAAGCTGCATCCGAACGAGTGACAAGGCTTCGTGTTGAATCCAAATGAAACAGGCCGGCAGATGAATCTGCCGGCCTGTTTTTTTATTGGAATCCGACGGACTTGCTCGATTCAGGCAAGCTTTAATCGATGGTTTTTCGATGCAAAAATAGTGTTTTGGTTATAGGGACGCATAGATGTTTGCTTAAAAGAGTTTTGGGTATTGGGAATCGATTTTGCCGATTCAGGCACTTTCTATAAGGAAACTGGTCTGGACGGATCCGGTCCGATAGGCTTATCCTATAGAACAGGTAAGACAAATGCCGCGACTGATCATCATTGGATTTCTGGCCGTCGTCACCACCCTGGGGACTCATCCCATGGCTTGTGGCGGGTGTGGCATGATGAGTCAGGAGTCAGAATCAGTGGTGGCGATCTCTTCTTCGGCCAAGACGAGCTGTTCACGCTGCCATTCGGATGCGCCTTCTGCACCGGTTTCATCTGAGCAATCACAGGGTCCACGTTTCTGCGGCTGTGATCATGCCGTCGGCGTGGAGCCTCAGTCGGTTGTGGTTTGCGAATCCACTGTGGGGACGGTCTTCGTCCTTCAAGTGGCTTATCAAGATATTTCTCTGAATGATGCTCATGCCGCTTGTTCTGAGCGGTCTGAGCCCGGCCTGACGCCTGCCGTCTCGCTGGTGGCGATGCACTGCGCGCTGCGCGTGTAGATCGCGTTCTCTTTTTATCCGTTACATCGTCAATGTTCTTCCAGTGCGCTTGGTGCCTGGTTGTCGTCGCTATCGAATGGAGTTTGTGATGTCGCAGTCGATCTGGATTGGTAAAAATGGAATGGTGCGTCTGAGTGCCGCTTGTCTGGCACTTGCCGTGGCCGGTTTGTTTGCAGGATGTGAGCGCGATGGGCATGACCATGAGGGTCACTCGCATCAAGAGGGTCCGAGCCATCCGGAACAAGTCGTCGATGCTGTGGCAGACATCGCGTATCCGCTCAAAATTTGTGTGATCTCCGGCGAAAAACTGGGCGATCACGGCAAGCCGTATGACTTCAAGCATGACGGCCGGTTGGTGCGCATGTGCTGCGACAGTTGCGTGCCTGAATTCGAGAAAGACCCGGCGAAATACATTGCCAAAATCGATGCGGCGACCAAGCCGTCATCAAAGTGATTCGAGTCATGGGGCATGCATCTGCGGCCGAATACCCGGTTGTGGAACTGCGAGTTGAAGTCATGAGAACTTTTCAGATTGTTTTCGGTGCGGTGGCAGGCATCTTGCTGATGATGGCGGGTTGCGCCTCTGATCATCCGTTTCGGGATGATCCGTGGCAATCATGGCCCACGCATGACCGGGATCTGGTCGATCAGCGGGACCGGCTTCGGGCCATGAATATCACCGCGCCTTTGAGTGAAATATCGCGCACTGCGATGGCTGAACTCGGGTCGGATACCGGTGTTCAGGATTATGTGCGCATGGCTCTGGAGCGCTACCCCGGTTTGCTGGCGGCGCGTGGCGCGTGTCGCGCATGGCCGAACGTGTGCCGCAGGTGACCAGTCTGCCGGATCCCATGTTTCAGGTGGTGCCCATAGGGGAAATGGCCGAGACCGCTGCAGGCCAGGTCGGCCTGATGACCGGGATCAGTCAGAAGCTGCCATACCCGGGCAAGCTGGATGTCGCAGGTCGCATGGCCGCTCAAGAAGTGGCGGTGGCCACGGCAGAGTATGAAAAAGTGCGACTGGGTGTCGTCGCGGATACGCGCCGATCCTACTGGGGTTTGTATTACGCCACGCGCGCGATCGAAGCCACGCACGCCAGTCGGAACCTGCTTGAGCAATTCCAGAAAACCGCAGAAGCAAAGTTTCGTGCCGGTCAGGCCACGCAGCAGGATGTGCTTCGCGCTTCGGTGGAATTGAGCAATCTCGACAATCAATTGATCACGCTGGGCCAGCGGCAAACCACGGCGGCGGCCATGCTCAACAGTCTGATGGATCGACCGGTCAATGCCGCGATTCCCACGCTGCCACCGGCCGAGCTTCATGAAATCAAACTGTCGATCGATCAATTGCTGAAAGACGCTGAAGGCCAGAACCCTGAGATGCGCCGCGTGCGCGAACGTATCGAAGCCTTTCGCCAGCAGGTGAATCTGGCAAAGCTCAATCGAAACCCGGATTTAAACTTGAGTCTGAATTACAGCGCGGTCGAAGATTCGGGGCTTTCAAGAATGGCCAACGGCGATGATCAGTGGTGGCTTGGGTTCGGGATCAATCTTCCGATCTGGGTGGAGCGACTGGATGCCGCAGAGCGTGAGGCGCATCGCGGCGTGCTCGAAAATCTGGCCGAACTCAACAGCACGCGAAACAATATTTCATTTCGCGTGCACGATGCTTTTGTGCGCGTCGAAACGCAGCAGCGTCAGGTGGTGTTGTTCCGGGATGTGATTGTGCCTCAGGCGCAACAAACAGTCGAAGCCTCGCTGTCGGGATATCAGGCCGGCAAGGTGGATTTTCTTACGCTTGTGGACAACTGGCGCAAGCTGCTGGATTTTGAATTGATGTATCACCGCAATCTGGCGCAGCTGGAACAGGATCATGCGTCGTTGCAGCAGGTCGTCGGCCGGTCAGATGCCGCACGTACCGGGGAATGAATCATTAGAAGGGGTCAGTCATGACAGAAACCAACGATCCATTACCGTCCACGCCATCGGAGCGGCCCGCGCGCGAGACTGCGCCGTTCTTTGCTCACGCTCCGAGTCGCCAAACCTTGATGGTGTTTGGCGTGTCAATGGTGTTGTCGCTGTGGCTGGGAGCCGCATGGGGCCGTCCGGCATGGCAGGGACTTTCCACGTTATGGCATAAAGCCATGGCAGGGCCGCGCGCCGGTTCAGCCGATACGCCGGGCCACAATCATGGTCAGGGCGGTGGAGGACTTGCGGCCGCTGCGTATTTCACCTGTGGCATGCATCCCTGGGTCATTCTTCCGAAGCCGGGCAACTGCCCCATCTGCCAAATGAAGCTGACACCGCTGGATCCCAAGAAATTCACAGGCGAAGTGTCGATCAATCCGTTGATGGTGCAGAACATCGGTGTGCGTGTGGCGGATGTCACGCAGGGGCCCTTGGTCAAATCCATTCGGACCGTCGGTGCCGTGGATTTTGATGAAACACGCGTGCGCGACGTCAACGTCAAAATCAACGGATGGATTGAAAAGCTTTATGTGGACTATCTCGGGGCACCCGTGACGGCGAATCAGCCTCTTTTTGATTTGTATTCTCCGGAGTTGTATGCCGCTCAAGAGGAATATCTCCTGGCCTGGCGGAACAAAAGCAAAATCAAGGCTGATTTTTTACCGGATGCCCAACGCAATGCTCTGTCGCTGCTGGAAGCATCGAAGACCAAGCTCGAATATTTCGATATCACCGATCAGCAGATCGCCGAGTTGCAGGCGCGCGATAAGCCTTCCAAAACCATGACCATCCGAAGTCCTCACGGGGGCGTGGTCATCGCCAAGCATGCAAATGAAGGCATGAAGGTGGATCCCGGCATGCAGATGTATCGGATCGCCGATCTGTCGAAAGTATGGGTGATGGTCACGCTGTATGAATATCAATTGCCGTTTGTCAGTGAAGGTCAGAAAGCGGTCATGACACTGCCGTATATTCCCGGGCAGGTTTTCGAGGGCAAAGTGATTTATGTCTATCCCTATCTGGACTCCAAAACGCGTCAGGTGAAAGTGCGGCTCGAATTCGACAATGAGAATCACCTGCTCAAGCCGGGCATGTTTGCAAACGTGGAACTCAAAAACACGCTGGCTGAAAAGCGAACGCTGGTTCCACGCGCCGCAGTGCTCGATACCGGCCAACGGCAAGTGGCTTTCGTGAGTCTGGGTGAAGGCAAATTTGAGCCACGACAAGTCCAGATGGGTGTCGACACCGATGACGGCCGCGTCGAAATTCTGGACGGCCTCAAGCCGGGCGAAAAGGTGGTGATCAGCGGCCAGTTTCTGCTCGATTCCGAAGCCAAGATTCGCGACAGTCTGGTTCGGATGATCAAAGGCGAATCTGCCGTCGATCCACAGGCGATGGCCTCATTGACCGGCAAAAGCCATCTGCAATCCCTTCCGCACGATGTGGCGCATCAACTGATTGCTCTTCTTGATGCTTACGACGCCATCGGCAAAGCCATGGCGCAGGACAAGCTCGAAGGCGTGGAAGAAAACGCCCGATCCATCGCGACCGCCGTCGATGCTCTGATTCAACTCGACATTCCGGAAGCGCCGCATTTCTGGCACACCCACGAGGAGATCGCCACCGTGCGCGGTAAGGGACTGGAGTTGAGTGCTGCAAAAGCGATCAAGCCCGCGCGTGAAATCTACGGAGATCTGAGCGTGGCGCTGTCCAAATTGATGCAGGCCACGGGTGTGCCGTCTGCGTATGGCAAATCGGTTCAATGGATGCGATGTCCGATGTACCGGGAAGGACAAGGCGGCGGCATCTGGCTGCAGACCGACAAAGAAGTGCGTAATCCATTTTTCGGTTCACTCATGCTGCGCTGTTTCGACCAGCGTGCGGTGTTGCCGGTCACGGGTGAAAGCCAGTCTGAGGCAACTCCGAAAGCGGATCAGCCCGCACTCGATCAAAAGCCCGGAAAGGATTGATCCATGCTGGGCAAACTGATTCACGCCTGTATCAAAAACCGTTTTATGGTTCTGCTGATGACGATGCTGATCGTCGCAGGGGGATTGTGGTCGGTCTTTCACATCACGGTGGATGCCATTCCGGATCTTTCGGACGTCCAGGTGGTCATTCGCACGGAATATCCCGGCCAGGCACCGCAGATCGTCGAAGATCAGGTCACTTACCCCCTGTCGACGGCGATGCTCGCGGTTCCCTTCGCGAAGGTCGTACGCGGCTACAGCATGTTCGGATCGAGTTTCGTCTACATCATTTTTGAAGACGGCACCGATCTCTACTGGGCGCGCAGTCGCGTACTCGAGCAATTGAATTTCGTTTCGGGATCGCTACCGGCAAACATTGCGCCGCAATTGGGGCCCGACGCCACCGGTGTGGGCTGGGTTTACGAATACGCCTTGATCACCGGCCGGCATTGTGCGGACCCGGACCACGCCCGAAACGGCATCTACCACGATACGCAAACGGATCGTTGGCATGCCACGCTCGATGAAGTGCCGCATCCGAATTCAGCCGTGCGCCACCGTGTGTTTCCGAGGGAACGTGCGGTATACGCCGATCACCAGGAAAACAAACGTTATGACCACCCGGCCGATGCGCCGCCTGAAGTCCGTGATCGTCTCGAACGAATGGTGATCGAAAAGGGGTACGACCGCTGCCCGCTGGATGGTTCAGACTTGGTGGATCCGGATCTGGATCTTTCCGACCTGCGGTTTTCAAGACTGGTATCTCCGATACGAATTGACGGCGGTGAACGGCGTCAGCGAAGTCGCGCCCATCGGCGGCTTCGTCAAGCAATATCAGGTGGTGGTCGATCCGGTTCGACTTCTGGCATACGGCCTGCCGCTGCAAAAGGTACGTCATGCCATCATGCGATCCAATGTGGATGTGGGCGGTCGCCTGATTGAAATGTCCGAAACCGAATACATGGTGCGCGGTCTCGGCTATCTCGGAGCGCTGACCGATCAGGAAATCGTGACGGCCCGTCAGGCCGGTCGGCGCATCGAAGAAGTGCGCACCGAACGGGCCATGGCCGAATTGAAGCAGGTGGCTTTGGGCGCCTCCGTGGATGGCAGCCCCATCTATTTGTCGGATGTGGCGGAGATCCGCATCGGGCCGGATATCCGTCGCGGTGTAGCCGAGTGGAATGGCGAAGGCGAAGCCGTCGGCGGCGTGATCGTGATGCGTTACGGCGAGA
Organism: uncultured Phycisphaeraceae bacterium; assembly: GCA_942491355.1. Taxonomy (GTDB): domain Bacteria; phylum Planctomycetota; class Phycisphaerae; order Phycisphaerales; family Zrk34; genus CALOAZ01. The sequence goes on from CALOAZ010000032.1 coordinate 24,366, forward strand.
ACGCCAAGACCACCATTCAGGCTGTGCGCAAGAAGCTTGCCGATCTGGAAAAAGGATTGCCGCCCGGTGTGGCGATTGAAGTGGCCTATGACCGGAGCGATCTGATTGATCGATCCATCCGAAATCTGGCCACGTCGCTCGCCGAAGAAATGGCCATCGTGACGCTTGTCTGTCTTTTGTTCCTACTGCATGCCCGAAGCACATTTGTAGCCATTTTTGTGTTGCCCACAGGCGTTTTGATGACGCTGGCCGTCATGCATTTGATGGGCATCAACGCAAACATCATGAGTCTGGGCGGCATCGCGATCGCCATCGGTGTGATGGTCGACAGTTCGATCGTGATGGTCGAGAACGCGCACAAGCATCTCGAATACGAAAAAGAGCGTGTGGCCGGAGGATCAGCTCCGCGAACTCGGGCTCAGATCATTGCCGAAGCCGCCGCCGAAGTGGGGCCGAGTCTGTTCTTCGCGCTGCTGGTGGTCACGGTGAGTTTTCTGCCGGTGTTTGCGCTCGGCGAACAGTCCGGGCGATTGTTCCGCCCATTGGCATGGACCAAAACACTCACCATGGCTTCGGCGGCCATTCTTTCGATCACGATCATTCCGGTGCTGATGGTGTTTTTTGTCTCAGAGCGATCATTGCCATCGACATGGACGCGTCGCGTGCGCTATGGCGTTTATGCCGCTTTGATCGGGTTGCCCGCACTGGTTCTGATGTGGATGCCGCTCGCGGCGCTGGCCGATTATCGATCATGGCTTGTGCTGGGCTGGATGGGATTGAGTGCGGTCTTGCTTTTGCCGCAGCGCATCATCGCCGAAGACCGTCAGCCGGTCGGTCGATTCCTTCAATGGATCTTTGATCCGATCTTTGCCGTGTGTGCCCGTGCATGGCCTGTCACATTGCTGGTGGCCACATTGCTCGTGGGGTCGATCGCTTTGCCGTGGAGTCAGATCGGCAGTGAATTCATGCCGCCGCTGGAAGAGGGCGATTTGCTTTACATGCCCACCACCGATCCGGGCATCTCCATGACCAAGGCGCGCGAACTGCTTCAGCAGACCGACAAACTGATTCGTCAGTTTCCGGAAGTTCAAACCGTTTTCGGGAAGATCGGTCGGGCCGAAACCGCGACCGACCCGGCTCCACCGAGCATGGTCGAGACCATCATCACGCTGCATCGCGATAAAACCCGATGGCGTCATGTCCCCAGAACGTATGACCGCTGGCCGATCGGTACGCAATGGATCGGACGTCTGCTCGGCGGCGAAACCCGACCCATCACCATTCACGAAATGATCTACGGGTATGAATTGCCGGTGAGGACCGGTGAATTGCCACTGCGTGTGCCGGGATTGAATGAAGTGGTGCAGGTTCCGGGTCTGACCAATGCATGGACGATGCCGATCAAGACACGGATCGACATGCTCTCGACCGGCATCAAGACGCCGGTGGGGATCAAGGTCATGGGGCCCGATCTGGAAATCCTGGCGGTGCTGAGCAGTCAGATCGCCAACGTGGTGAAAACCGACGAGCGCACCGGCGCATTCACCACCAGCGCCTTTCCCGAAAAGAGCGTGGGCGGCAATTACCTGGATGTCAAAATCAAGCGTGATGAGATTGCGTTATGGTCTGGTGGTGGGAGATGTGCAGGATGTGATCATGACGGCCATGGGGGGGATGAACATCACCCAGACGGTGGAGGGGCTTGAACGCTATCCGGTCAATCTGCGTTACCCGCATGAACTGCGTGATAACCTCGAAGCCTTGCGACAGACGTTGGTGGCGACGCCTTCCGGAGCAAGGTGCCTCTCGGACAGTTGGCTGAATTGTTCATGCACAAGGGCCCGCCCATGCTCAAGAGTGAAAATGCTCGCCTGACGAGCTGGGTCTTTGTGGATATCGCCAATATTGATGTGGGAACCTATGTGGCTTATGCGCAGAAGGCGGTGGCAGCGAAAGTGGTGATTCCGTCGGGTTATAACGTGGTTTGGTCGGGCCAGTTTGAATACATGGAAGCGGCGCGAAAACGCCTGAGTGTGGTGTTGCCGGTCACGTTGGCGATCATCGTGTTGATTTTATATGTCGCCACATTCAGTTGGCTACGCGTGATTCTGGTTTTGATGACCATCCCCTGAGTCTGGTGGGCTCGATCTGGCTGCTGTATGCCCTCGATTACAACTTGTCGGTCGCGGTCTGGGTGGGTTTGATTGCACTCGCCGGTCTTGAGGTCGAAACCGGTCTGATCGTGTTGCTGTATCTCGAATCAAGCGTGGAGAAGCGGTTGAAGGACGGCCGGCTCCACCACGTGCAGGATTTGTGGGCAGCGATTCATGAAGGGGCCATGCAGCGATTGCGACCGAAGACGATGACCGAGGTCACCACTTTCATCGCGCTGGTGCCGTTGCTGTTTGCCGAAGGTGCAGGAGCCGACACCATGCGCCGATTGGCGGCACCGATGATCGGTGGCGTGATCAGCGGATATTTCGCGGTGATGTTCGTCTTGCCTGTGATGTTTTACGTGGCCAAACGAATCACCTTGCGCCATGCATGGCAGTCTTTGGAGAAGGTCGCAGTGTGAGCAATGGTTTTGCGTCGAGTCAGCACTCATTTGGAGATCACGAACATGAACGTGATGAAAATAGCGACGGCTTGGTTGGTGGGAGCGGCAATGACAGTCTCGGCAGCGCCGCCGGAGGTATCGCTTCTGCGATTACCGAACAAGGGCCATGTCTCGGATGTAGAAGTGGATGCGCAGGGCCATCTGCATGCGGTCTATCTCTCGGGCAAGGATGTTTATTACATCAAGTCTGAGGATGGGGGGAAAACACTCAGCAAGCCGATACGCGTGAACACCGAAGACGGATATGCCTCAGGTGGTGGATATCGCGGTCCGGACGTGTCTTTGGGCAAAGCGGGTGTCGTTCATGTGATCTGGTACACCGATGGCTATGCGCAAAAGCGTCCGAAGGATCAATGGGGTGTGATGTACAGCCGATTGGAGCCCGGCGCATCGGCTTTTGAAAAAGATCAGAATTTGAATCAACGCCCCAGTGATAATTTTGCTGTGGCGGCGGATGGCAAGGGGAATGTGGCGGTGATCTGGATGGCCGACGCGCTTTATGTGCAGCGTAGTCCGGATGAGGGAAAGACCTTTTCAAAGCCGCGCCGTCTGGCGGCTGATCCTTGCGAATGTTGCGCGGCGCGTGCGATGTTTGATGCGACCGGTCAACTGCAGGTGATGTATCGTGAGAAGTCACGCAATCAGCGCGACATGTATGTCATTCAGGTCAATGCGTCGGACAAGGTGGTGGGTCGCACCAAACTCGGGCCGGGAACTTGGTCCATCAATGCTTGTCCGATGACGGGTGGTTTTCTTTCGACGGCGGGTGATTCGGCCAAGCAGACCGTGGCGGCATGGGAGCAGAAAGGCATCATTTATTTTTCACGCATTGACGGCAAAGGGCGTGTCGGACCGGTGGAAGTGGCACGCGGCAAATGGCCTGTGGCAGTTTCTGCGGCAGAGGGTTCCGTGGTGGCGTGGAAAGATGGCAACCGTTTGATGTGGCGCCTTTTTGATGATTCCGGTCGCGCGGTGGGTGAGGTGCAATCCGAGCCGGCAGGTCAGGCGGATCGCCCCGGTATGGTGATGGCCCAGGATGGACGCATTCTCGTGATTCCCTGATGGGAGCCGGACATCGCACGACTTACGCTTCGCGATATTTCATCATCCGTGATCAAATTCCACTATGATGCATGCGGCGTGAGTCATGATCGCCCGCATTGCCGTTCGGAATTCATTTCCTTTCAGTACCTGTTTCGCCACACCCTCACCCCAAAGCGGGCATCCGACATGTTGCGCGCTGAATGAGCTTTATGAATCTAGATTTCCCCGGCCAGGTTCAGGACAAGCCCGAGTTGATGGATTTTTTAATCGCTCGCCGGCGCGGAATCCATGGCCCCAGAACGCTCGAACAGGCTTATACCGAATACCGTCGATTGCTGACGGCGAAGGTGATCAAACTGCCTGATCTGGAGCGCGAACAGATCCGTCGACTGGATCCGCGCAAAGTGAACTGGACCGATGCCTATGCATGGTGGAAAGATCGCGATGAGACTTCATCGGATTGATTGATCGCCCCATGCGATTGACGGCCATGCCGTGAGTCATCAGGTTGAGGCGGGGCCGGCTTTTCGCACGGCGCCAGAGACGCCATCGGCATACTTCTTAAAGTTTTCAGTGAACAGCCCGGCAAGTTTCCGGGCTGTTTTATCAAAGGCGCTTTTATCCGACCACGTGTTTTGCGGCACCAACAGGTCGGCCGGTACTTCGGGACATTGCGTCACGGCAGCCAGACCGAAGATGGCATCGGTTTGCGTCGGTGCGGTGTCCAGAACGCCTGAATAGATCGCATCGATGATGGCTCGTGTGTGAGCGAGCTTGATGCGTTTTCCGGTACCGTAAGCGCCGCCGCTCCAGCCGGTATTGACCAGCCATACACGAGCGTTGTGTTTGTGAATCTTTTCAGAAAGCAGAGCGGCATACTTGCCCGGATGCCACATCAGGAACGGCCCGCCGAAGCAGGGTGAGAATGCGGCCTGCGGTTCGGTCACCCCCATTTCGGTGCCGGCGACTTTCGCGGTGTAACCGCTGATGAAGTGGTATTCGGCTTGATCGGGCGTAAGGCAGCTCACCGGTGGCAGCACGCCGAAGGCATCGCACGTCAAAAAGATGACATGCTCGGGATGACCCGCCACGCACGGAATGCGGGCATTGTCGATGTATTCGATCGGGTATGAACCACGTGTGTTTTCAGTGATCGAAATGTTGTTGAAATCGACGTGGTGGTGAGATTCGTCGTATACCACGTTTTCGAGCACGGCACCGAAGCGCAGCGCATCAAAAATCTGCGGTTCGGCTTCGCGCGTGAGATAGACGGCTTTGGCATAGCAGCCGCCTTCGATGTTGAACACGCCTTGATCCGACCAGCAGTGTTCGTCGTCACCGACAAGTTGGCGCTTCGGGTCGGCCGAAAGCGTGGTTTTGCCCGTGCCCGAAAGACCGAACAAGACCGAAGAAGTGCCGGTGGCTGGATCGGCCGTGGCCGAGCAGTGCATCGAAAGGATGCCGCTTTTCGGCATCGCGTAGTTCATGTACGTGAAGACGGCCTTCTTCATTTCGCCGGCGTATTCGGTGCCGAGGATCACCACTTCACGGCGTTCGATCGACAGATCGACACTGGTCTTCGAAGTCATGCCGGTGGTGTAACGGTTGGCCGGGAATGTGCCGGCGTTGTAGATCACCAGATCGGGCTCACCATAAGTGGCGAGTTCCTCATCGGTCGGCCGCATCAACATGTTGTACATGAACAGAGCGTGATAGGGCCGAGAGCAGATCACGCGCACGCGCAGACGGTGAGCCGGATCCCAGCCCGCGTAGCCATCCACCACGTAAATGCGGCTGCAGGTGTTGAGGTAATCGGTCGCGCGTTCGCGGTTGACCATGAAGGAGCGTTCGTCGAGCGGGTAATTGACCGGGCCCCACCAGACGTCGGCTTCGGAGTCGGCGTGTTTGACCACGCGTTTGTCTTTCGGGGATCGGCCGGTCTTGTCACCTGACCAAGCGATCAGGGCTCCGGTATCCGAAATGGCCGTGCCCGGTTCATGCCGGATGGCCTCCTCGTAGAGCCGGGAGGGCGACATGTTGCGGCAGATATCTTGAACGAGGATGTCGTGCTGTTGCAGGTTAAACGTTGTCATAACGGTCGATTATGTGATTTTGATCGGTGCAGAGCAAATCATGGAAGACATGATTTGGCTGTGGGAAGGGATAGGCCTTTGAGCGGCATTCCGCGGTGTGGCGGAGTCTGTGAAGCGAGCACGCGAGGCATGGATGTGAAAAATCTCATCCCTTCAACCAAATCTCTCTGTCAAAGCAGCGGCAGCAGCAGGTATCCTGAATCGGCTTGTGGCATGCGGGTGAGTTTTTGCAGGATGCGTTGGGTGAGATCGCAAACAATCAATCGCCAAGTGTTTTTTTGGGAATGGCTCTTCGGCCTGTTGATTTTGGCCGGCACGCTCCACGCACAGCCTGCCGGTATGTCTTCCGAAGCGTTCGCCTTTTTCGAAAACCATTGTTTTAATTGTCACGACGGTGCCACGCAAAAAGGTCGATTCGATCTGGAGTCGCTTGGTGCGGCCATGTCGACGCCGGCGCAGATGGAGCGCTGGGAGCAGGTGTTCGATCGCATTGCCAGCGGTGAAATGCCGCCGGCCAAGAAGCCTCAACCCAAGGGGCAGGAACGTGACATCGCGCTGAAGTGGATCCAGCCGCGTCTGATCGAAGCGGATCGCGCGCGGCGCGAAGTGGTGCACCGTCGTCTGAACCGCGTGGAATATCAGAATACGGTGCATGATCTGCTGGGCATTGATATCGATCTGATGTCGCTGCTGCCCGAAGATCAGATGGCCGGTGGCTTTGATAACAATGGTGCGGCGCTCGCGGTTTCGACCGAACAGATGTCGGCCTATCTGCGCGCGGCCGAAGCCGCCATCGATGCCGCGATTGTCACGTCACCCAAGCCTGAATCCACCACGTTTACGGCGGATTCGCTGCACGAAGTGAAGCCGTATCTGGATAAGAGTTACAGCCTGATTGACAATCGCGTGGTGATCTACACCAGCACTGACGGCCAGTATTCGAAGATCTCCACTCGGTCAAAACGCTTGCCGGAGCGGGGGCGTTATCGCTTTCGCTTTCAGGCAGCCACCGTGAACGCAACCGAGCCAGTGGCATTCATGGTGACCGCGTCGGATTTTGCACCGGTCTCGGCTGCATTCACCAACCTGGGTTATTTCGAAGCCGATGCCACGCCGAAGATGTTCGAGATCGAAACCGTTTTGGATCGAAAATATGCGATTCAATTTTTTGCCATTTCGCTTCCGGGCTGGGTAAAGAATCCGACGTCGGGCGAGCACGCGGGCGTGGGGTTCGGGCCGGTTGAAATCACGGGCCCGCTTCATGAGGTTTGGCCACCGGAACATCACGCTCGCCTGTTGGGTGAAGTGGATCTAAAAAAAGGCACATTGGCCGATGCCGAAACCGTTCTGCGCCGATGGATGCCCCGGGCTTATCGTCGTTCGGTCACCGATCCCGAAGTGGCCCGCAATCTAAAGTTGATTCAGGGAAGACTTGAGGCCGGCCGTTCGTTCGATCAGGCTCTTCGGGCGGGTCTTGCCGCCGTGCTTTGCTCTCCTAATTTTTTGTATCTGCATGAGCAGGTGGTTGCGGGCCAGGATCACGTGGACGATCTCGAACTGGCCTCACGTCTGAGTTACTTCTTATGGCGATCGATGCCGGATCAACACCTGCTCGAATTGGCACGCGATCACAAGCTTCATGGACAGAGTGTGTTGATCGCCGAAGTGGATCGTATGCTCAAGGATCCGCGCGGCGAACGCTTTGTCGAAGGGTTCGTCGATCAATGGTTGCATTTGAGACGTATCGATGAAACCACGCCGGATGCGCGTCTGTATAAGGATTTCGATGATCTGTTGAAAGTCAGCATGGTGCGCGAAGGCCATGCCTTCTTTAGGACGGTGCTGCTTGAAAATTTGAATGTGATGAACTTCATCGATTCAGACTTCGCCATGCTGAATCATCGTCTGGCACAGCATTACGGTGTGGAGAATGTTCGCGGCATTGATCTCAAAAAAGTGATGCTGCCCGAAGGCAGCGTGCGTGGCGGCGTGCTGACGCAGGGCGGCGTACTCAAGGTGACCGCCAACGGTACGACCACCTCGCCGGTGACCCGCGGTGTCTGGGTGCTGGAAAACATTTTGGGTAAAAGGCCGCCTCCGCCTCCGCCGAATGTGTCCGGAATCGAACCGGACATTCGCGGGGCCACGACCATTCGCGAACAGCTTGACAAACATCGCAACGTGGAAAGCTGTCAGGCGTGCCACCAGATGATCGATCCGCCAGGATTTGCAATGGAAAGCTTCGATCCGGTGGGGCGCTATCGCACCCACTATCTTCAGTATGTGGAAAGCGCTCAGCATCCGGGCAAGGGGTGGGGTCGCGTGCAGGATGGTGCGGTGGTGGATCCATCGGGCGAGTGGATCAAGGGCAAGGCTTTCAGCGATATCCGTGTCTTCAAAAAACAATTGCTTGCCAAGCCCGAAGTGTTCATGCATTGCCTGACAGAAAAGTTGCTGACGTACGGCCTTGGACGAGAATTCGGTTTTTCGGATCGTGCCGCGATGGAAGCGATTGTGAATGAGGCGACCGAAAAAGGCAGTGGTCTGCGCACGTTGTTGCATGCGGTGGTGCAGAGCCCGTTGTTTGTGGCACGATGAATTTTGAAAACGAGGTTGATATGGCGCGATTTAAAAAAACAAAAAACCGATACGACAAGGTATCACGCCGACTATTCCTGCGCGGTACCGGTGTGGGCCTGGCGCTGCCGGCGCTCGAATGGGCCATGCCGCGTTCGGCGCATGCTGCAGCGGTGTCGCCCAAGCGATTGGTGGCCATCAATATTCCACTGGGCTTTTACGGTCCGAGTTTTTTTCCGACGGAATCGGGAACAGACTATGCGATGCCCGAAACGCTCAAGGCTGCCGAAGGCTTTCGCAAACATTTCACGCTGATTTCAGGCACCAGTCATCCGGGTGTGGATGGCGGGCATTCGGCCGAGAAAAGTTTTCTGACCTGCGCGCCGCATCCGGGATCGCGCAGTTTCAAGAACACCATTTCACTGGACCAGTGGATTGCCGGCAAAGTGGGTGAGGCCACGCGATTCGCCTCGATGTCACTGGGCGACCACAACATGGCCTGGTCGGCCAATGGCGTTTCGATTCCGGCAGAGCGATCGCCCAGCAAGGCTTACGCTCAGTTGTTTTTGCGCGGCAAGGATCGCGAAGTGGCTGAGCAGAAGCATCGACTTCAAGACGGCCAGAGCATCATGGACACCGTACTCGACGAAGCCCGGTCGTTGGAAAACACCGTTTCGAAACTGGACCGCGAAAAACTCGATCAGTATTTCACGGCCGTGCGCGAAACGGAGCGCCGTTTGACCAAAGAGGAAAACTGGGTTGATACGCCGAAGCCTGCGGTGAATGAAAAATCACCGGGTGCGATCAAAAGCGAAGATCTGACCGGTCGTCTGGCGGCACATTTTCAGGTGATCCGTCTTGCACTGCAGACCGACTCCACACGCGTGGTGACACTCGGCGGAGATGGCGGTTCGCAGGTGCCGCCGCTACCGGGTGTGGATACCGGCTATCACGGCTTGTCGCATCACGGCAAGAATCCAGCCATGATCGAGCAGCTCAAGATCATTGATCGCGAGACGGTGCGCGTGTGGTCCGAATTCGTTCAGGATTTGCTTAAAACGCCGGAGGGGAACGGCAGTCTTCTGGATCAGACGCAGGTGTTGTTCGGCAGCAATCTGGGCAACGCGAGTGGGCACATCACCACGAATCTGCCCATTATTCTGGCGGGGGGTTCTTGGAAGCACGGTCATCATCTGGCTTTTGATGCCGAGAAGAATTACCCACTGCCGAATTTGTTTGTCAGCCTGCTTCAAGGCATGGGATTCGAAACCGATCAGTTCGCCTCGGGCACGGGAACCCTGCGCGGTCTCGAACGCGCCGCATCTGATCCATGCCGATCATCGCAATTTACCAGTACACCTCGGAAGGTGCCTGGTAGGTGTAACCCAGTTTCATATCGCCGGTCTTTTTCCGGATGACCGAGCCGTTCGATAGACCCATGTTGCCGCCGGTGGGGCGACCCATGAAGGTGCGATGCGGCGCGATCAGATCCGGATTGTCATCCGCCAGTGTGTAAGACGATGTTGTGGGTGATTTTCCGCCGTATTGCGTGCTGTTTTTGCGCGGCCCTGAAACCTTGTCGAAAATGAATGGCATTGCCTCGCCGTTGATGGGTGAAAGCTCGCCATAACTCGAGGGCATCGGTTGCCGGATTTTCCACGCACTGCTTAGGCGTCGTGTCGGATTGCCGAGGTAGAAGTAGCCGATGCTGGTTTCGTGGTATTTCACGTATTGCGGCACGGTTTTGTCGAGCCAGTATTCAGAGCGTTGCGTCGAAGTGGCGGGCAGTTCGGAAAGCAGGCCCGGGCAGTACAGCAGATCGGGCGTGATTTTGGCATCTTTCAGGTAACGGTCGAGGGCTTCGGCATCGTCATAGTAAAAGGTGGCAGGGTTGGCGACGTTGCCCGGAGGGAGCTTGCCACCGTTGTCGTTCGAATAGGCGGCGAAAACCATCATCAGCGAACGCAGATTGGTGGCACACTGAATGGTGTTCTTTTCGTTACGGATGGTGCCGAGCATGGGCATCAGCAGGGCGAAGAGGACAACCATGACGGCCATCGTGATCAGCAACTCGATCAGTGTCACGCCTTGATGGTGTTCATGTTTGAATCGGATTTGCATCGTATGCCCTCATGAATACGCCGCGCCAAAGCCCGAATGGGCTCAAGCACTGTCATCACCGGATTTCTGGTGAATCCTTCGAAAACTTCCGCGGATTCAGGAACTGGTGCGGATCACAAGTCATCCGCAGAATGTTGTGGAAAGTATATCGGTGGCTGCGCATTATAAATAGACAAATATAGGTTTTGCGCTTAATCAAGAGGTGGTGTATAGTCGCGGTCTGTTTGTCGCACTGGCATGTGCGGGCAAGATGACCGACGGGTTCAAGATGGTGTTTTGAGCGCACAAGTCATGAGAGTAAAGCGGTGAGTGGTTTATGGTGTCGAAGATGAATCTGTTGTTTCTCTGTACCGGCAATTCATGCCGAAGCCAGATGGCTGAAGGCTGGGCGCGCCATTTGAAATCAGATGTCTTCAATGCTTATTCGGCAGGGATCGAAAAGCACGGCTTGAATCCAAATGCCGTGCGCGTGATGGCCGAAGCCGGCGTCGACATCACTGCTCAGAAGAGCCAGTTGCTTTCGGAACTCTCGGATGTACCGATTGATGTGGTGATCACGGTCTGCGGTCATGCGCATGAGACCTGTCCGATGTTTCCCGGTTCGGCCCGTGTGGTGCATCGGGGCTTTGACGACCCGCCGCTGCTGGCCAAGACGGCGGCAACCGAAGAAGAGGCGCTGGATCATTATCGCCGTGTGCGTGATGAGATTCGCAAGTTCGTAGAATCGCTTCCGGATGCCATCTAGGACTTGCCCGGAGCTGCCGCAAAAATGAAACGATATCTCGCAGAAGTCTAACCGGGATTTTTTCGCACTCCCACACAAGAGGCCCCTCACCTACTTCTCTTGCCGGGAAAGATTCGGTGAAAATTACAACCGCTTCGGATTCACCGGCGCGGTCGGTCGGTCAGCACGCCGCTGGCTTTCTGATCGAACAGCGCACGCAGCTTCTTGATCACTTCAGCGTGTTCCGGGTGATCGGGCGCGGTTGGTCAGTTCGCGTGGATCGTCGGTGTGATCGTATTAAGTTCTCGCGACCGGGCGCGGCCTTCGTCCCATTCGATGTAACGCCAACGGTCGGTAGTGACGGCACGTCCCTTTATGGGTTGCTTTTCGATGCCCGGACGCAGTATTTGCGTGAAGGCCGGATGATCCCACCCGCGCGACTCGGCTTCTTCAAGCAACGGGCTCGGAAGCTGCGACTGGCGAGATTCTTGGGCAGGCGTGGGCAAACCGGCGAGATCGGTGAGTGTGGGATATAGATCGATGAGTTCCACGACGCGCTTGCAGGCGAGGCCTTGCCTTTACGCGATGCTTCGGCAGAGCGATGATGACGGGAGCCCGGGATGACTCGTCAAACAGTGCACGCTTCTGCCAGAGATGATGTTCACCCAGGTGATAACCGTGGTCGCTCCAGAACACGATGATGGTGTGGTCGCTGAGTGCCAGGCGGTCGAGTGCATCAAGCAGGCGGCCGATCTGCGCATCGACCAACGACACACTGGCGTAATAAGCCTGAAGCGATTTGAGGAGATCCGATTTGGGCAGGCCGTAATCAGGCAATGGGATATTGTGCGGAATGGCGGCCGCAGGAATGTCGTCGCGATCGCCTTCGGGCACTTCGGTCAGTTTCAATGTGTCGAGTGGATAAGCTTCGAAATGAGATTTGGGCGCGACATACGGCGTGTGCGGCCTGAAAAAACCCACACCCAGAAAAAACGGTCTGTCCCGGTTGGCTTCCATCAGGCGAATCGCTTCGGTGGCGATCATGCCATCGGTCTGTTCGAGATCGGTGCCGTCGGCGGCAAGCCAACTCATGGCGGCGCTGACGGGTTTGTGCGGCGTGGGATTGGTGATCTTGGATTCCTCGGTGACATCGCGGCCCTTGGGATTCACCACGTGTTGCCATGAAGCAGGATCGTCCAGGCCGTCGGTGCCGATGCCGTGCGGCACGTCATAGTGATAAATCTTGCCCACGCGCTGCGTCACCCAGCCGTGGTTTTTGAACTGTTGCGACAGCGTGACCACATTCGGCGTGGTGGTACGGAAATGAAGATCCAGATCGAAGACGCCGATCGTGTCCGGGCGCAGGCCGGTCATCAGCGAAGCGCGACTCGGATTGCACAGCGGAATCTGACAATACGCGCGTTCGAAAAACACGCCGCGTGCCGCGAGTCGATCCAGGTTCGGCGTGCGCAGCCCCGCCGGACGTGTGCGGCCCAACACATTGGCCAGATCGTCGGCGGCGATGAACAGCACATTGGGTTTTGCCGCCGGAGCATGAGGTTGGCAGGCCGTCAACCACGGCAGTATCAGCAGGCCCAAGGCAAGAACAGGGCGAGGAACGATGGGTAAGAATGGGGTCATGAATCACGACTTCCGGATTCGGGTCGAAATGTCAGTTGCAGACCGACATTGTCGGGCAGGGGCCGATGGATCTCAAGGTGAGTCTGAACCGCATGGTATGAAAGCATTGGCCTGCAATGAAACACGGTTGACCGCGTTTTTTCAGTTTGAAGGAATGGTGGCGCTTTGGTATCGCCCAAAGTATCATGCCGCTCAGTTTGACCTTCGGATGCGGAACAGGTGCATAAAGGATCGGTGATCATGAGCAAGCCACAAGTTCAAATGACCACAGGTTTGATGCTGGTTTTCACATTGTGGACTGGGTGGGTCGGCGTTGCCGCCGACCGTGTCGAACCGCGTCAGGCCGATGGTGATGGCGCGGTCACGGTATCCGGCGAACTGAAGCAGTGGCACCCGGTCACGCTGACGTTGAACGGCCCGTTCGCTCATGAGCGTGATACGAAATCCAATCCATTCATGGATGCTCGCCTGACGGTGACATTCGAACATGAATCCGGATCGCCGGTCTATCAGGTGCCCGGCTATTTTGCGGCCGACGGCCGTGCGGGTGAGACCTCGGCCGAATCGGGCACGCAGTGGCGCGCCCACCTGTCGCCGGACAAGATTGGCGTATGGACCTACATCGTGTCATTCGTGCAAGGCGTCGGAGCAGCAATCGATCTCGCCGCAGGCGAAAAGCTCGCGCCGTTTGATGGCAAAACCGGGCGCTTCGAGATTGGGGCCTCGGATAAGACGGGTCGGGATTTTCGCGGCAAAGGCCGTCTGCAATATGTCGGCAAGCATCATCTGCGTTTCGCCGGCAGCGGCGAATATTTTTTGAAAGCTGGGCCCGATGCGCCGGAAACATTGCTGGCCTATGTGGATTTCGACGGCACCGAAGCCCGCAAGAAAAATGTGCCGCTCAAGACCTGGGAGCGACATGTGCAGGACTGGCAGGCCGGTGATCCGACGTGGAAGGAAGATCGTGGCAAGGGCCTCATCGGCGCATTGAACTATCTCAGCGGCAAGGGCTGCAATGCCTTTTCATTTCTGACTTACAACGCCGGCGGCGATGGCGACAACGTCTGGCCATTTGTCGAGCGGGATATGAAATTCCATTACGACTGCTCCAAGCTCGATCAATGGAAAGTGGTGTTCAATCATGCTCAGTTGCGCGGTCTATACCTGCATTTCAAAATGCAGGAAACCGAAAACGATGACAACCGGCACGGCAAGAGCAAGGATCCGGTGATGACATCGCTGGATGGCGGTGATCTAGGCCCCGAACGCAAACTGTATGTACGAGAACTGATTGCTCGCTTCGGCGATGCACTGGCGCTCAACTGGAACCTCGGCGAAGAAAACACGCAGACGCCTGAGCAGCAGCGGGCGATGGCACAGTACATCCACGATCTGGATCCGTATCATCATTCGATCGTGATTCACACGTTTCCGAACGAACAGGAAAAGGTTTATTCGAAGCTGACGGGCGACCAATCCGTTCTGACCGGTGCCTCATTGCAGAACATGTGGGATGACGTGCATCGCCGAACGCTGCAATGGGTCAGTGCGTCAACGCAGGCCGGTCGTCCATGGGTGGTGGCCAATGACGAGCAGGGCAGTGCCGGCACGGGCGTACCCCCTGATGAAGGGTACGAGGGCTTCGACGGCGTGGTGAAAAACAAGAAAGACGATCAGGTCTACACGCGGCACGATGTGCGTAAGTTGACGCTCTGGGGAAATCTCATGGCAGGCGGCGCGGGCGTCGAATATTACTTCGGCTACAGCCTCAAGCAGAATGATTTGTTGTGCGAGGATTACCGCAGTCGCGACAAGTCATGGGATTCGTGTCGCGTGGCGCTGTCGTTTTTTCACGATCAGGCCATTCCTTTTCAAGACATGGCCAATGCGAATGCGCGGGTCGGTAATGCCAAAAACGAGAACACCGTCTTTTGTCTGGCCAAGGCTGGTGCGTTGTATCTGGTTTATCTGACGCAAGGCGGTCAGGCGACGCTGGATCTGAAAGATCAGAGCGGAAAATTCGAGGTGCGCTGGTTCAATCCGCGTTCAGGCGGCATGCTTCAGAAAGGTTCGGTCGATCAGATCGAAGCGCCGGCCAATGCGTCTCTTGGATCAGCCCCGTCGGATCCCACCGAAGACTGGCTTGTCGTGGTGCGCGCGGTTCGATAGCAATATCTGAAGTTAATTCAGGATCGCGCGGCGGGCATGGGTTCTTCGGTCGGTGCCATCGCGTGATCAGTCGCCATGGGCGTCGGTGGCGCGGCTTCGGTTTTTTCGGTGGGGAATTGGACGGGTTTGCCCCAACTGCGCCAGCCTTCGGTCAATTCGAGATAAAACCAGCCCATGGCGGCGCGCACGGTGGTGAGTGCCGACATCGGTGTCAGGCCGTGGAAGTGGGGGGGGGGGGGGGGGGGGCGCGCGCGATTTCGCTGCAGCCTGACACCGATGTCGGCACTTTCACGCCGTGCACTTATGGGCTGGTTTTATCTCGGAGCGGTAAAAATTGGGGCAAACCCGTCAATTCCCCACCGAAAAAAACCGAAATTTTGCCGCCGGCTGCCCATGGCGACTTGTCACGCGATAAGCAAACCGAAGGGCCCTGCCTGCCTGAATGCTTCGAGATGTGCTATCGAGCCGCGCACGCAAGCCGGTCTTCGGTGGGGATCCGGCAATCAAGAAGACACGGGCAGCGGTCGGCCGGGCAACTGAGCATGCGCAGTACGCCTCGGAGTACCATGCGATCTTTCAGATCAGGCAAAAACGCTGCGTCCGGAGCGGAGTACGGCGCACCATTTGGCGGAGCAAAAGACGGTGTTCTCGTTTTGTGACCTCTTACTTCGCATTGGCCGTAATATTTGAGGAATGGCTGATCGTGAAGAACGACAGCCGCACGACACGAATCCCATGGAAACTTGTCGCGACCGTCCTCGCACGACGGCCCCGAACCGAAGTGTATTCCACTTGCACCACCTGCCGTGGATTGCCCCAAAGCGTCGGCTGCATCGTACCGTATTTGTTGTTGCGACCCTCGTACCCTCATCGGGGAGCACGCCGGCCGACTGCCTGCTCGTCATTGGCCGTACCCGGCCGACACGCACTGACCCATTGCAGCGTTCGGCGGTGCGTCATCCCATGTTCTGTGGGCGCAGTCCGTGATCTTCAGCTTCCTGTTCGTTCCGGAAACGTGTGAATCACGATCCGAATGTGGAGTACGGATCCAAATCGTGGATGCAACCATCGCCCGCTGCTCAGGCATCTGCATGTTTTCTTCGCCAGGTTCGAGTTGAGCACTTGAGCCGAAGCGGCAATCAGTTCTCGCGCATTTTGCGTTCGAGACTTCGTCCGCCGCCGTCCAGCGATGTCATCCTCGGTGTCATCGTTTTCTACATTTTGAAGATGCATTTTGCTGAGCATGGGTCTTACCACTTCCATTGTCCGAAACTTGGAAATTGTGGGAATTTCATATCCCGCTCGACAATGGCGAGACGTCAGAAGAAAGGCATTGCAGCCCTTGCCGCGAGATAGTTCAACCTAAGCGTGGGGCCCTTTGCCACGGTCCTACACGTCGGATCACCGGCCTGCCGAGTCCCGCATGTCGCCGGTCTTGAGCGGCGCTGCGGGCTTCGGTGCCGTCGAATCCCTAGGCACCAACAATGTTTCAGGCGCGTCAGACGCTTTCGCCGCTACCGACACGGGTAATACTGCCGATATTGCCGGACGACGCTGCGACCTCCATCGGGCCCCAATCCTCGAAGCGCTTGGTTTTTGCCATCAAGCAGCGCGGCTTTTTCGCCTGCGGCAGGTCATTGCTCTCCGCACGAGCTCGACACGATGCTGGGTCCATACCTGTCTATCCGGCGGTGGGCGCGCGCTGCGTGCCCGATTCGGCGGGTCTCACTTCGGCCCTCGCCAGGCACCGATGGGCCGGCGATCCGGATTCATCGATGCGAATGTCACCGTCAGGCAATCAATGGATTGGGTTTCGGCAATCGCACTGTGGCCAGGCTAGGATGACCGAGATTTTCAGTTCGCCGGATACCGTGACCACCGCTTATCTGCATCGGCCTGACGCGGTTCGGTACGGTCGGCGGCAGCCTCGGCTGGTCCACAATGAGCAGCATCAAACCAGTCAGCAATGGCTTGCTCACCGATCCTTTGCTGTTCTCGGAAGGTCAAACTGAGCGGCATGTGGGCGATGCAAAGCGCGCATTCGGCAAAACTGAAGGCACGATGCTCCTGTTTCATTGCAGGCCGAATGCTCATGCGGTTCAACTCACATGAGATCCATCGGCCCCTGCTGACATCGGTCTGCCTTGCCGATTTCGACGATCCAGGTCTGGATTCATGACCCCATTCTGCCGTCGTTCCTCGCCCTGTTCCCACGCTGAACCTGCTGATACTGCCGTGGTTGATGGCCTGCCAACCTCATGCTCCGGCGTAAAAACTAATGTGCTGTTCATCGCCTGCCGACATTTTTTGCCTGGATCGCTCGCGGCACGCAGCGGCGCGTCTTGTCAGATTCCGCTGTGCGAGTCGCGCTCGCCGACCGGCCTGCAGCACCCGGACACGATCGGCGTCTTCGATCTGGATCTTCATTTCCGTACCACCACGCCGAATGTGGTCACGCTGTCGCAACGAGTTCAAAAACCACGGCTGGGTGACGCAGCGCGTGGGCAAGATTTATCACTATGACGTGCCGCACGGCATCGGCACCGACGGCCTGGATGATCCTGCTTCATGGCAACACGTGGTGAATCCCAAGGGCCGCGATGTCACCGAGGAATCCAAGATCACCAATCCCCCACGCCGCACAAACCTACGTCAGCGCTTTCATGGTTGGCCGCCGACGGCGACAGACCGGTGGCATGATCGCCACCGAAGCGGTTGCCGGGACGAACCGTTTTCTGAACGTGGAGTTTTTCAGGCCGCACAC